>JADGQB010000391.1 GCA_017882145.1 Anaerolineales bacterium
TTGATCCACCGGAATCGGGGGGTTAATGGTCAGTTTTATGATGTTTTTGAGCGAAATATGCGAAAAGAATGGTTCAATAATCAGGTCCCAGGAGGTTTTCCGGAGGTTGACCGTCTGTGCCCGTCACGGTAGAATAAGGCGCACGCGGGCGTAGTTCAGTGGTAGAACGCCTGCCCTCCAAGCAGGATATCGTCGGTTCGAATCCGATCGCCCGCTCTCTGTCAGCTTTCAGTATTCAGCTTTCAGCTATCAGTGATTAGCGAAAAGCGCTGGGCAACTACGCTAAACGCGCATAGCTGTCGCCATTAATCTCTCTCCTTATGAATATCTCTGTCGTCATCCCGGTGTATAAAGGTCAAGCCACGCTGCCAAGATTGGTGGAGAGACTGGATAAAGTGTTATCCGGCCTTTCCGAAAAGCATGAGGTGATCCTGGTAAATGACGACAGCCCGGACCAAAGCTGGGAGGTTATCCAGGCGCTTTCCAAAAGCTACGCGGGGGTGCGAGGGATCGACCTGATGCGCAACTACGGACAGCACAACGCTACGCTGTGCGGGGTCCGGCAGGCGCGTTACGAAGTGGTCGTTACCATGGATGACGATCTCCAACATCCGCCAGAGGAGATCCACTGCCTGCTGGAGAAACTGGCGGAAGGCTATGATGTTATTTATGGCGTGCCCAGGAAGCGCCCACATTCCTGGTGGCGCAACATCGGATCTTCCCTGACCAAACTGATCATCGCAGCCGCAATTGGAAACACCAGTATGCGCGATGTGAGCGCCTTCCGCGCCTTCCGAACAAACCTGCGGCAAGCATTCGACGGTTTTAACAATACGGATGTGATGCTGGATGTCCTGCTTTCTTGGGGAACCACGCGCTTTGCCGCAACCCCAGTAGACGAGCAGCCGCGCGACGATGGAAAATCCAACTACAACATCAGTAAGCTCCTGCGCCTTTCCCTGATATATCTTACCAACTTCAGCACCAAACCGCTGCGGTTCAGCAATATTGTCGGCTTCTTTTTCACGTTGATCGGGTTCATCGGTTTCATCTACGTGATAACCGTTTATTTTGTGGAAGGTTCCGTCCCGGGGTTCCCATTCCTGGCCTCCGCGATCATGGTGTTCAGCGGCGTGCAACTCTTCGCGCTGGGGATCATTGGGGAGTACCTGGCACGCGTCTTCGAGCGGACGGCAGGCCGCCGGCCCTACACGATCGAAAGTACCACACCGGAAGCGCCTGTCAACCAGCCATGAATTGCGTGATCCTGCAGCCTTCCTACATCCCCTGGCGCGGTTATTTCGACCAGATCAACCGGGCGGATGTTTTTATTTTTTATGACGACGTGCAATACGATAAACACGGCTGGCGCAACCGCAACCAGATCAAAACGGACCAGGGCCGGCAGTGGTTGACGATCCCGGTGCACAGCGGCGGCGTGGTTGAAAAATCGATCCCGATCAACCAGGTGGAGATCGATTGGAGCAAGCCATGGAACGAAGCCCACTGGAAGGCGTTCACCTTTGCATATAAGCGTGCACCTTTTTTTCAGAAGTATGCCGCTTTGCTCGAATCTTTCTACCAACGCCACGACATATTGCTGGCGGATTTCACGATCGCCCTGACGATCGCCCTGGCGATCGAATTGGGAATCAGCCACACGCGCTTCATGCGCTCGTCTGAAATAACGGTGACAGGCAAGAAGACCGACCGGCTGGTGCAGATCCTGACCCAGGTGGGTGCAAGCCACTATCTGAGCGGACCGTCTGCCAGGGATTACATTGAAAACGAAAAATTTGCTGCAGCCGGGATCAGCCTGGAATACATAGATTACAATTACCCGGAGTATCCCCAACTCCATCCACCTTTTGATCCTTTTGTCTCCATCCTGGATCTGCTCTTCATGACCGGGCCAGAGGCATCCAAATATATCTTTGGAAAAAACAAATGACCACCATGCCTGATCTTGAAATCGTAAAGAACTATTTTGAGAAGAGCGTTGACGCACATGGAGCTACACCGCAAGGGGTGGACTGGAATTCGGAGTTTTCCCAGGAAATCCGATTTGAACAACTTCTCAAAATTTGTGATCCCACCAATCCATTTTCGATCGTTGATTATGGTTGCGGGTACGGGGCATTGGCTGATTACCTAACCAAAAAGGGTTTCAAGGCCAACTACTTTGGCTTTGATATTGTAGACAAGATGCTTATAACAGCTCGCGAACATCACGCTGGGAAATCCAATCGCACTTTTACAGAAGATAGGAACTTACTTCCAGTGTGCGATTATGTGGTTGCCAGCGGGATTTTTAATTATCGTGCGAACATCAGCTTTGAGGATTGGACCACTCATATAATCAGCATATTTCATCAATTCAATGAATTAAGCCAAAAGGGGTTTTCAAGCAACTTCTTGACGAAATATTCCGATACCGACCACATGCGCTCGGATTTGTACTACGCGGATCCGTGCTATCTTTTTGACTATTGCAAACGCAATTTTTCCAAAAATGTGGCTTTATTGCACGATTACACGATTTACGATTTCACTATCCTGGTCCGAAAAGGCTGACATGGCTGATCCATATCCCATTACTGTAGGTTTCAACAAGCCCGTGATGGTGGGGAACGAGAATGAATATATGGCGCAGGCCATCCAGGCCGCCAAGTTTTCAGGCGATGGTCCGTTCACACGGAAGGCCAGCGCACTGCTCGAAGAGCAGCTGGGCGTCCCGAAGGTGCTGTTGACCACTTCCTGCACGCATGCGCTGGAGATGTTCGCGTTCCTGCTCGACATCCAAGCGGGAGATGAAGTCATCCTGCCATCATTCACGTTCGTTTCGACGGTGAATGCCTTCGTATTACGCGGGGCCAGGCCGGTCTTTGCGGATGTGCGGCCGGATACGCTTAACCTGGATGAATCCAGGCTTGAAGCACTGATCACGCCGCGCACCAAGGCCATCATCCCGGTGCATTATGCCGGGGTGGGCTGCGAAATGGATGCCATCTTTGAGATCGCCAATCGCAACAAGGTGGCCGTGGCGGAAGACAATGCCCACGGTCTGTTCGGCAAATACAAAGGCAAATATTTGGGCACGTTCGGGGTACTGGCGGCGCAGAGCTTCCACGAAACCAAGAATTTCACCTGCGGCGAAGGCGGGGCGCTGCTGATCAATGACCCGGAACTGGTCGAACGCGCCGAAATCATCCGCGAAAAGGGCACCAACCGCAGCCGGTTCTTCCGCGGCCAGGTGGACAAGTATACCTGGGTGGACCTGGGTTCCAGCTACCTGCCTTCGGATCTCCTGGCTGCATTCCTGGCGGCCCAACTCGAACAACGCGAAAAAGTCCAGGCGCACCGCCAGAAGGTCTGGAACTATTACAATGAGCAGCTGAAAGACTGGGCACTGGCGCATGAAACCCACTTACCGTATATCCCA
>JADGQB010000128.1 GCA_017882145.1 Anaerolineales bacterium
CGCCGCCCTGGGACTGCTGATCGGGGTTTTGGCGAAATCCGAAGAACAAGCCATCACCTTCTCGCTCATCCCGATGTTCGTGCTCTCCGGACTGGGCGGGGCCTGGGTGCCGCTCGAGTTTACCGGCGCGACCTTCCAAGCCATCGGGCACGTCTCGCCGGTTGCCTGGGCGATGGATGGTTTCAAGAACATCATCGCACGCGGGCTGGGTTTCAACTCGGTGCTGCTGCCGGTGACGGCATTGCTCGGCTATACGCTATTCTTCTTCATCCTGGCGGCGTGGAGATTCCAGCGGGTGAGTGAATAAAACAAAAAGACTCCCAATTTGAGAGTCTTTTTGTCGGGGCGCCCGGATTTGAACCGGGGACCTCTGCGTCCCGAACGCAGCGCTCTACCGGACTGAGCCACGCCCCGAACAAGCCCCACTAAGTGGGATAAACCCTACTCTGTGGTACTGGCAAGGCGGGATTATAACTGTCCGCATGTGATTTGACAAGCTGTTTGCGGTATAATTCGTAGGCTAATTCGAAACTGAAGGGCACAGCAGTGCTGTGCCCTTACCGCGTGAGGAACATTTATGGTTGACCCTGAAACCCCCAACAATGGCTCGGAACCCGTCAAGCAAGTCATCGGGACCGTCCAAATGGCAGATATCGACGAGACCATGCGGACGGCCTACCTTGACTACGCCATGTCCGTTATCGTCGCACGGGCACTACCGGATGCCCGGGATGGGTTAAAACCCGTCCACCGGCGCATTCTGTACGCCATGCAGGATATGGGCATCCGTGCCAATTCATCATTCAAGAAATCCGCCCGTATTGTCGGTGAGGTGCTGGGAAAGTATCACCCGCACGGCGATTCGGCCGTTTACGAGTCGATGGCACGCATGGCCCAGGACTTTTCCATGCGCTATATGCTGGTGGATGGCCAGGGCAACTTCGGCTCGGTGGATGGCGATGCCCCGGCAGCCATGCGTTACACCGAAGCCCGGCTGCACAGGATGGCGGAGGAGCTGCTGGCCGACCTGGAAAAAAACACGGTGGACTTCGGCGACAACTTCGATGGCTCGCTCAAAGAGCCGCTGGTCCTGCCTGCGCGCCTGCCGAACCTGCTGCTGAACGGTTCGTCGGGTATCGCAGTGGGCATGGCGACCAATATTCCACCGCATAATTTGAAAGAAGTGGCGTTAGCCATCAACTACCTGATCGACAATTACGATACGATGGACGATGTTCCGATCGAATTGTTGATGAAATTCATCCCAGGACCGGATTTCCCCACCGGCGGAATTATCGTCGGAACGGAAGGCATCGAATCTGCCTACGCCTCCGGGAAGGGGCGGATCATCCTGCGCGGCAAGGCCCACATCGAGGAGATGAACAGCAACCGGCACCGCATCGTGATCACCGAGATCCCCTACCAGGTCAACAAGTCGACCCTGATCGAACGGATCGCCGACCTGGTGCGCGATGAAAAGATCGACACGATCTCAGACCTGCGGGATGAGTCCGACCGGCGCGGCATGAGCATCGTGATCGAATTGAAGCGCGGAGCGCAACCCAAGAAGGTGCTCAACCAGCTGTACAAATACACTGCGCTGCAGTCCACCTTTGGCGTACAGATGCTGGCACTGGTTGACGGGGAGCCGCGCCTGCTGCCGCTCAAACGTTCATTGCAGATCTTTATCGAACACCGCCAACTCGTAATCACGCGCCGGACCCAGTTTGAATTGGAAAAAGCGCGGGCGAGGGCGCACATCCTGGAAGGGCTGACCATCGCCCTGAACAACCTGGATGCAGTCATCCAGACCATCCGCGAATCTCCGGACGCGGAGACGGCCAAAGAGCGCTTGATGAAGCGTTTCAAGCTGTCCGAGCTGCAAGCGCAAGCCATCCTTGACATGCAGCTGCGCCGGCTGGCGGCCCTCGAACGCCAAAAAATCGAGGACGAATATAAGCAGCTCAAACAACAGATCGCAGATTTTGAAGATCTGCTGGCCCACCCCAAGAAAATCCTGGCGCTCATCCAGGAGGATATGCGCGAACTATCCGAGAAGTATGGCGACGAGCGCCGTACACACATCGCGGTCGAAGCCGTGGAGAACCTGAGCGAATCGGACCTGGTACCGGATGAGGCCGTACTGATCACGCTGACAGCCCACGGGTACATCAAGCGCGTGGCGGCTACCAGCTTCCGCTCGCAGACGAAGGGCGGCAAGGGCGTAGCCGGTCATGCCACCAAGGAAGAAGATGAGGTCCTGACGATCATACCGGCGCGCTCGCTGGACACCATGCTGTTCTTCTCCGACCGGGGCAAGGTCTATTCAGAAAAAGTCTACCAGATCCCGGATGCCGACCGGGCCGCCAAGGGCATCCCGCTTGTGAATGTACTGTCGCTGGAAGCCGGCGAGTCGATTACTGCGGCTGTCTCCGTACCCAACTTCGACAATGCAGAATATATAACGCTGGCAACCCGCAATGGCAAGATCAAGCGAATGGTCTTATCCGAATTGGCGGCTGTGCGCCCGTCCGGCATCATCGCCATCGGGCTGGAAGAGGGCGACGCACTGCACTGGGCGCGCCTGACCCACGGCGACAACGAAATCATCTTCGTCACCGAATTAGGACAGGCCCTGCGCTTCTCAGAAAAAGAAGTCCGCTCGATGGGCCGCTCGGCGGGTGGGGTGACCGGCATCCGGTTGGGTGCAAAAGACCATGTAACCAGCATGGAAGTCATCGAAAAGGACGGCGACCTGCTGCTGGTAACGACCCTGGGATACGGCAAACGCACTCCCCTGACGGAATACCCGGTCAAGGGTCGCGCCACCGGCGGTGTGCAGACAACTGCCCGAAGCGCGACGGTCAAGATCGGCACCATCACTTCGGCACGCGTCGTACAGGAAGCCGATGACCTGACCATCATCACCGCCAACGGCATGGTCCTGAGGACCAAGGTCAAGGATGTCAAGCAGGCCGGCCGCGCCACACGCGGTGTGCATTTGATGGACGTCAAGGAAGGCGACCGGGTGGCCTCCATCGCCCGGACCGCAGCTGCCGAGCTCAAGAAAATCGGCGCCAATACCAATGGCGAAGAAGGGCCCGAGCCGGGCAAACAAATTGAATTACCGTTGAAATGAAAGCAGGAAAGCGAACGGGATCACCCGCATAAGTGATTCCGTTGGAAGATGCTAGTGTGGATGCGTGAGGTCGAAAATCACATACCAACTGCCCTTATCATAGATTGGATAGTGCTCGTAAAGGATATTCTTTAGGTATGTTTGGGCTTCCAACTGATCAAACATGGTTACCAGGAAATAATGATATCCCTGGACCTTGGAATTGAAATAATCCAGATTGTCAGCGTTCATGTCAAATTGATGGCCTGCCATGGCACCCATTTCATGGTCCCAAGTGTAGGAATAGTTCGCAACATATTTCCCCCCGTAATACTGGAGCGGTACGCTATAATCTTCAACCAGGCCGATAATTGGCCCCTTGGGCAATTTTTGTCCAAGAGCCTGCCATTGGCTGGCTTTTTCGCGATAATCGACAGCAACGATATCTTTTCGGGACATGAAAACAGAATATCCGATTGCAACCAGCCCAGCGCCCAAGAACAGAATGTGCCAGAGCCTGCCCTGCGCGCTTATCTTTTCAAGCAATAGTGCGCCCAGCGGGCCCAGGGAGATTGCAACAATCGCCACAAGCGGCAGATCGTAGTATATATGTGAGTAGATCAATTCAGGAACGGCAGCACCCAGCAATCCATAACCGATCCACAAGCCGATGCACATGGCCCGCCAGCGTTTTTCGAGTAGTATGATCGAAGAAACGGCTATCAAGACCACCGCCAGATCAAAGTTCCCATTCAAATAGTGCAGCCAGGTAATGTAAAAGCTGATATCCAGCAAACGGTGCGTATAGGGCAACACCCACGTTGACAGGTAGTCACTTCCCGTCTGCAGATTGGGAAAAATATAATAGGCCGCCGGAATGATAGCCGCCAAGACCACTATCACCCAAAATTTAAGATTGACAATCGTACGGCGCAGCCCAAACGAAGTCAGGACAACCAGGGCAAAAGCCGGGATAAGCGGGAAAGCGGCAAATATCTTGGTAAGCAAGGCCAGCCCGCAAAGTACACCTGCGGCGATGGCCCATTTCCAGGTAGAGCTTTCCACCCAACGATAAATTGCATACAAAGCCAGGAGGATCCACATGACCATCAGTGGTTCAGGCAGGAAGGCACGTGTGGTGGTATCGCCAAACGGCAACAGTAAATAATATCCCAAGGCTATCACTGCGCCATCTACGGAGGTCATCCTGCGCACCAAGGCGAACAGTGCCAGCCCGCCCAGGACCCAGAAAAGAGTTGTCCAGATTCGGGCTATCCAAAGATATTCGCCGCCCGCCGCCAGATAGCTAATGGCCACCAGTCCTTCGGTGATCGCAGGTTCATCCAGCCCTCGTAAACTTTGGTGCAGTTTTGGATCGGCATTGGGAAGCATTTGATAATATAACTGACGAGCAATCGACGCCGACCCATATTGTCGCCAGGCATGAAAGTCCAAAGGTGGATTGGTCAGATTCAGTAATCGAAATCCAATTCCCAGCGCAAAAAGAACAATTAAACTAATATAAAGAAGCCAGCGAGAGCGCCCAAAGAAAGTGCGCGGCGAACTGGCAACATTGGCAGAAGTATTATTTTCTAAATTCAAAGTAATTCCTCTGAAAAAATGATTTTCCCGCAAACATAGCCGGGAACTGTTTTTGAAAGTATGTACAAATGCTTTTATGGATAATGGGAAAGTGGGCTGATGAGGGTTGCACCAAATTAAATATTCGGTTTCGGGATGGAGGGTGGAGCGAAAAACACGACATTTAAAAACCAACCTCCCTCGTGTTCAGGAGGGAGGAACCAGCGAGCCTTTCCTTATAAGAAAGGCAGAACAATCTTCCCAGTGACCACCAGCAGGATCACTCCGAGCAGGCAAACCATCACCAGCAACATCACCGCCAGAACCAGGCGTTGTTTGGCATTCGTGCCGGTTACCTGGTCAAATGAGCGCCGCGGTTTAGGCGGTTTCTTGGGTTTTTCCGGTTGAACGAAATCCTGTGGTTCTTCCTCATCCGGTTGGAAGGAAGACTGGTTACGCAGGTTATCGAGCATGGGTCACCTCACATTAAAAAGTATATCACACAACCGGACGCAGATGCACTTCTCCAAACTTAATTGAGAGGTCCTGCCCCAGCGGGGAAGTCAGGCGCAGACTCCCATCCTTTCCAAGCCCTTCCAGCCTGCCAGCCTGGATCATTTGCCCTTCCGCCCAGATCTCCACCTGCTCACCGCGGAAGGCCAGACGCGACTGCCAGGCCTGCAGGAAAATCTCGGAGGCGAGCAGGCCGCGCCAATAAATCAGTGCCTGCAGAATCTGCCTGAGCAGCGCGGCCCGGTCGAGCACCCTGGCAGGGGACTGGGGAGCGGGCAACTCGGCCTGCAGGCAGGTTGCGGGGAAGTTGAGCTGGTCGGAGGGAGGGACTGCCTCGGGCTGGATGTTGAGGCCGACACCCAGGACAACATTCTGCAGGCGTTCCCCCATCCAGACCGATTCAGCCAAAATCCCACTCACTTTGCGCCGATGAAGCAGGACATCGTTGGGCCATTTAATTTCCGGATCCAGGCCAAGCTCTGCCAGGGCTTCGCAGACCGCCAGCGCCCCCAAAGCTGAAAGAAGAGGCGTGGAGCGCGCTTCGACGGGCAGCGGTCGTAAAACCAGGCTGAATGCCAAAGCCGCCCCCGGCGGGGTAAACCAATGCCGATTGGCACGCCCGCGCCCGGCCGTCTGCTGCTCGGCATAGACCAGCGCCAGGTCGGGGGCACCGGCAGCCGCCCAGGCCAGGGCATCGTCATTGGTCGAACCGGTACGCTCGAAATAGCGCAGAGCGCTCATGGGCAGGCTGGTAAGTGCTTTACGGAGGGTGAGCTCGTCCATAATATTCGCATCTGTCATTGCGAGGCGTACTTTGGCGAAGCAATCTACACCTGACAATAAGATTGCTTCGTCAGGAAGAACACCATCCTCGCAATGACACATATTTGCATGTCGCAATCGGTTTCAAAAGACCCGATTCCATTTTGGAACCGGGTCTTCAAAAGCTTTTGGTTAGGGCAAAACGTACCACGGGTCGACAAACCCGCCGTTCAGCCGGACCTCGAAGTGCAGGTGGGCGCCGGTGGAGTTACCGGTGCTGCCGGCCAGGCCAATTATCGATCCCTGGGCCACACCCTGGCAGGCTACCACGTTGATCTGGCTCAAGTGACCATAGACGGTCAGGTAACCATTGCCATGGTCGATCATGACCACGTTGCCGTAGCCGCCGTTCCAACCGCCCTGGGCGATGGTGACCACGCCCGCATCGGCAGCATAGACCGGGGCACCCATCCCGGCGGCGATATCGATCCCCAGGTGACCGGACCAATAATCGTTGCCCGAGATGAAGTGGTTGGCGGCGGGCCAGATAAATCCGCCTCCGCCGACCGGGCCACCACCACACGTTGATCCGCCAACGTTGGCGGTGCCGGATTTACCACGCGCCACGGTGGGGATGATCCATTGGACAAACTCGCGATGCCCACCCGGGACCATGATATAGTCGCCGGGAACAACCACCTGGGTGGTCAAATCGATATTATTGCCGGGCCAATTAAGCACATCATCCAAAGTCGCAGAAAACTTCTTCGAAATCGTTTCGAGCGTATCGCCCTCGACGGCTTGATAATAAACGCCGTCCGTGGGCGGCACCTTGAGCACCTGCCCGACGCGCAGGCTATCCGGACTGTCCTGTAATATGTCTTCGTTGGCCCACAACAGGGTTTCCGGCTTGATATCGAACTGTTTGGCGATGCTGAACAAGGCATCCCCGCTCTGGACGGTATATTCGCTGACCGTATAAGTGGTCTTGGAAGTGATGTCGGTTTTAAGCCACACCTGCCGGACAATGGCCTGCGCAGCGGCTGAAGAGACTGCCGCCGGAAGGGCGGCAGCCAGCGCTTTGCCGGTTGTGGGAGTGGGTACTGCGGGGGCTGCGGCAGTGACAGAAGGCGTGAAAACCTTCACGTACCCAAAGCCGAGCAGGGAGAAAACAATAAGAATAGTCACTCCCCACGAGATACCATTAAATAAACGGGGAGATCCCGAGCTATGATTACTCATTAATTTACATGCCTTCGGTAAGAGTTTCCAAAAATTCCTGGTTGTTGCGGGTCTTGGAGAGGCGCTGCAGGAGCGCCTCAGTTGCAACAGACGAGTCCATGCCGGCGCCCTGCGGCGGCGGGGAAACCATCTGGATGTACATTCGGCGCATGATCCAAACACGCTGCAGGATATCCGGACCGAGCAACAGGTCCTCGCGGCGGGTGGAGGAACGTTCGATGTCCACGGACGGGAAAATGCGGCGTTCCTGGAGTTTACGGGTCAGGATCAACTCCATGTTCCCCGTACCCTTGAACTCTTCATAGACCACGTCATCCAGGCGGGAACCGGTATCGACCAGGCAGGTGGCGATAATTGTGAGAGAACCGCCCTCTTCCAGGTTGCGGGCCGCGCCGAAGAAATGCTTGGGCGGGTACAAGGCCGAGGGGTCCATACCGCCGGAGAGCGTGCGCCCGGAGGGGTTGACGACCAGGTTATAGGCGCGCGCCAGGCGGGTGATGGAATCCATCAGGATGACCACGTGGCGGCCGATCTCGGTGAGACGCTTGGCGCGGTCGAGGGCAATTTCGGCGGTGCGGACATGCGAGGTGACCGGTTCATCGAAGGTGGAGGCGATCACTTCGGCATCCACCGAACGATCCATATCCGTGACTTCCTCCGGACGTTCGCCGATCAGGGCGACCATCAGGTGCACATCCGGGTATTGGGTGGAAATGGCATTGGCAATTTGCTTCAGAATGGTGGTTTTACCGGCCTTGGGCGGCGAAACGATCAGGCCACGCTGGCCGCGCCCGATCGGGACGATCAGGTTGATCAGGCGGGTGGAGAGTATATCGCCTTTGGTCTCCAGGTCGAAGCGGCGGTCGGGAAAGATGGGGGTCAGGTCTTCGAAGCGGGGACGGCGGCGGGCCTCCTCCGGGTCGATGCCGTTGACGGATTCAACCTTGATCAGGCCCCAATGGCGTTCCGATTCGCGCGGCGGGCGGACGTGACCGATGACCAGATCGCCGGAACGCATTTCGTAGCGCCTTAATTGCGCTTGCGATACGTAAACATCGTCCTCGCTGACGCTGTAACGCGCCGAGCGCAGGAATCCGATGCCTTCGCTCATGATCTCGAGGATGCCGCCGCGCATATCGATGCCCTGCCTGGCGGCCTCCTCCTGGCAGATCGACAGGATCAGGGCTTCCTTCTTCAGCCGGGCTGCATTAACTACGTTGAATTCCTTAGCAAGGGCGCGCAATTCGGCCAAGGGTTTATTTTCCAGTTCAAGAATGTTCATATGGCTTTCTCAATGTGAATATTGATATGATGGGAATAGGGCAAGGACAAGCCCCCCAGAGCAGGCTTGTTTAAATATTCGGTTTTAGGGGGATGGGTTATGGTTCAAAAAATTCAACTTATCATCTTGACGAAGAGCTGTCAAGCTAAAGGGTCGACAGGATTATAGCACGCATATGGGAGAGGTGCAAGCGGGTTTTGATTGCTGATTGTTGACTGCTGATTGAAGATTGACGAAGAGAGGACATACCTTATGGGTCCAAGATAAAACCTGCTCTTACGCAAGGCTACTCGTTTTATGTTTTCATCAACAATGCGGGCAAGGGGTCATAATAACCAACATAACCCGTTCCAATTTGAATGACGAATACGCGCTTTGTGGTTGCGGCTTGAGGAAGGAATAATAAAAATATAACTCATGTTTAATTGGAGCATTTTTTCCAGTGGGGTTACTCCATAAAACCAGCCGGCCCGGTGAAGATTGTTGAATATTTTTCTGCATGGCATTAAGCCATCATTCTATTTAAAGAAGGTCGCAATGCCAAAAAATAAACCAACAATCCCTGCAACCCCCAAAAGAACAAGGGCTATTCCAAGCAAATTGCCCAGAAACCTTATGTTTCCCCTTACTTCTTTTATAAGAGAATTAATTGGGTTTATATCTATAAACATAATCATGTCCCTTTCAATAAATAAGTACAAGAATATAATGGCAATGCAGAATTGAATTGCTTGAACTTTTCCATGTTACTAATATGACGAAACGGAGCTTAGGACGTTACTGTATATTTACCCACAGTATTGTAAGGTTTAGCTTTCGGTGGAATGAGGCATTAAGCTCTGGAAAAGCATAGCCCTCGCCCCCCAGCGAACTTCCCCAAATGCAACCGGGGTGGATCGAGTTTGGAAAGGGATGGGCGGGTACGAGATCCACCCCTACAAAGCCTCCTTTCATCAAAAATTTACAACCATTTTACATGCAGGTAAAACACGGGTGGTAGACTAATTCCAGGCCGTGATCGCGCGTGCGGCCGGGTGCCAATCTCTGGAGTTGACGGCTTTATCCTTTTTTACAGGTTGTCATTACTCGTTACAGAGCCAGGTTTTTTTTTACAGGTACCGAAAGGAGAATTGGTATGACTCGAAAGTTTCCAACCATCTTCCTGGTGTTAGTCCTAGTGACCGCCAGTTGTGCGCTGCCATCCCAAGTCACTTATATTAACTCCCCCAGCCTCCCGCCCGGCGGCAGTCCGCAGGCGACTGGCACCAGCGTGCCAGCCAGCAACGATCCGCTCAGCCTGGCGCGCGCCAGGATCAAACATATCGTCGTGATCATGCAGGAAAACCGTTCCTTCGACCAATATTTTGGCACCTACCCAGGGGCGGAAGGATTCCCGGTCCAGAATGGCCAATTTACGGTGTGCGTCAATGACCCAAAAACCGGGCAGTGTGTCTACCCGTACCATGATCCAGCCAACAAGAACTTCGGCGGCCCACATGGACAAAACAATGCCAGCGCAGATATCAACGGCGGCCAGATGAACGGCTTTATTGCCCAGGCCGAGAGTGGGAAAGCCGGCTGCCAGGCTACGTTCAACCCGGACTGCGGCGGCAGCTCCACGACGGATGTGATGGGCTACCATGACGCCCGGGAAATCCCCAATTATTGGAGCTACGCTGAAGCCTTTGTCCTGCAGGACCACCTGTTCGAGCCGAATGCCTCCTGGAGCCTGCCCCAGCACCTGTTCATGGTTTCCGAATGGTCGGCCAAGTGCAGCCAGGCCGGCAACCCGATGAGCTGCATCAACGCCCTGCAGTCCCCCCAGAACCCGCCGGATTTCAAAACAGGCAATAACGTCAACCCCAACCCGGTCAAGCCCGATTATGCCTGGACGGACCTGACCTACCTGCTTTTCAAGAATAACGTCAGTTGGAAATACTACGTACAGACCGGAACCGAGCCGGACTGCGCCAACGACGCCGCAGACTGCCCGCCGGTGCATCAGAATGCCCGGACACCCGGGATCTGGAACCCGCTGCCGTTCTTTGACACGGTCAAACAGGACGGCCAACTGCAGAACATCACGGATGTGACCAATTTCTACAAGGATGCGCAGGCCGGGAAGCTGCCCGCCATCAGTTGGATCACTCCCAGCGGGGCCAACAGCGAGCATCCGCCCGCGCTGGTCAGTGACGGGCAGGCCTGGACGACCAGCCTGATCAATGCCGTTATGCAAGGACCGGAATGGGACAGCACGGTAATTTTGCTCTCGTGG
>JADGQB010000392.1 GCA_017882145.1 Anaerolineales bacterium
CGGTATCATCGTTATCTTGGGCGCGCTGCTGAGCGGGGTGCTGATCTACCTGAAGAACCAGCCGCCTCAGTCGCGCGCCTTCCAGCCGGTCACCACGCTCAAAGCGCTCGAGCCGGATTCTTCCATCTGGGGCCTGAACTACCCGAATGAATACGCCAGCCTGCTGCTGACCGCCGGGAACAACACCTCCACCAGGTACGGCGGCTCGGCCAAGCTCTCTTATCTGCTCGAGGACCCGCGCCTGGTGATCCTGTTCGCCGGGTACCCCTTCAGCGTGGATTACAACCAGCCGCGCGGCCACCAGAACACCCTGATCGACATCCGCGCCACGAAGCGCGTGACCGCCACCACGCACGCCACCTGCTATTCCTGCAAATCCTCGGATAACCCCGGGCTGTGGACCAAGCTGGGCATGCCGGCCTATGATGCAGAGCTGTTCAGCGCCATGACCCCCAATATCAACAACCCGATCGGCTGCGCCAACTGCCACGAAGCCGGGACGATGCGGCTGGTCATCACCAACCCGGCCGTCGAGACCGCCCTGAAAGCCCAGGGCATCGACTGGCGCACCTACACCCGCCAGCAGATGCGCTCGCTGGTGTGCGCCAACTGTCACGTCACCTATTACTTTAGCGGGCCGGATAAACTCCTGACGGTGCCGTGGGGCAACGGCACGCGCGTCGAGGATATTATCAAATTCGAGGACGACGCCGGCACCTTCGCAGACTGGACCTATCCCGGCACCGGCACGCCCATCATGAAATCCCGCCATCCGGATTATGAGTTGTTCAGCGCCGGCAGCACGCATTTCAATGCCGGGGTGGCCTGCGCTGATTGCCATATGCCCTACATCCGGGAGGGGGCCATGAAGTACTCCAGCCACGATATTATGAGCCCGCTGCTCCAGCCGGATGTAGCCTGCGGGCAGTGCCACACGGATGTGGCAGATGTGCTGAGGCGCGTCAACACGATCCAGGATACGGTCCACACTGCCAAGCTCGCAACGGAAGACGCCCTGGTGGATGCTATCAGCGCCCTCAAGGCGGCCGCGGCCAAGACTGATTCCGACCCGGCGCTGCTCGAGCAAGCCCGCACCCTGCACCGGCATGCCCAGTTCATGTGGGACTTCATCGCCTCCTCCAACAGCCAGGGCTTCCACAACCCGGACGAGGCCCTGCGCATCCTGCAGAACGCCACCGACCTGGCGCGCCAGGCGCAGATGATGGCCTCCCAGGCGGCAGGCGACCCGGCATTGCTGATGACGGGAATATACGCGGGCATGAACCCGAAACCCACGCCGCCGCCCGCGCCGTAATGATTTCGATGTAAAATGTAGGGGCGACCCCATAAAGGTCGCCCCTATGAATTTTATGGAATATACTTGGGGAACAAATGCCTGTGGTTTTTTCCTCGAAAGGAAGGGAGAGAATAATGAAAAAACTTGGCTTGATCTTCATCATCCTTCTGGTTGCGTTCCTGACGTCGTGCAGCTCGCAGAACCGTGAGGCCTACGAAAAAAACCTTGCGCTGTGGGAATCAAAGGCCATCCAGCATTACCGCTTCAATCTAAAGGTTGGCTGCAATTGTCCCTGGTACAGCCTGATGCCGTTGAAGGTTGAGGTAAAGAATGGCGAGATGCTATCCATGGTCGCCAGCAATGGCGGGGATATCACCCCCTTTCAGGATACCTTTCGCCCGCGCGGCACGGTCGAAGGCCTGTTCGACACCGTGGATGCAGCCATGATCAGAGGGGCGTACAAACTCGAAATAAAGTACGATGGCACGTATGGTTTCCCTGCCTCCACCGTCATTGATCAGTCCCGCATGATGACGGATGACGCCATCGGGTACTACGTTACGGATTTTGAGGTTTTGCCGTAATCCTAAGTAGGGCGGAATGCCATTCCGCCCTACTTTTGATTCTACGGCACCCAACCCAGCCAGCTAATCGGGGCTAAGTTTCCAAAGCTGGCAAGCTCAGCGCCGGTTGCAGTAGCGGCGATATGCAGCGTCTGCGGCACCACTGTCTTGTCGTAGTTATCGGAAGAGATATACGCGAAATAGCGTTCATCCATCGAAAAGGCCGAATTATCAAACCACGGAGCGGCATCTAGCAGGTGTTTGTTACCCTTTTGGTCATACAGCCAGATCTGCTCTTCTCTTTGAACATTTCGATTAATGATGATCTGCCAGAAGTAATTGCCCTGGCTGGATAGTCCGAACTGGAAGGAATCATTGTACGTAAAGATTTTTTGCGGGACCGAACCAGGGGATGAAATGTCCTGCAGGCAAATATTCGGAATACCATTAGCTATGTCGTTTGGGTTGTCCTCTGTACACATCCAGACCAATTTATTCCCGGCGATCCAGCCTGCGCTTTGATCATAAGGATGGTCGGAATGGGTGAAGTTCTGCAATTTACCCGGTTGGGCATTGTCGTCAAATGGAAGCAGGTAGATCTCGCCCGACCCATAGGTGGTATCCGCGCCGTCGATCGCCAGCCAGTAGCCCTGAGGAGAGAATTCCGAGCCGCCCAATCGATATTCGAGCGGCGCCTCCAGAACGTGAACCGGGCATTCTCCGGAACTCCGGCAGGTCATATCGATCCAGCCGATGTGTGACTGGAATTCGCCGGGGTCCGGCAGTTGGAAGTTGAAAGCCATCAACCGTCCATCGGACGACCAGGTCGGCCAGGTAAGGCTGCCTTCCGGGGAAATATGCAACAGGCGCGGCAAGCGGTCGCTGAAACGGAGCGTATACAGCGCTGCATTTTCCAGGCCCGTATCCGGACTGTAGCTGCCGGCCAGGTAGTCCAACCCCTTGCGGTCCGGGTGGAGGTAAAGGGAAAATGCGCTGCCTGGAAGCGTCATGAACAAAGCCGGCTTTGTTCCACTGGCCGGGTTGAAGCGGTAGATATCGCTCTGACTCCCATTCCAGACTGCGTAGAGCAGGTCGCCGGTCTGCAGCGTTTGTCCGCTGTAGGAGTAACTGTCGAGCGAGATTGGTGTAGGTGTTGGAGCAGGCGCGAAGGCGCCGGGGTCGGCAACCAGCGGGGTGGGGGTGATCGAAGGTATATCAGACAACTTGAACGTAAATTCGAAGGGGCCGCGAACAATGACCGTGGCGCTTACGATCGGGAGATTGACCACCCCGGTGATCTTCTGGCTGCCATGCATAAGCTCGACAAAAATATCCTTGCTCCCGCCAAAATCGCCGTTGCCATACAAGTCATCCACCCGATCTGGCCTGCCCAATTCGAGCTGATCGGGAGTAATGCCGTCCACTGTCTGGATGGGCTCGTCGGCATTCAGGGTCAGGCGCAGGCTGCTGTCACCCATGCCGACGAAGGTGGCTTTACTAAAGTGGACGGTGGCGCCCAATACCTGGATATTCGCATCCAACGGGATGACCGTGTCGGGCTGGGGGTCAGCGCCCATG
>JADGQB010000129.1 GCA_017882145.1 Anaerolineales bacterium
GAGGATCATCCGCCGTAAAAGGGAAATAATATCCGCTTTGGTTACGGTGCGATGCGGGATGGGAATGTGCAGATCGAGTTTTTGATCCAGCTTATAGCGGCCCACACGCTCCAGGTCATAATGGCGCTGATCGAACAACTGCTCTTCGAGAAAGCCGCGTGCATTATCCAAAGTGGCTGGATCGCCAGGGCGCATACGTTTAAAGAACTCGATGAGCGCCGCTTCGGCGACTGTCAATCCGCCGGAAAGATCCCATTCGGGTTCCTGGCGCAAAGTGGACGCAATGAACATGCGTTCTGGGTTGGTATCCACATCTTTAAAGAGGTTGATGAGCTCCTCATCTGATCCGGTAGTAAGCAGCTGCTCGGAACCATTCCCATCATCTACGGTTGATAATGCCCGCAGGAAGACGGTAATGGGCACTGTGCGCTTGCGGTTGAATTTCAGAATGATATAATCGCTTTTGCGCGTCTCGAACTCCATCCAGGCTCCCCGGTCAGGAATGAGTTTCGCCATCGCCAAGGGGCGACCAGTTGCACGGTCCGTGGGCGCCTCAAAATAAACACCTGGCGAACGGATCAATTGCGAAACGACGACACGTTCGGTCCCATTGATAATGAAAGTTCCTTTATCAGTCATCTCAGGGAAGTCGCCCAGGAAGATATCCTGTTTGATGGGTTCGGGCACATCCGGTCCGGCCAACAACACTGATATATAAAGAGGGCTGGCGAAGGTCAGATCACGTTCGACGCATTCCTCGATATCGTGCTTAGGATCGCCAAACCAATATTTCAGTCCCCATTGTTTTGATTCGGGACCGCGACTTGGGAAGAAAAGTTTCATTCCCTTGTTATAAGATTCTATCGGCGAAATTTCGTGCAGGAGATCCCCCAATCCTTCTGCTTTCAAACGTTCGAAAGAGTCAAGCTGTACTTCGATTAGGTCGGGCAGGTTAAGCGTAACCGGGATACGAGCGTAATTCTTCTCGGGTAGGACAGATGCCATAGCTTTCTCCTGAATTTTGGGTACTTTGGCGGAAAGTCAATGCCGAATGCAACATCCCACTGGGGGCAGAAGCAACGACAGATATGCAAAGGTTGATTATAACCATTCTGTAAGGCAAAGTCAAGTACCTTTCGGCCAATTTCGGACAGTTTTTTGCTATTTTTAATGAGAATCGTTGACAAAAGAGCCGCCCCATAGTAATATCGACCAGCCCGCCGAGGTAGCTCAGTGGTAGAGCAGGGGACTCATAAGCCCTTGGTCGTGGGATCGACTCCCACCCTCGGCACTGAAAAAGCATGTGGACTCCTCATATTGGGATACAAAACCAGGTATATCCCTACACAAAAGCCCGCCCCAAAGCGGGTTTTCGTTTTCCCGATCGAAAAAGAGACCAGAGGGAACCTCTTGAGGGTAGAAAAGGCCTTCCTCTTGACAAATCGGATAAGGCAGGTAGAATAATTTTGGCGAAAGCCTGTTTTTATTTGAAACCAATAAGTGTAAAAATGACACTAAATCAAACCTTGCCTCTGATCATTTTAGAAACCATACAGCGCGCCCTCGCTGAGGATATCGGTTCGGGCGATGTAACCACCGAAAGCATTGTTCCGGCAGAAGCCCCCATGCGCGGCCAAATCATCGCCAAACAGAAAGGCATAATCGCCGGGCTGGATATTGCCCGGGCTGTCTATCTTTCACTTGATTCGCAGGTGAATTTTCAATCTACTGTAGTGGATGGCAGCCGCGTGGAGAACCGCCAGGTGTTGGCGTTGGTTTCAGGCAAGACCCGCAGCCTGCTGACCGCCGAACGGACCGCCATGAATTTTCTAGGGCGAATGTCGGGGATTGCCACATTGACACGTCAATTCGTGGAAGCAGTTGCCGGTACGAAAGCGGTCATCCTGGATACCCGCAAAACCGCTCCAGGTTTGCGCACTGTGGATAAACTTGCAGTTGTCCGAGGCGGTGGTCAGAATCATCGCAAGGGTCTATATGACATGATCCTGATCAAGGACAATCATATAGATTACGCCGGCTCAATCAGTGAGGCGGTCAGACGTGCCCGGGCTGCAGATAGTGGATTAGAGATCGAAGTGGAAGCCCGTACGTTGGCGGATGTGCGTGAGGCCCTGGCAATGCAAGTTGAACGAATTTTGCTCGATAATATGACTCCAGAGCAAATGACCGAGGCTGTCAAGATAAGTTCCGGCCGCGCCAAACTGGAAGCCTCCGGCAATGTCAGCTTGGAAAACGTTCGGAGGATTGCAGAGACAGGGGTGGATTACATCTCCGTTGGTGCCCTGACCCATTCGGCCAGGGTTTTCGATGTGTCGTTTGATTATTTACCGTACCCCATTCCCTTCCCCCTGGGTGGAGGGGTAAAGGGTGGGGTGGAGGCAAAATGAATTCGCAAGAAATGTACGAGAAAATGAAATCCCGGCTCGAAAAGATCGTCCCGGATGTCGAGTTGCGCATCAAGGCCGAAATTGCGGTTGAGATTGAAGAATTAAAGGTACAGAAGAACGCCGTCATCCTCGGCCATAATTACATGGAACCGGCGTTGTTTTACTCCATTCCCGATTTTACTGGCGATTCTCTCGACCTGAGCCGCAAAGCGGCCCAGACCGATAAAAATGTGATCGTCTTCTGCGGCGTACGGTTCATGGCCGAGACAGCCAAGATCCTTAATCCAACCAAAACCGTGCTGCTCCCTGCTGAACGGGCGGGCTGTTCCCTGGCAGCCAGTATCACGGCCGAGGATGTGCGTAACCTCAAGGCGCGGTTCCCGGGCGTGCCGGTAGTGACATACGTCAACACCTACGCGGATGTGAAGGCTGAATCGGATATTTGCTGTACCTCATCCAATGCGATTGCGGTGGTCGAATCGCTAAAGTCGGACACAGTTATCTTCCTGCCGGACGAATACCTGGCGAAAAACGTTGCCAATGAAACCGGGAAACACATCGTCTTTCCAACTCCAGGCGCTCGAAACTTTACAGATTCCGGGTTGGATTACCAGATGATTGGCTGGCACGGCCGCTGCGAGGTCCATGAAAAGTTTACGGTGGCAGATATCCAGGCCGTGCGGGCCCAATTCCCGGATGTGGTTGTCCTGACCCATCCGGAATGCAGCCCGGAGGTTGTGGCCGCTTCTGATTTCTCCGGCAGCACCAATGCCATGATACGCTACGTACAGGAAACAAAAGCCCGTCGCTACCTGGTGCTGACTGAATGTGCCATGGGTGACAATATCGCGGCTGCCAATCCGGAGAAGGATATGCTTCGGCTTTGCATGGTACGCTGCCCACATATGAATACCATCACCATGGAAGAGACACGGGATGCACTAAAATTCAATCGCTATATCATTGATGTGCCGGAAGAGATACGGGTGAAAGCCTACCGGGCGGTGCAAAGAATGATCCAAATTGGATAACATGAAGACGACTGACGTTCTGATCATTGGCTCCGGCATTGCGGGTGCCACGGCTGCACTGCGATTGGCACTCAATCCAAACCGCCAGATCGTTCTGATCACTCGGGCACCTGACCCGCGCGAGTCAAATTCACGCTACGCCCAGGGCGGCATCATCAGCCGTGGGCCGGATGATACGGCCGACTTACTGGTAAAAGATATCCTGGCGGCCGGGGCAGGCGCTTCCCTTCCCATGGCAGCCGAGATCCTGGCCAGGGAAGGCCCGGAACTGCTCCAGGAAATCCTGGTCCATACCGCCAGGATTCATTTTGATCATAATGCCGAAGGTGATCCGGAATATGGTCAGGAAGCTGCCCACAGCCGCCGGCGCATCCTGCACGTTGGAGATGGAACCGGGCGGGCGATTATGCAAGGTTTGGTCGAAGCGCTCAAGCGTATGCCAAATGTCGAGGTGCAAACGAATTTCACGGCAGTCGACCTGATCACCTACCCGCACCATTCGCGTGACCCGCTTTCGGCCTACGAGCCGATCACCTGCCACGGTGCCTACATCTTCGACCGACCCGGGCACACGATCCATCGCACTTTGGCAGCCGCCACCATCCTGGCCACCGGCGGCCTGGGACGAATTTACCGCAATACCACCAATCCCAGCGGCGCACGCGGCGACGGATTGGCAATGGCCAGCCGGGCCGGGGCGCGTATCACGAACGCTGAATACATCCAATTCCACCCGACCGCGCTGGCCGCGCCGGGAGCGGAGGGCTTCCTGATCAGCGAGGCAGTGCGGGGTGAAGGTGGCAGGCTGCTCACGCCGGAGGGCGAACCGTTCATGGAGAAATACTCACCCGAATGGAAGGATCTGGCGCCGCGGGATGTGGTGGCGCGTGCCATCCATAATGAAATGGAAGACCACAACTACTCCTACGTGCTGCTGGATATTGCCTCACATATGCCGGCTGCCGAGATCAAGAAGCGCTTCCCAAATATCTATGCTGAATGCAAACGAGTGGGGGTAGACATCACACGCGAGTCGATTCCGGTCGTCCCCGCGGCACATTACTTCTGCGGCGGGGTGGCGGTGGATGAATGGGGGCGCAGCAGCATCCAGAACCTGTACGCGGTTGGCGAGGTCAGTTGCACCGGCCTGCATGGTGCCAACCGCCTGGCTTCGACATCCTTACTGGAAGGCCTGGTTTGGGGCAGCCACGCGGCCAAGGATATCGAATCCCGCATCTCCTCTGACGAACTAGCTGCCACTCCTCCACTGGAGGATGTACCTCCTTGGGACGAGTCCGGTCTGACTGAGGACTCTGACCCAGCCCTCATACAGGGGGATATGCAAACCATACAGAATATTATGTGGCATTACGTGGGGTTGATCCGCAGCAGTGACCGGCTTTCACGTGCCATCCGCGAACTGCGGCACCTGCAAAATGAGATCGAAACTTTTTACAGCGTCACCAAGCTAAGCGACGGACTGATCGGGTTACGTAATGCCGTCGAGGTGGCATTGATCGTAGCACAGGCAGCCCGTCATAACCGCCAGAGCCGAGGCTGTCATTACCGGGTGGATGCGGTCCAGGTGGGAGACAGGTTGTTATAACTGCTATTCGTTTGTGCGCCGGTTGGGGTGGCGGTAACGCTTTTTGATCTCAGGTATGAAATATTCGTCGAAAAACTTATCCACATCATAAACCGGTTTCCAGTGCCACTCGAGGCGGGCCAGTGAGTCGTCAACATCCTCCGGCCAGGAATCCACAATGCCCTGGCGGCGCGGGTTCGGTTGAAATGTGATCTGTGCGCTGGGGAAGGCCTGCAGCGCCCGCTGGCGAAACTCCCCGGCCGTCAGACTGAAACTGGCGATGTTGTACACGACATGCGATAATTTCTCACGGGGTGCGTCCGCCAGCATGAGCAGAGCCTGGATGGCATCCGGCATGGCCATGAACGAGATCCTGGAATCCGGTCGCACGAAACAAGCATAGGGCTGGCCCTGCGCAGCCGCATGCAGCATATCGGGACCGTAGTCACTCGTACCGCCGCTGGGCAAGGTGAAGGCGCTGATCAACCCCGGGAAGCGAATAGCGCGAAAATCGCACATAACGGGCGGCTGAGGATCCAGGTGGCGCTGGCCGTTGTAGCGACTGTAATACATGCCGAGCTTCTCACAGTATAATTTGTTACAGCCATACATGGTATGAGGGGTGTTGCACGTTTCCTCTTTCACACGCCCGGCTGCGTGTTTGGCTTCCAGGTTATCGAAACCATAGGCGGCGATGGAACTCGGGAAGAGAAATTTCACCTGCTTTTTATATTTCTCCGAACGGTAGGCTGCCAGCATCAGCAGCTGCATCGTCCCTTCCACATTGATGCGGTGGGCCTCCTCAGTGGAAATCTCGGCCTTCGACGAGAGCGAAGCCGCCAGATGGAAAATAATATCGAAATCGTAGTCGTAAAATGTTTTGACCTTATTGACCAGGTCGCCCTGGACATGTTCCGACGACAACGGTCGGATGGTCTCGGGCAGCGCGGCCAGGTCAGCGGTCACGATGCGAAAGCCACCCCGTTGGGCCAGGTGCTGCACAAGTGCCTGTCCGATCTCACCACAGGCACCGGTTACCAGGACAGCTTTTTCACTCATTTGGTTCTCCTTTATAACCTAGAGAGGATCGGAGCATGATGCTTTAATACCATCCTCGATGATATCAAAGAACCTGGAGGGTACTCTACAAACCAGGCAGAAACGCCGGTATTTCGGTAAAGCATTCCTGATTGCCAGATTCAAGGTTCACGCAGTAGAATGAATATGAAGGCGAACAATATTCGATATTCAAATAGATTGTACAACACCTTGAACCACAATTCTTCCGGTCTTTAATACGATGAAGCTCACCTATCCAGCAAAACCGATTTTAACCTTTTTCCTGGCTGCAGGCGTACTATTCCTGGCTGCCTGCTCCAGCCAACTGGACTTACCCTTACCTACGAGTACACCAACAGCCCTATCTACCGAGACACCGACAGAAACCATCGTCTGGTTCCCTGCCACCAATACCCCGACAGTTTTCTCCACACAAATCCCCGCCCCTACCCAGGATTTTCATCCCGGCCTGGGAGACGTGATTTTTTCCGATTCCTTCGAACAACCCGAATTGTGGGATACTGCCAGTTCTTCAGAAGCCAGCGCGGCAGTGACTCGCAACCGCCTGGTATTATCCATCAGCGGGCCAGGGCCGCTCACAATCGCCAGCCTGCGCAGCTTGCCGGTGATGGGCGATTTTTATGCCGAGGCGACGGTCAACATCAGCCTGTGCAGTGGAAAAGACCAGTATGGGATACTTTATCGGGCCGCTTCGGGTGGGAATTATTATCGTTTCACTATCAACTGCAGCGGAGAGCTGCGCGCGGAACGCGTACGCGCCAGGGAGACCTACCCACTGCTGGACTGGATTTCCAGCGGGGACGCTCCGGCCGGGGCGCCGGCCGAGGTAAAGTTGGGGGTCTGGGCAGACGGACGGGAGATGCGCTTCTTCCTGAACGACCAATACCAGGCCAGCGTGACAGACCCGATCTTTTCATCCGGAACGCTGGGCTTTTTCATTTTTGCCAGCGGGCAAACGCCTGTAACCGTATCCTTCTCAGACCTGACCGCCTATTCAGTTTCCTACCTGCTCCCAACCATTACCCCGATCCCATCCTGGACACCCACCCTGACGCCGAACCCTTGAAAATAGATGAAAAACAAACTCAACGAGCTCGATTCGAAGACCTGGCTCAAGTTCCAAAAATCCTGGTTTGTCCACAACCCACCACCCCGCAAGCCGGGCGTACTGGTGCATCCCGCCAAATTCCCGGAGACAATGGCACAGGAGTTCATTGAATTCTTTACCAGGGGCGGTGAGACCATCCTCGACCCGATGGCCGGGACAGGATCAGCCCTGGTGGCGGCGTTGAGAGCCGGACGCAATTCCTACGGGATCGAGTTGAATCCCAAATATGCTGAAATTGCCCGCCAGATCGTGGCCGAAGAACGCCTCAGCCTGGGAAATTCGGTCGAAGGTCTATTGTCAAATGTCATTACCGGGGACGCGACGCGAGCGCTCGACTATGGACTACCGACAATCGACTATGTTCTGACCTCCCCGCCCTACTGGGATATGCTGCACGCCAGGGGCGCCGGAACCCAAAAGAAAAGGCGTACATCCACTGAGTTGGATGTATTTTATTCGGATGATCCAAACGATGTTGGAAATCTAGGTGATTACGAGGAATTCCTGGCGAAGCTGGTGGCGATCTACAGCGGGTTGAAAACGCTGCTGCGCGAGAAAGCCTATCTCACCATCATAGTAAAGAACGTTAAAAAGGGTGGCAGAATCTATCCGCTGGCCTGGGATTTAGGACGGGAACTCGGAAAAGTGTACACACTCAAGGATGAAAAGATCTGGCTGCAGGATAACCAGCACCTGGCCCCTTATGGGTTGGGATCGGCCTGGGTGAGCAATACTTTCCATCATTATTGTTTACAGTTTAGGAATGAGTAACCTGGAACAAGAAATGAGACCTCAGTGCAATCCACTCGCAACCAGGGCTTCGTCATTCGAATTCTTGCCTGATTATCAGAACCATGCTGACAGCATCTGAGCTGATCCACCTGCCCTATACCCCTGACCTGAGCGAGGCCGGCATCGCATTTGCCTGCCGTGCGCTGGCCAGCACCTATGACCGACTGGGCGGCTATTCGACTGATCGTCTGCGCCAGATCGCCGGTCAAGTGGCAATGGAACTGGCCTTCCGGCGATATCTTAGCGGGCAGGCCATCCCGTTCGGTGTGCGCGGGGTAACGCCATTCACCCGACCGGACCATTACGATATCACCTTAGGCGGGCATCGCTGCGACCTGAAGAGTTACCTGATCACTCGCCGCAGCCAAATCTCCCACATTCGACGTAACCCGGAGGTGCTGCTCCAGGCGCCTGCGCTGATCCCGATTGACCATTTTGCCGCAGATGGCCAAAAACCGGAGGATCTGTACCTGTTCGCTTTTTTACTGGGGGTGCAGACAGATGGCCCGAGGGATATGTTGAGGGCGCTCTCCGCAGGTCAGCCAGTTTATCTCGCGCATGAACTACCAGAGAGTTGGGCGCTTCCGGCAAACTGGCTGCCATTCGAGAACCTCGTGCTGAAAAGCGAGTGCGAGAGGCCAGTCACGGTGGAAATCGGGGGACTGGATGGCGAGCACAATTTCATCACCGCCACGCTGGAGCTGCTTCCCCGGCAACGCCGGTTGGTGGAAAATGGTTTCCACAGCCTGGCTTTTATTCACACCCAGCGCAGGCCGGAGGCCCGGATTGGGATCCACTGCCCGAGATACGGCGATCCGATCCTCATCCAGCCACGCGCCTGGGACAACCTGTGGTTCTACGGAATGGAAATCATCCTGGCCGGGTGGCTCACGCATGATGAATATCGCCGGAAAGCCAGCGTACTCAATGCCGGGAGACACACCTTCCAGTATGAAGCCACGCCTGAGAAGAACCTGCTGGTGCCCATGCACGATCTACACCCTCTCGGCAGGCTATTGGAAAAAGTAAGAACCTGGGAAATGGAGAAAAGGAATACAGTGACTGTGAAGGCAAATTGAGGCTGGCCTGACAGGTGAGCCTCAATCCTATAACTCTTTCTTCCTGACTTTCAGCCGTAATCCTTCCACTGCAACCACTTCCACTTTATCCCCCTTGTGGATTTTTCCGGAGGTTTCCACGGGGATGGCGCTCCAGAGCTCCCCGGCCGCCTGAACCTGGCCGATCGGATCGAACTCGCTGGTGGCAACACCGGCTGCGCCGCCGAGTCGTTCCCGCCCGGTAATGACCGGACGCAGCATTGCCCGTAGGGCATAGCCCAGGATCACCAAAAAGATCAGGCCGATAAAGACGCCCACAAAGATCACCAGGGGAAGCGATACCTGCTGAAAGCGGGGGGTAGTAGGAGTATTGAAAAGCACCAGCGCTCCGATAATGAATGAAACGACTCCCGCAATGGTCAAGCCGCCATGCGTGGGCGTTTTAATATCCAGGATGAAAAGTACGAACGCCATGACCATAAAGATCAGCCCGAACCAGTTGACCGGCAGGAAGCCCAATCCGTAGGCGCCCAGGGCCAGGCAGACCACTCCGAAGAAGGCCGGTATCCAGGCACCGGGATGGGTTAATTCGATCAGCAAGGCCTGCAAACCGATGGCCAGGAGGAGGAAGACGATGTTGGGATCGATCAGGAATTGCAGCAACTGCTCGATGAGCGACATGGGCAGGTTCTGCTGCGTCGCCCCGGCCGTATGCAAGACGAGCGGGCCCTTTGCCATCTGGACCGTAAAGCCATCCAACTGCTTGAGCAGGTCGGGAAGACTGGTGGCAATAAAATCCACCAGGTGGGCTTTCAGGGCATCCGTAGAGGAGACTGCCTTGGCGTACTTAATGGTGGCTTCTGCCAGTGCGATTGCATCAGGTCCGCGTCGTTCGGCGAACGAGTCGACCTTGGCGACCATGGCATTGGTCTGCTTGGCCAGTTCGGTCGCTCCAAGATCCTGACCGCCCGACCCAACCGGGCTGGCGGCGCCGATGATGGTTTCGGGCGCCATGGCGGAGGCATGAGCTGCCAGGGTGATGACCGTCCCGGCGGAGGCGGCCATGGCGCCGCGTGGGGTCACGTAGACCACGATGGGTACCGTGCTGGCACGCATCGCTTCGGTCATGGCATTCATCGAAAGGATGTCACCGCCAGGGGTGTTTAGCTGAAGGATGATCAATTGAACGCCATTCAGCTCGGCGGCCTGGATGCCGCGGGAGAGATAACCCTGAGTGGCCTGGGTGATGGCTGCATCGATGGTCATGACCTGTACGATCGGTCCGGAAGCGGCGGCGTGGATGGGCTGCAGAAGGAAAAGGCTCAGAAAGAGAAAGGTCAATACGACGCGTATGGTTTTCATAAGGAAAACTCCATCTTTTAATGATTATAAACCCGAGTGGAAGATGAAAGGTTAGAAGGGAATTAGGGGGCAGGAAAACCGTTTTTTCGGCTTGGGAGGGATCGTTTGTACAAAACAACGAAAAACAATTCCAAGGGATAGGGGGGAGGGGATGGAAAAAGGGGAAACTATTGCAGGTTTTGGGTTTTTTTGCGGTTTTCGTGAGGGGCGGCATGTGTTTTGGAGGAGTTTTAAACGAATTGATCCACCGGAATCGGGGGGTTAATGGTCAGTTTTATGATGTTTTTGAGCGAAATATGCGAAAAGAATGGTTCAATAATCAGGTCCCAGGAGGTTTT
>JADGQB010000393.1 GCA_017882145.1 Anaerolineales bacterium
TGGATCATCCAGGATGGGTTTCACAAAAACAGGGCCGAATCCGCCTGCAAACCCAAGAAGGAACAACACGCCTACAGTTATCGCTGTTTTTCTGTTTGTATTCATTTGTTTTCTCCTTTTTTGAACGTTATAGATGTGTTTCATTAAATTGGACTTGAATAAAATTGTGGTTGCCACTTTATTCCCAAGGGCTGAAATGGGCTGGAAAAGTTATCAAAGGCAATCCTCCTTTCAAAGGTGCTACTATCCATTTATGATTTGACGTCTGACTGATTCGCCTGGCCGGGTTCGACAGGGCTGACCGAGACCAATGGCAGGCCCAGATCACGCACTTTTTTGAGCAAGCCGTGCAATGCGGCCTGATCGATCACCGGGCCGGTTAATAACGTGTTGCCGTCCTCTTCCAACGTGATGGTCAGGCCTTCAAACCGGTCAACCCACTTGTCATCAAGGTGGCCCTTGATGCGGATTGCATATATCCCTGGCTCGTAATGATCATGCGGTGATGCGTGTTTTTCACTCATTGTGCGCCTCGTACATTTTTCTCTATATGAATGGATCTTATCGTGCTGCATTCGTTCTTATCTTCGACCACAATATAACAATCAATGTGGGGGGATGTCTTCCCCATATGTGGGGATGTATATGGGGATATTTGAGGGAGGCGGCCGGGGATGTAAAGAGCCCTGCCAGATAAACTGGCAGGGCTAAATGGATTCCCGGCTCGGGCAATGCTTTTACGCGGCTAGATCAAATTCAACTCAGCCGCCCGTTTGACAGCCGCCCGGCGATTATTGACATTGAGTTTACTGTAGATGCTCTTGGTATGTGTGCGGACTGTGCTCAAGGCGATCACGAGTTCACGGGCGATTTCCGGCCCGGAAAGCTCGGTTTTGAACAATCGAAGAACTTCAAGCTCACGCTGGCTTAGCGGCTCGGGTAGAGGCTCACCGTCCCCCCTTTCCCCTGCGGGTCGGGGACTTCGCCGGTGTCCTTCCGGGAGCACAGCGAGGGGGATGGGGAGAGGAGATTCGCCTGAACTACCCGGTTGCTGCGCTTCAAAAGCTGCCAGCAGCTTGCCGGTATAGTCTGGCATAATCCCGCGCGAGGCCGCTTCGAGAAGCAGCTGCATCATGCTTGAGCCTTCATCAAGGAACATGCGGACGTAGCCCTCCGGCTCAGCCAGCGTCAGAGCTTTTTGCAGCGGTTTGAGGGCAAGCGGGAGGTCAGCTTGGGCGTGATAAGCGAGCGCCTGCAATACCAGAATTTCGAGCGTGCTGCCCTGCCTCCCGCCTTCTTCCGCAGCTTTTAGCAGACGCTCCAGCAGTCCCATTGCCGCTTGAATGGAGCGGTCTGCGCGGTCGCCCTGATATAGGGCCAGGAGCACCCTGGCCAGGGTGATATGATCGAACTCGTGCAGGTAGCTAAGTTCGTTTTCAACGGACAGTCCCTGCTCACGCACCCAGGCCAGGGCTTCATCCAACCGACCCTGTGCCAGCCACACGCGGGTCTTGCGCGCCGCGATCGGACGCACATTCGGGGAAAAGTTAGCGTCGTACAGGCGCCCAGCCTGGTCGAGCAGGTCGAGTGCCTCGTCCATATCGCCCTGGGCCACTTGTATGCGCGCCATCGCCGCGCACCAGCGATATGGATTTTGCGGCATGCCGGCCAGTTCACCCAGCGCCTGGCTGGTGAGCAGGTGCTGCATGGCGGTCTTCAGATCGTTAAACTCACGCTGAAGGTCGCTCATGCCCACGTACATGTCTGCCGCGCCCCTCAGGACTGGCGCGCCCGGTTCCGTCGCCCACTGCAATGCCCGCTCATAGGTGGTCATTGCCGCGTGGAGACGGCCTTGCGCAATCTGAATATCCGCCAGGACAATGGCGCCGCCGATGGCAGAAGAGATGTACCCGGCCTTCCTCACATTCGTCATGCCCTCGGCAGTCATCCGGTGGGCGGCCTCGAGATCCCCGCTCGCCCATGCGGCGAGCCCCAACACCGAAGCTCCCCCACCCAGCATCAGATAGGCGTCCTCAGGTGCGAGATCGAGTACCCGTCGAGCGTTTTTCACGGCCTCGGGCATATCGCCGCGGGCCAGGGCCTGCGCGGCACGCAGAAGGGCGATCGTACCCGGCAGACGGCGAAATTCCTCTTCATCCACGACGACCATCCCCGCCGTGTCGGCAGTCGTGTCCAGCCACCGTTCGGCGTCCCGCAGGCGGGCCTCAACGGCCTCCAGCTCGCCGCCGCCAAATAATGCGTAAGCATAGTCAGCGCAGAGCACCGGCCTGAAGTAGATCAGCTCGTCGGGCAGCGCCTTTAGCCAGCCAAGCTCCGTGACCGTGGCTCCCTGTCTATTCCTGCGCATTTCTGGAACTGCCAGTTCGACCAGGGTCGCCGCTCGCTCGAAGTCCCCGGCGGCCAGCGCGTGGCGGATCGCATCCGCCGTCGAACCATTGTGCTCGTACCATTCGCTGGCGCGCCGGTGCAGGGCAGGTACCTGACCAGGTTGCTCCGCAATCAAGTGCATACGAAGAACATCGGCAAAAAGATGGTGATAGCGATACCAGTTGCGCTTGTCATCCAGCGGAATGACAAAGAAGTTGCCTCGCTGCAGGGCTTCCAAACGCGCATTACCTTGCTCTTGACCGGTGAGGGCATCACACAGCGAGCCATTCAACTGATCGAGAATGGCGGTCTGGAGCAGGAATCTGCGGATAGGTTCGGGCTGACTTTGCAAAACCTCTTCGACCAGATAATCCACGATGTAGCGGTGGTCTCCAGCGAAGCCTCGAATAAACCCGGAAACGTCCTTGCTGCCCTGCATGGAAAGCGCAGCTAATTGAAGTCCGGCAATCCAGCCCTCGGTGCGGGCATCCAGGGCGGCGATATCTTCTGTCGAGAGGTTCAGGCCCATCACCTGGTTGAGAAATCCGGCGACTTCGGAGGAAGTAAAACGCAAGTCGGCGGCGCGCAGTTCGGTCAATTGGCTGCGGGCGCGCAGCCGGGCCAGGGGCAGGTCAGGATCCTCGCGGCTGGCAATGACCAGGTGCATGTTTGGCGGAAGATGCTCGAGCAGGTAGGTGAGGGCTTCGTCAACCGGTTTAGAATCGATCGCATGGTAGTCGTCCAGAACAAGCACGAAATGATCCGGGAGGGTGGTGATTTCATTGAGCAGGGCGATCAGAATCGATTCGATTGGAGGTGGCTGAGGGGACTGGAGAATAGCCAACAGCCCTGTTCCAATATTCGGCGCAATCGTCTGCAACGCCACGACGAGGTAAGTCAGAAAGCGTGTGGGATCGTTATCCCCTTCGTCCAGCGACAGCCAGGCAGTCGGTCGCTCGCAACCGGCGACCCATTCGCTGACCAGCGTAGTCTTACCAAACCCGGCGGAGGCAGAGATGAGCGTCAGTTTGCGCTGCAGGCC
>JADGQB010000024.1 GCA_017882145.1 Anaerolineales bacterium
GATTTCCGCGAGACGCCGCCGCCCAAGTATTTCAGGCTGTATCCCGGGAATGAGATCCGTTTGCGCTATGCCTATCTGATCAAATGCACCGGCGTCACGCGAGACCCGCTCACCGGAGAGATAACCGAGGTGCATTGCAGCTACGATCCAGCGACGCGCGGCGGGGATGCTCCGGACGGTCGTAAAGTTAAATCCACCATCCATTGGGTTTCGGCTCAACACGCTGTTAATGCTGAAGTGCGCCTCTACGATCAGTTGTTCACAGTCGAAAACCCGGATGTGGGCGATGATGTGAATTCGATCATCAACCCTCACTCGCTCGAAGTGCTGACCGATTGCTTCCTGGAACCTTCCCTGGCCGAAGCCAAACCCGGCGAAAAATTCCAGTTCGAGCGCACCGGCTATTTCTGCGCCGACCTGGACTCCACTCCCGGGAAATTGGTGTTCAACCGTACCGTAACACTGAAAGATACCTGGGCAAAAATCGAAAAGTCTGGAAAAGCCTGACAAGTTCTCCCCGATGCCTTTTCTATCCCACTTCTTCGCTGCTATAGCCGCGCTTGCCGCCGGGTTGATCAATGCCCTGGCGGGAGGTGGCACACTCATCACCTTTCCCACCTTGCTGGCGATCGGGCTTCTACCCGTTTCAGCCAATGTGACCAGCACCGTCGCTCTTTGCCCGGGTTTCCTGGGGGGCGCACTGGCACAGATCAATGATCTAAAAGGCCAGAAAAAAAGGCTCTGGATTGGTTTAACCGCCGCCATTCTGGGGGGTCTGTCCGGGGCCATCCTGTTGCTGCAGACCACCGAAAAGCTTTTCACAAACCTGGTGCCATTCATGATTCTGCTGGGCGCCACTCTACTGGCGATCCAGACACCTGTGCGAAATTGGCTGGCCCGCCGCCAGGAAAAGCGGAGCATCACCGCCATCCCGGAAGCATGGTTTGCTTTACCTGTATTCCTGGGCGCCATTTACGGCGGGTATTTCGGTGCCGGGTACGGTGTGATCCTGCTGGCCATATTGGGATTGTTCCTGAACGATACCCTGACGCGCCTGAACGCTCTCAAACTGAGCCTCTCTTTTTCCATTAACCTCGCTGCAGCCTTGCTTTTCGTGTTCTCCGGCAAAGTAATTTGGAGCGTAGCAGTTGTGATGATGGTGGGAGCAACGCTGGGCGGCTCATTAGGCGGTCGCCTTGCCAGCCGGGTTAAGCCTGCCGTTCTGCGCTGGATTGTCGTTTCGATCGGATATGGATTAGGGATTATTTACCTGGTCCGGCAATTAATGTGATTCACCTTTTTATCGATATACAAATAAAAGGAAGTGGATGAATCTGATTGGTTATCTTTTTGTTGCCCTGGCTGCCCTTGCCGCCGGGATGATCAACGCCCTGGCAGGTGGGGGCACGCTCATTACTTTCCCCGTCCTGGTTGGGATTGGTCTTCCAACCGTCCCAGCCAATGTCACCAACACTCTGGGCCTTTGGTCAGGTTCGCTGGGTGGCACCCTGGCGCAGGTCAGGGATCTCAAAGATCAAGTGAAAAGGGTCTGGATCGTTATACCGGCGGCCATTCTGGGCGGATTCACCGGCGGGCTATTGCTGCTGAAAACCCCTGAAAAATTGTTCGCCAATCTGGTTCCATTCTTAATCCTTGTGGCCGCTGGTCTACTGGCCATCCAGACTCCGCTCCGGAATTGGCTGACCCGTCGAAAGGAACTCAGCTCGGGCAGGCCCATCCCTGAAGCCTGGATATTCCTGCCCGTTTTTCTGGGCGCCATCTATGGCGGTTATTTTGGTGCCGGCTTGGGCATCATCCTGCTGGCAGTGTTGGGTCTGATGCTGAACGATACCCTTACCCGAATAAATGTACTGAAGCAAATGATCGCGTTCACTGCCAACTTCACCGCTGCATTGCTATTCGTGTTCTCCGGCAAAGTGGTCTGGAGTGTTGCAGTGGTGATGATGCTGGCAGCCCTGCTCGGCGGCTTGTTGGGTGGACGCCTGGCCGGCCGGGTAAAGCCTGCTGTCTTGCGCTGGATTGTCGTTTCGATTGGATTTGTAGTGGGATCTATTTACCTGGTCAGGCAGTTCATTCTTTGACTCAGGCGAAGGCGGTCTAAAGATCCGCCCCGGCATCTTTGCCGGGGCGATCGGTTTCATCCCATTTTCTCCAAAATCTCGATTGCGGTCTTGACTCTTGCCAGCACTTTGGGTTTCCCTACAATCTCCATGCTTTCGAACAGCGGCGGGCTGACAGTTTGACCCGTCACAGCTACGCGCATTAATCCAAATACCTGGTTCGGGCTGAGACCGAGTTGCTCCACCAATGCCCGCATGGGAGGTTCAGCCTGATCATGCGTGATCTCAGGTAGGGAAGACAAAATGGCATATGCTTGTCGTGCGATCTGAGTGGATTGAGCTGCGTTCAGACCTTTGGCGATCAGTTCTTCGGGTTTCGGCTCGATCCTCTCGCGGAAGAACCAGGCCGCGAATGGCAGGCAGTCGTCCAGTGTAACCAGGCGCTCGCGGATTAGCGGGATGATCTTTAGCAAAGTCTCATTATCCACTTCCAGGTTCTCTTTAAGGAAGTATGGTTTGATGCGCGCCGCCAGGTCCGCGGGCTGCAGTTGGCGGATGTGGGTGGCATTGAAGTGGTCCAGCTTGGAAAAATTGATGGCTGCCGGGGAGGGTGTCAGGCTGTTAACATCAAAGCGGGCGATCATTTCATCCAGGGTCATGACATCCTCTTCCGAAACGCCCCAACCCATCAGGACGATCCAGTTGAGCACGCCTTCCGGGATGTAACCCAAAGACTGCATATCACCTGTAAATATGGAATAGCCATCTTTCATGGCTAAGTCCTTATCGCGTTTGCTTAATTTGCCTTTCCCGGAGGGCTTCAAAAATACAGACAGATGGACAAATGTCGGCTCTTCCCAACCAAAGCCTCGGATGACATGCGCATGTAACGGCAAGGATGGCAGCCACTCTGAACCACGGATCACATGGCTAATACCCATAAGATGATCGTCCACCATGGCTGCCAGGTGGTAGGTGGGCAAACCATCCGATCGAACCAGAATCGAATCATCCAAAGCCGAATTCTCGGTGGTAATGGGACCGCGCAGCAGGTCGTTGGCGGTGATCGATCCTTCCTTGGGCATCTTGAAACGGATGACATGCCGCTCTCCATTCTGTACTCGGCGGCGGGAATCATCAGGATCCAGGTTCCGGCAGGTGCCATCATAACGCGGGTTCTGTTTGTTTTTAATTTGCTCCTGGCGCACCCTGTCAAGGCGTTCCGGCGTACAAAAGCACGGGAAGGCATGCCCGAGTTCAACGAGTTTCCAGGAATATTCGTCATAAATCTCCCGGCGTTCGGTCTGGCGATACGGTCCATTCGGTCCGCCGACATCCGGGCCTTCGTCGTAATCCATGCCCAGCCAATGCAGACCGTCTATCAACTCTTGCTCAGCGCCTGGGGAATAGCGTTTTTGGTCGGTATCCTCAATACGCAGGATGAAAGCCCCCCCGGTATGGCGTGCCAGCAGGTAGGGATACAGCGCAGAGCGGGCGTTGCCGATGTGCATACGTCCGGTGGGAGAAGGTGCAAAACGGGTGCGAACAGGTTTTTGGTTCAAAGTGACTCTGTCATTCAGCTTTTCATCACTGCAACCGAAAGCGGATCAGGAAAAGCGCATTATCCGAGGGATCAGTAATTGATCGGTTTGTGCCTTAATACTACACTCTCGACCAAACCGATACCCAGCATCAGCGAGATCAGCCCGCTGCCGCCATAACTGATGAACGGGAGCGGAATACCGGTGACCGGGATCAAGTTCAGGTTGACGGCAATATTCACCACCGCCTGGAAGAAGATGAGAATTGCCACACCGTAAGCAATCATGGAGCCAAACGGGTCACGCGCCAGGCGCGCCGCCCGCAAGCAACGATAGATTATAAAACCGATCAAGATCAGAACGAAGACCGCACCGATTAGTCCCAATTCCTCGCCGATCACCGAGAAAATAAAATCGTTGTGCCGCACTTTCATGAACCGCAGTTGGGTTTGCGTACCATGTCCATAGCCTTTACCCACCCAACCCCCCGAGCCAAGCGCAGCCAGGGCTTGCAGCACATTATAAGTAGAGCCATAACTGGCATTTTCAGGGGGAAAGATGAATTGGGTGATCCGCAGGCGCTGGTATGGTTGAAGAAAGAACGAAAAGGCTACCACGCCCAGCACGGCAACCACCAGCACCAAAATTCCCAATTGCTTCAATTGCAGCCCGGCCACCCAGGCCATGGCAGCCCACAACACCATGATCACGATGACATTGCTCAGGTTCGGTTGGATAAAGATCAGCCCGGCTATGCCAATTGCGATGATCAAGCTCTTCAGCAGCCAGCCCCAACTCCGGTTCGTTTCAACATTCCTATCGAAGAAATTCGCCAGCGCCAGGATGACAACGACCTTGGCCAGCTCGGTTGGTTGGATGGATACCAGCCCGGTCTCGAGCCAGCGCGTGGCACCGAAACGGGCGGCACCAATTGCGAACAACAACAACAGAAAAAACACGATCACGATATACATCGGCACTATCGCCCCTGACCAGAAGCGATAATCGATCGCTGCCGCCAGGATTATGACTACAAAACCGATGCTGCCGAAGATTATCTGGCGCGGTACCAGGCTTGCCAGGTTTTCATTCCCGGCAACCGCTGAGCGGATCATGGTAACTCCAAAAACGAGGGCGATAATGACTGCCCCCAGCAGCCAAAAGTCGAAATGTCGCCAGAAATTGCTACGAAACATACCTGTAAGAAGTTTCCTGATGTAACCCGGACTTATCGGGTCCGTTTGCGAGTCGCGCTTTTTAAGGGGATGTCGGCCACCAGGCGCTGTTCGCGCCCTTCCTGAGCCATGTTGATCCGTACTGCCATTGGATCAATATCGATATGACGCGAAATGGTTGCGATTAAGTCATCCTTGAGCGCTTCCAGTTCGGCGGGTGTCAGGTCTGTACGATCGTGGATCAGTACCAGTTGCAAACGTTCTTTGGCACTGTTGGCGCTTTTCTTGCGTCCAAAAAGGAAAGACATCATTACTTCCTCCCCAGGAGACGTTGGAACACATTCGGCGTATTAAAATCCTGGAATGGCACTTTTTCCCCCAACAAGCGCCGTGCAATATGCTGGAAAGCCTGGCCAGCCTTGCTTTTATCATCCAATGCCAGCGGCTGGCCTTTATTTGAAGCCACAATGACATTCTCGTCTTCGGGTACGATCCCGATCAAGTCAATCGCCAACAAATCAAGTACATCCTCCACGGATAGCATATCGCCGCGTTTCACCATGGTCGGGTTCAAGCGGTTGATGATCAATGAGGCTGGACCTTTACCATCCGCCTCCAGCAGACCAATCACACGGTCGGCATCCCGCACGGCTGAGACCTCCGGGTTCGTCATCACCAGCACGCGATCCGCCGCAGCCACGGCGTTCTTAAAACCGCGCTCGATGCCGGCTGGAGAATCGATTATGATCCAATCCACTTCGGTGCGCAGTTCATCACAAAGACGGACCATATCGCTCGGCGAGACCGCGGTCTTATCACGCGTCTGCGCAGCCGGGATGAGATATAACTCGGATAAACGTTTGTCACGGATCATTGCCTGGCGCAAACGACAGCGGCCCTCAATCACGTCCACCAGATCATAAACGATGCGGTTCTCCAGGCCCAAGACCACATCCAAATTACGCAGGCCAATATCGCCGTCTATGCAGGTCACCTTCTGGCCGCGCGCGGCCAACGCGACAGCAATGTTTGCGACCGTGGTTGTTTTGCCAACCCCGCCCTTTCCTGAAGCAACTGTGATCACTTTCGCTGTCATTTCACCGTCCTGTCAATTCGTGCCATGGTTCAGCCGTGAGGTGTCCATCCTGCAACCTGGCCACTTCTGGTTGACTCTTGCCTTGTTTCTTCGGCGAGACGGCAATCTCACCGGCAATCCGCAATTGCGTAGGCGCAAAATCCAGTGCACAAACTACTGCGTTTTCGTCCCCCTTCGCTCCGGCATGCACCACCCCGCGCAACCTTCCCCAGACAATCACACTGCCTTCGGCCACAATTTCTGCACCGGAATTTACATCCCCCAGGACAACCACATTCCCTGGATAATCAATCCGGCCGCCAGAACGCAGCGGGCCCTTGACCCATTTCGCAGCATCTGCTGGCTGCGGTTCTGCCACTTGTGGAACTTCCACCAGGCGCGGTTTTGAGATGCGGGTTGCCAGTCCAAGGTTCTGGGCAGTCCGTTCGGTGAGCGTAGATTCACTCAAAACTGCCCAGAGCGCCACCCCTCGTTCGGAAAGCTGGTCGCGCAGCGAGGACAAATCTGCTACACGCAACTCCTGGGGGCCTACATCTAGTGCCACCCTTCCCCCTTGGAAGAAAGCTGACCGGTTTTCTATGTTTTCGATGAAAACCTTTACCAGGTCCGGCCAGGCTGCACCCGTAAGGGTGATCAGCAAACCGTCCCGGATGCCCTTGATTTGAATTAAGGAAGATGTCTCGCCCATAGATTATCGGAATTATACTTCTTTTTAATCCGTCCACGAAAACATGGTATCATCGTTATGGAGGCAATATGACCAGAATTCAGGAATTCGCGGCAAAAATCAGTGAAAACGTGGAACGAGTCATCATCGGAAAAGCTGAGGCCATTGAACTCCTGATGGTTGCCCTGTTGTGCGATGGTCATATCCTGATTGAAGATGTCCCGGGTGTCGGCAAAACCATGCTGGCACGTGCCATCGCCATCAGCCTGGGTGGACAATTCAAACGGCTCCAATGTACTCCCGATCTGCTGCCTAACGACGTGACCGGCATCTCGGTTTTTAACCAACAAAACGGGCAGTTTGAGTTCCGTGCCGGTCCGGTATTTGTCAACATCCTTTTAGCCGACGAAATAAACCGCGCCACCCCGCGCACTCAATCTGCGCTTCTGGAAGCCATGCAGGAACAACAGGTCACAGTGGATGGCATCACGCACGCATTGCCACGCCCGTTCCTGGTCCTGGCCACCCAGAACCCGATTGAATATGAGGGCACCTTCCCGCTTCCCGAAGCTCAACTTGATCGTTTCCTGATGCGGCTGTCGGTCGGCTACCCGGCCTTTGACGACGAAAAAATCCTGCTTACTCATCTCCAACGTGAACATCCGATCAATACCCTTTATCCGGTCGCGGATGGCAATCAGCTGCCGGAATTCCAGAAGGATGTCTGGGAGATCCATATGGATGACACGCTCCAGGATTACATCATCCGTCTGGTCTCCGCTACCCGCATCCACCCTGATTTGGCGTTGGGAGCCAGTCCCCGCGCCAGCCTGGCCCTCTTCAAAGCCTCCCAGGCACTGGCCGCCCTGCGTGGACGCGACCACGTTATCCCGGATGATATCAAGTACCTGGTGCCTGTTACCTTGACGCACCGGCTGATCGTCACATCTGAATCAGAATTGCGCGGTCACAGCGCCGCAGCAATTATCAAAGACCTGCTTCACACCACGCCGTTGGATCTCGGCCCAATCAAGAAGTAGGGAGGCTTGCTCACCGAAGCAGTAATCTTGCTGGTCTTGCTGCTCCTGGCAGCAGCTTTTGTGAAAGGCGGTTTTGCTTTCACAGTCATTTATCTGTTTCTGGGGATATATATCGTCAGCCTTTTTTGGACCCGCCAATCAGCAAAAAATATTTCGTGTACTCGGAAATTCGAGAAGCGTATCTTTTTGGGGGAGGAAGTTCCAATCCTGCTTGAAGTCCAGAATAAAGGCTGGCTGCCCATTCCCTGGCTGTATGTATATGAAAGCTTGCCGGTCGAGCTCGCCGCAGGAAGTTCAATAAAACGAGTCATCAGTCTGGGCCCGCACGGCAAATCGGAAGTCCTGTACAAATTGAATGCTTACAAACGGGGTTATTACCCGGTAGGCCCTTTCACGACCAAATTTGGCGATACACTTGGCCTGGCAGATGTTCAGGAATTGGAGCGGCAGCCGGATTACATCACGGTTTACCCGCGTATCATCCCATTTACGAATACAAAATTACCCTCGCGTTCACCATTGGGGATGATGCGCCACCAACAGCCAATCTTCGAAGATCCTTCCCGTGTGCGTGGTAAACGCGATTATGTGGCCAGCGATTCCCTGCGTCGCGTGGATTGGAAAGCATCCGCCTCAACCGGCCGCTTACAGATAAAGCAATTCGAACCCTCCATCGCCTTGCAGACCGAGATCTTCCTCAATCTGAATGCCTCCGAATATGTGACCAAGCACCGCATCGACGCGACCGAACTGGCGATTGTCGTTGCAGCCTCCCTGGCAAATTGGGCGGTTATTCAAAAACAAGCGGTTGGCCTGACCACGAACGGAGTCGATGGCCATTTCAATAATTCTTCTGTCCAGCCGATACCATCTCGCAAGGGTCGCGCGCACCTGATCCATATTCTGGATCTGCTCGCGCGTATCCAGGCGACCGAAACCCGCCCGCTCACGGAAATGCTGGATCAAGAGACGCCCAAGCTGCCCTGGGGGACAACTGTTGTTATCATCACAGGTTCTATCCAGGAAGACTTGTTTGACGAAATATTCCAGATCAAGCGCCGGGGCCAGAGTGTGGTCTTGATCATCACCGGTCTTGGTGCCAATATCAAGCTGGCAAGCCGGCAAGCCAAACGCTTTGGCTTTCCAATTTATGCCTTCCCAAATGAAAAGAGTCTGGATATCTGGAGGCGGAAATGAACAAAGCCCCCGACCAGACTGCCAATCGAAGGCGGTGGGCGGTTTATTCCAGCTACCTGGCCGCACTCGGCATGGTGGTTTGCTTCGCCGCCATTTTTATCCAGTTCATACAATGGCTCGTCCCGGGTTTGGATGTGCGTGGCATGCTGCTTGCCTGTGCATTGACAGCATTGGAAGCTTTCATATCTTTTTGGCTGGTAAGGCATTTGCCTACTGCTGAAAAACAACCTGCCTTTTACCGGGTGACAGAATTTGCCATTCTTCTGGTCGCTCTAAAAGTATTTACCGAGCTGCGTGCTGGGCCGGAAAGTTTTCTTACCAACGTTATACTTTGGCCGGTTCAATTTCCTTTCAATATATTGAATGGCCGTTATATCTTCACCCTGCTGCCGGCCCTCGCCTCCTGGCAGGCTGCTAATCTTTTGGCTGGCGACCTGTCCCTTCTGGGTCTGGATGAGGCCTCTTTACCCAATGAACGCACCAAAGCAACCCCTTTGCGCGTCTTGATCGTACGACGCTTTTTAGGCCTTGGGATGTTTGTGGTTCTCTTGGCAGGCATTCCTCCTCAAACGGCAATTCCAACTCCGCTGCCGGTCGCATCCAATTCCGTCCCGGCAGTCGTAACTTATTTTGTGCTTGGTCTGGTTCTGGTCAGCCTGACGAGATATGTCAACCTTGAAACCACCTGGTGGCTGGCCAAACTTCAGGTACCGGTCCAGGTCCCGCGCCGCTGGTTCTTGTACAGTGCATTAATTCTTGCACTTCTGGTCGTGCTGATTGGTTTTTTGCCCACAAATTACGAGTTGGGGTTATTGGGCACCTTCATGGCTGTGTTTCGCATCCTCAATCAAGCCATGTTTTATTTGTATGGGCTGATCCTGTTGTTGGTTGCATTGCTGGCCCGGCTGATTGGCAAGCCCCCGGCAGTTGCGCCGGATCAAAATCCGACGGTCACTCCCCCTCCTGCGCTCACACCCGGCCCGGTCAGTACTTTCAACTGGGACCTTGCGAAATCAATTTTCCTATGGGGCAGCCTGATCATACTGGCAGTCATCGCGATAAGACAGTATATTGCGTTCAACCAGGATCTTTCTGAGGATATAAAGCGCTTCAAGCCATTCCACTGGCTCCTTCTTGCTTGGAGTCGATTCATTGCCAGCTTCAAGAAAGCCAACAAATCAATTGGGATGTTCATCCAGAACAGTTTGGAACGTTTGCGCAGAGTTGATTCGGAACCCGGCCAGCGAAGCGAATGGGATTTCATCAACCCCCGTAAATTGTCTCCCCGTCAGAAGATCATTTTCTACTATCTTGCTTTGATAAGACGCGCCAGGGAAGCTGGCCTCCCGCGCCAGGAGGATCAAACTCCGTATGAATATGCAGGCTTTTTAAAATCCAGCCTGAAGGAGGAAAAAGATGGCGTGGATGCAATGACGGAGTCCTTCATCGAAGCACGGTACAGCCTCCACGAAATTCCGGCCAAACAAGCCAGCCGCTCGGAGTTAGTCTGGGGAAAAATCCGGCAGGTTTTACGAAAGGTTCGAAGATCCGGGGAAGACAAGACCAACGATAATTAGCTTTTGAGCAAGTCTTCCAGGGCGGCCTGAGCATTCACAAAGCGAAAATTGAACCCCAATTCAAGCAAGCGCTTGGGAAGCAGGTAAGCTCCTTCCAATACCAGGGTCGACATTTCTCCCAGGATCATTCGCAGTGCAAATGCCGGTGCCGGCAGCCAATATGGGCGCTGAAGACTCTGCGCCACCGCGCGCATAAATTCAGCGCTGGAAATTGGAACGGGAGCCGTCAAATTAACCGGGCCGCTGGCATTTTGGTTTTCCATCAGGAAGAGGATGGCAGCTACTTCGTCCTCCAGGTGGATCCATGGCAGGCCCTGCCTTCCACTTCCCAAACGTCCGCCAACGAATGCCCTGACCGGGAACATCATGATCGGAAGTATCCCTTCCCTGGCTGATAATACAATCGCAGAGCGGATGACTACACGCCTCATCCCCAATTTCTCAACTGGTTCTGTGGAACCTTCCCAGGCCAGGCACAATCTGGATAGGAAATCCTTCCCAGGTCCATCTGCCTCGGTAACTTTCCCCTCAGTACGCGGCCCGTAATAGTTCACTCCGGAGGCCTGGATGAGCACCTTGGGAGGCGTGGAAGCCGCCTGGATCGCCTCGACCATTGCTTGCCCACCTTCCACCCGGCTGTTCCAAAAGCGTTGCTTCTGACCCTTCGTCCAGGGCCATTTTGAGAGACGTTCCCCTACCAGGTTGACCACGGCATCCATCTGCCCGATCAGCTCTCCCCAACCTGCGCTCGTCCGCCCATCCCAACCAACAGCCGTGGCTCCCTCCGGCAAATGCGCTGCCTTTGGATTACGGGTCAAAACCCAGACGGTGTTACCTTTTGACAGGAGCGATTTTGTCAGGGCAGTACCGATCATCCCGCTTCCGCCTGAAATCAAAACGCGCATGCTTCACTCCTTTTAGCTAACGTTATCATCCCATTGCCTCGCTCGATGGATCTTCTAATGAGCTCCGTTTGGTTGGAGTATAATACACGCCAACGTGTAAACTATGAACGCGCCGGTACTGGTTCTCAACGCCAATTTTGAGCCTGTCAACGTTTGTAACACCCGTCGCGCCATTGGCCTGATCCTTTCCGGGAAGGCCGACATGGTGATGAATGGGCGTGGTTACATCCAGACTGTGAAACAGGCCTTGCCTCGGCCATCTGTCATTCGACTTGACCAGATGATTCACCGACCCCGTCTGCAAATCAAACTGACCCGCAGGGAAGTCTTTCGCCGTGATAACTACACCTGTCAATACTGCGGACGTCACACGGGTGATCTGACGGTGGATCATGTCTTGCCAAAGCATCTGGGCGGGGCGCATATCTGGACGAATGTGGTCGCAGCCTGTCCAGCCTGCAACCATCGCAAAGGGGGTCGCAAACTTGGAGAAGTTCATATGAATTTGCTAAGGGTTCCCAAGCAGCCACCCGCCAATGCCTATTATATTTTTGGGCGCCACCTGGATGAGAACGCCGAATGGGAGCAATTCATTAAGGGCTGGTAATAAAAAAGCCACTGTCAGGTGGCTTGGTTTTCTGTAAAATCCAGCGTCATATAATCCTGGGCCAGTCTCACTGGCCCTTCAAATTGTTTCCTGGCTTCCGCGACTGGGTCAATGGAAGAAAACTGCCCGGTTGGATAATGAATTAGATATAACGTTCCTACTTTGGCCTGCCGTGCCGCTTCGCCAGCCTGAGCTGCGGACGAGTGGCCGGGCAGCGCGCCGGATGATTCGTGGATGAGCACATCTGCCCCCTCTGCCAATTGAGTCACTTGTGCACACGGCTCGGTATCACCGGAATACACCACTATTTTCTTCGACCTGGTGAACTCGATCCGCAAACCGATCGTTGGGATAAAGTGTTGGACTGCCACACTAAAAATGCGGAAATCATCACAATCAAGGACGGGCATCATCGCCTGTTCCGACAATCGTATGAATTCCACCGGAAAGAAATCCGGCCATTCAGTCCACCCATACAGCCCCATAAGACTTTCGATGCGATCAATGGTATGCCGCAAACCATAAATCCTCAGTGGCTGAATGCGTCCCATCAGCCACATATTCATCAATAATTGCGGCACACCTGAAACGTGGTCAGGGTGGAAATGGGTTAGGATCACGTCTCCCAACATATTAATGTCTACGTTGGCTTTCTCGAAACGCTGAAACGGGCTGTTGGGGCAATCTATTAAAACCGTACGATTCTCCCCCACTACAACCATATGGGTGTTCTCGTGATTCTCATCCGAGATGGCATTCGAGGTCCCCAGGAAAATTAATTTAGCCATCAATGGCTCCGCGCCTTTCTTGAATCCATCCTACTACTATTTCAACACAGAATGCAATAGCACAGGAGTAACCCAGGTCTCAAGTACAGCCGCGATGGTCAACAAAGGCAGCACCAGGCCAATTCCTATTTTTGTCCAATCTGCAATCGCCTCAATCATTACCTCACCAAGCGTTCGCTGGGATCGTGGAGTAACCAGTGCGATGCCAATATAAAGCACCGCCGCACTCGAGAGGATCAGCGCCGGGATCTCGAAAATACCATGCGGCAGGATCCCAAAGACCAGCAGCTTTACCGGTGAGATCCCCAGGGCAGCTTCCAACGCCATGACAGCCCCGATCACTCCCGTATTCAACAGGAAGGTTAAAGTGCCCAAAACACCAAAAGAAAACAAACCCAATAATAGAATAACCACGATTGCACGCAAATTGTGGCCCCAGATCAAGGGAAAAGAGAGTCCGAGTTCAGCCAGCGGCACACCCGTCCCTGCACTCAATACTCCCGCCAGGTCGCCGGATTGGAATGCATGCATGACTTTTTCCGTATTCATGACAACCCAAATGTAGCTCCCCAACGCGGCCGCCAGCCCGAAGCCGATCGTCATCCAGATGGATACTGCCTGTTTCCGCACCGTACCTAAAACTTCTGTCTTGAACCAGGCTGGAAACGATTTCGCATTTCCCCTGATATCACGCCAGAATGTCAAAAGGATCCAGCGTATATTGAGCACATCAATTTCGCGTCCAAGCAATGCTTCCCGCTGGAAATGGGCAATCCCGACTCGGGCGATCAAAACTGCCAGGATGGTCACTCCTGCCACAGCCAGCCAGAGCTCGGTATTATTACCCCAAAACAACATGATACTTTCGCCCTGGATGAGCAATGCCATTGGTATGACGATAAAGGAGGCCATTAAGCTGGATGCACGTACCGAAGTTGCTTGGGTTGAGATGAGGATTGCTCCAGCCACCATCAACAAAGCCTGAACAGCGGTCAATATTAGCGTTTGCGCCATCCGGTTGGCATCCGGGAAGGGAATGCGTTGCGCATACAGACCGATCATATATACTGTGATGCCCAGGTAGGAAGTAAATAAGGGTGCAATTGTCCCTGAAAGCAGTTTGCCCATAAAGATTTGCCAGTCTTTGAGCGGGCTGCTCAAAAGCGGCTCGATCGTACCGCGTTCTTTTTCGCCTACGAACGACTCGAGGGCAATCACCAGCGAAATCGTGATTGGGAAGTAGCCCACTACCATTAACAGGAAAGGTACCAACCGCTGGGCAATCAGAGGTGTTCCATATTCCGTAGTGAAATTAATTGCAGCCAGAGCACCCAGGTCTGCCAGGAAAGGCAACAGCAAGGTAAGTAAGATCATTGGAAAAATGATCCGCCAATCCCGTAACTGGTCCCGCAGTTCGCGCCAGGCTACCAGCCAGACCATGCTCAATTCATCCTTCAAATTCCTAAACATGCTTCACCTGCGCCATGGCAGCCAGGTAGACTTGTTCGAGTGTGCGCGGCAATTCCTGCAAAGCTACCACTTCCACACCGCGCTTCATCATTTCTCTGAGTAAAACAGGATTTGAAGTTTGCGGGTTCTCGACGCGGAATCTGGGGCCGGACTCGCCGTTCTCGAGCGGAGTCACACCTGCCGGCAGTTCGAAGCCTGCGTGCGGCCATTCTCCCCGCACCCGGAACTCGTACTCGGCGGGTCCTAACAAACTTCGTTTTAATCCTTCAATCGTTCCGCTTGTCAATACACTGCCGCGATAAATGATGGCAATTTTGTCTGCCAGCATTTCGGCCTCTACCAGGTTGTGTGTGCAGATGATGATGGCGCGCTGTTCAGAACGCAGACTGGCAATCGCCTTCCGCACCAGCTGGGCTGACTCAGGGTCCATTGCCGAGGTAGGTTCATCCAGCAGCAAGACTGGCGGATCGTGCAGCAGGGTCCGCGCCAATGCTAATTTCTGGCGCATGCCTTTTGAATATTGTCCGATCGGTCGCTTGGCAACTTCCGCCAGGCCAAAATACTCCATCCACGCCTGGCTGCGCTGCCGGCGTTCGGGAGTACTTAATCGATAGACTTTTCCAAAAAAATCCAGGTATTCCGTCCCGGTCATTCGCAAGTAGAGACCGTGCTGCTCGGTTAGCACCCCCACTGATGCCCGCACCTTATCAGGGTTTTGAACTACATCGAAACCGGCAATTTGTGCCCGACCGCGCGTCGGAGCAAGCACCGATGTCAACATGCGGACAGTTGTTGTTTTCCCGGCGCCGTTTTGACCCAACAACGCCAGCACCTGGCCGGGTTCCACATCCAGTGAGACTCCGTCCACTGCCCAGAAATCACCGAATTGTTTGCTGAGATCTTCGGTGTGGATCATTGCGCGACGGCGCGGCGCGGGCGGTGATCCAAGAACAGAAACAAACCTGCTACCAGTGCCACAATCACCACAAACGTCTGGTTGAAATTGATCCCCCCCACCTGGGAAGCATCCAACCGCAGGAATTCGAGTCCGAATCGCCCGATGGAATACATGATCATGTACATGAAGAAAATATCACCAGGTCTCAGCCATTTTTCAAAGCGGCGCGCTACCCACAGCAGGACCGCCATGTTGAGTAGGTTCCATAATGACTCGTACAAGAATAGCGGGTGAAAATAATCGTAGTTTTGGTAACCTGGGACGCGGTGTGCCGGGTCAATATAAATTTTCCAGGGCAGGTTGGTAGGCAACCCATAGACTTCCTGGTTGAAGAAATTCCCCCAGCGCCCGATTGCCTGGGCCAGTGCTACACCCGGTATGACCGTGTCAGCCAGGTTCATAAACGAGATCTTCTTATTCCGGCAGTAGACCCACATGGCAAGGGCGCCGCCGATGATGGCGCCCGGGATCCCCAACCCGCCGTTCCGGATGTTGATCATATCCAATGGGTGCGTCAGGTACCACTGTGTGGTAATACCCTGTGCAACCATCGATGGCGGGGGCGTAAAAATATGCCAGATGCGGGCCCCAACAATTCCGGCCAGGACCACCCAGAATAGCATATCCCAGATGTAATCCGGATTTAGGCCACGCCTTTTGGCCTCAGCCTGCCCCAGGAAGGCCGCCGCGATCACGCCCAACATGATCAGGATGCCATAAAAATAGATATGAAAGGATGTGTGGAAAAAAGGAAGGGGAATATCAAAACCATTCGGTAAGGTTGGCATGGATTACTCCTGAGATTGGGATAACCGCCGGTACGCATCCTTTCGGACACGAAAAATCCGTTGCAAGGCTGTAAAATTGGCAAAAACGGCAATAATGATCAAAGCGATCAATGCTAATGGCGGATAGAGGCCGCTAAAGATCAAACCGGGGATGAGCACGATGTAACGTTCGACACGCGTCAACAGGCCGACGTTTGCATCCAGCTTCGAGGCATCCGCACGCGCTTTGACATAGGAGACCAGCACCGAACCGGCCGCCGCCAGGTAGGCAAACAGCACGCCGGTTGGATTTGGATTCAACATAAAGTGGATCAGGAAGCCCAGAAATAGGAACAGCTCCGAATAGCGATCGGTTACTGCGTCCACAAATGCGCCCCAATCGCTGACCTCGTTGCGCAAGCGTGCCAGCGCACCATCCATGGCATCCACCGGCCCCATCACCAGCAGCAGGATCCCGGCCCAGGTCATGTGACCAAGCGCGATCAACACTGCACATCCTACCGTTCCCGCCAAACCAACCAGCGTAACTGTGTTTGGCCGGATGCCGAGACGGTTTAAAAAAGCGGCAATCGGATGATAGTACCAACGAAACCAAACCCGCATGTTGTCGGAAAATGATTTCTTTTTTTGTTCGGCCGGTTGAGTCAAATCGGTTTCCTCTTCCAATCAAGGTTTAAAACTGAACTATGATACCACACAGGCGCTAAGCCTCATCGGGCAGGTCCCCGTTCTCTTCATCCGGTTCGATAAGTACATCACGGTCACGTCCGCCTCCCATCGAAGGACCCACCACTCCCATCTCTTCCAGGAGGTCCAACAGCCGCGCAGCCCGGGGATATCCGATCCGTAATTTCCGCTGGAGCATGGAGGCGCTGGCGCGCTGGTCTTTCTTTAAAACTGTTATCGCCTGCTCCACCAACACGTCATCGCTTCCTTCGGCTTCAACTTCCGAAAGCATCCCTTCCCAAGGCGGTTTAATATCTTTTTCAGGAGTCATCTTTTGCCAATGGGCAATGACGCGCTCGATCTCCTGGTCAGTAACGATCACACCCTGGGCGCGGATTGGGTTGCCCACTTCCGGGTTCAGGAACAGCATATCGCCCCGCCCGAGTAACGACTCTGCGCCAGGCAAATCCAGGATGACGCGTGAATCCACTCCCGAAGCCACCGCAAAAGCCAACCGGGCTGGGAAATTAGCCTTGATCAGGCCGGTGACTACATCCGTACTGGGACGCTGCGTAGCCACAACCAGGTGAATGCCGGTGGCACGTGCCATCTGGGCCAGGCGTACCAGGTTGTGCTCGGTTTGATCAGGTGCAGACATCATCAGGTCAGCAAGCTCATCGATTAAAACAACAATACGCGGTATGGCAGGCGTATCCTTGCGGCGCTGCAGGCGGCGGTTATATGCATCGATATCACGGGCTTTGGCCGCCTCCAGCAATTTATAACGATGTTCCATTTCAACCACAACCCACCGCAGTACGCCCAGGATCCGCGTAACATCCGTTTCAACCTTGCCGAATAGATGCGGAAGGCCATTGAACCGGATCAACTCAACCATCTTCGAGTCGATCATCACCATTCGCAGATCTTCCGGGGCATTATTCATCGCCAGGCAGGTAGCCAGGGCTGCAATACAGACCGACTTGCCTGAACCGGTTGTCCCGGCGATCAGCAGATGCGGCATGCGCGACAGATCAGCGACAAGCGGACTCCCGGAGACATCCCTTCCGAATGCAACCGCCAGCGGCGAACCGATCTTGTAAAACGCATCCGTCTCCAACAACGGGCGTAATCGGACCAGGGCAGAGCGCGAGTTGGGTACTTCGATCCCGACATACGCCCGTCCTGGTACCGGGGCTTCGATACGCAGGCGTTCTGCCGAGAGCGCCAGGGCGAGGTCCTTTTGTAGGCTGGCAATTTGGGCCACGCGGACCTTCATCTGCTGTGCATCTTCTTCTGTGCCCTTGCGGATGAATCCTGGTTGGACGGCGAACTGTGTGACGGTCGGGCCGATCCGGAATCCGACCACTTTGGCCGGGATCCCAAATTCGGAGAGCGATTTTTCGATCAAGCCAGCCGCCTGGTTGATATTCCGCTCGTCAGGGCGGTAGGATTGCTCGCCTAAAAGCACATTCAAAGGTGGCAAACGGTCACTTCGTGGCTGTGGCACGACCGGGCGGCTGTCTTGCCGCTCCGAGACTTTGAACGACTTTCGAAATTCTGGGGGCAATTTTTGCGGAGGCTTTTTACCATCCTGGAGAGCTGCAGGTTTATCTGAAGGAAGGGGCGAAATAACCAGTTTCTCCTGCGTGCCATCTGCTCCGGACCCTTCCACTGCGGTCTCAGAACCAATTTCCAGGCCGGCCTCATCAAGGAACCATGCCTCGAGTGGGCGCCACAGGCCAAATCCGGTCAGCACCATCCATCCCCAAAAAACAAATAGGATCAAACCGCCCAGGATGAAACCTGCCGCTTGTCCCGCGTTTGAACCAAAAACTTTTCCCAAGATTGAAGCAAGTGCCCGCATGACCATCGTCGCAAGTCCCCATCCAACCTGTCCACCCCACATTGCGCCTTCAGTCAGCCGGTTTCCGCTGGCTGCCGATAACAACGCCAGGGTAAGGAAAGCCGCCAGTTCAAGTGCAATCACACGCCCCAGGGGAAATGGGATTGGCTTGAGGCTTCGCTGGAAAGCGATCACACCACCTGCTGCGGCGAAGAAGACCACCAACAAATCTCCCCAGCCCAACCACAGGAACAGCAGGTTCACCCATTCTTCAAGCAGTGTTCCTTTTGAAAGCCCCAGGATACCGAGCAGGGTCAATAAAGCCAGGGCAAAAAGGAACACGCCCAGGATATCCCACAGAAATCGTCCAAAGTGGGTTTGGAGTCGCGCTAAACGATCCACCCAATCGGTAGGCCGGGGTGGTTCAAGCCGATCACTCGGTGACGTTTTAACAGCTTTGCGCGACGTGGAGGGCGGCATTTTAACCCAGCTTCATGCTCAAGCCAAGGCGTTGACGGGCGGCGTCCACTTGTAGAATCCGCACTTGAACGCCCTGCCCGGATGATATGACGTCTTTAATCGCGCTGTTGGGCGGGATGGGGATTTCCGAGACATGGATTAGCCCTTCAAGCCCTTCTTCTAGGCGAGCGAACGCCCCGTAGGGAACCAACGCCGTAATGACTGCCGGGAAAACGGAATTGAGTGGATACCTCTCCTGAGCTGACTGCCAGGGATTGGACATCAATCTCTTCAAGCTGAGCGCGATCCGGCAGCGCTCCGGCGCGACATCCATAACCAGTACATCGACTTGTTGCCCCACCTTGCAGACCTGGTTGGGATGTGACACTCGTCCCCAGGAAAGCTCTGAGATATGGATGAGACCTTCAACGCCTCCCAAATCTACGAAAACGCCAAATTCCGTGACGTTTGTCACTTCACCTTTCAGGTGTTGGCCGGTATGGATCGTGTTAAATAGTTCCGGTCGTTTGCCAGCTTCGGCACGCGCAGCCCGCTCTGAAAAAACCAGGCGGCCTTCTTCCGGAACGCATTCTATAACCTTCAATCGCAGTGTACGGCCTACATATGTGGCAAGGTAACCTTCACGACAATCTTCTTCAGAATGGGTGGGTAGTTCTAGTAAATGAGAGCAAGGAACAAATCCATTCAAGCCACCCCCTTCGACCAGCACCCCACCCCGATTATGACCTGTCACAACTAATGAAATGATCTCATCCTGGCGATAGAGAAGCGAAATCCGTTCCCAATCAGGTGAAGGTTTTTCTGTTTCTGCAGCTTTTTGAGCTTTTGTTGCCGGGACAGTTATCCGCTTTTCTTCTTCTGCCAGAACAGACGCCCACCACCCATCGTCCTGGACCGGTATATCTTGTTCGGAATAATTTTTGTGTACCATTACATTTATCCAACCTCCTTCCCGTTTAGATGTGCCTGAGTCTGACGTTCCATTTCAAGGATAACTCGCGCCACTTCTTCTATGGCAACCCGTTGTTTGCGGTATAGATCCGCTTCTGACATGGCCAACCGGGTGGCGACCTCGCGCACCTTCCTTCCTTCCACGAATTTCATCTCAAGGATATTGAACAGGATCCATTCTCCGGTAAATCGACGTTCTCCATCCGGGCGCACATTGTCCATCGCCTGTCGCAGAATGGAGCGTAAAGCATTGGCAGGATTGTCGTTATGTTCTTTAAAGGCTTCCTGGACGATCTGGAGATTGAGCAGCGGATTCTGGGTCAGCTTCGGGCCACCCCAGTAATGCGTTAATGCATCCCGCACCCATTCCGCCATATCCGATTCAGGTGGGAGAGTCTCTTCCAATAAACTGGCTTTGCTGTCATAACGTCCGACCGCCCGCAGCCGTTGGAACATATCCACTTGCGGACGTAAATCTTCCAACGATCGAAACACACTGCGCTGCAGGCGACGGTCTTCCAGGGCTACCAGCGCACGTTGGAGGAGTAATAAGAGCGCCTGGCGCTGGTCAGGTAAAATGACCTGGTCGGGACCATGCACAACCCCCAGTAATCCAAGCAGGATTGGTGAACCTTCATCCGTCTCCGCCGGCTGGTGCAGCGGGAACAACCAATACTCGCCCCAGTCATATTCCTTCTCATTCCCATTCCCATTGCCATCGCGATTAACAACTTGAAGCACTTCAGGAAGGTTTGATTCTTTGAGCAGCGGCGAGCTTCCTGTCGCGACTACCAGGCTCAATTCCTCTCCATCCAACGCCGCCACAAATGCAGCCGGTGACTGTAAATGATCGCGAACCGCCGCCAATACTGCTTCCAGGAATTGCCGCAGGTCATTCTGCGTGATCAAGCGCTCTTCCAGGTTCTGCAATAATGCCAGATCAGTCCGGTCACCGCCGAAGAAGATAAATCGCTCCCAGAGGGGTGACACCAATGTGATGATATGTTCCAATAACAGAACGGTTACCACCATTACCGTCGGAACTGCAGCCGAATATGTTGAACCGAACATTTCACCGCTTCGCCGGACAATGGTCATCACGCCTAGGGCTGAGGAAGCAACCACCGGACCTCGCATGATCCACTTAAAAAGGCGGCTTTTAACCACCCGGTCTGGCCAGGAAACTCCAAAGAACGCCACCGCATAAGCCATTACAATAATGAGCCCGGCGACAAACAAATTACTAAGGGTTGCCAGTCCCCAGAACAGGAATGGATAATTTCCGGCTACGCTTGACCCATACAAAAGATATGGGAATGAGCCAAGCGCGGGGGCGGCTGCTCCGGCCAGTAAATAGGCCATCCGTCGGCGTCCCGAACGTGTCAAGGTTCGTCGATATGCACGCCCAAAATTGATCCATGCCAATACCATGATGCCAATATAATATGCTGTAAAGATTTCCGTCCAGGTTGTCCGCAGGAGATATGGGGCTGGCTGACCATTTTTCTGCATGGGACCTAGTAGGTAGCCAAAAGTCAGCAGCAATAAAAATATGGCCGAGACGGCATACAAAAGCCGGACAAGCACTCGTCGGCGTCCACGCGACGGCTGACCGGTGGTTACGAGAATGGCGTCTGAAAGATGCAGATATGCCGGGGGAAGAAAAATGATCCCGATCCATTCCAGGCGCAGGAACAATTCAACCATCTGGGGAGAAGCAGATGAACTCTCCAGTGCTTCCGATGTGAAAACCGTTACAACGCATAAAAGGATGATTGCAAAAGAACGCGCGACGCGGTCTCGCAAATTGAAAGATAATGCATATAAGAATAATGAAAAGGCCGTGATGGCGATCCCGGCTGTGAATATTTGGTTAACAGTAATAATCCCCGAAAGCAAATCCTGTGTCCAACCGCTAAGCATACAAACCTTCCGTAATAGTTACTCAACATCTGGGGAAAGAAGAAAGCTGTGCAGGTGGTTCAACCCGTCGCACACTCCCCATTCCCCGTTAAATTTAGGATTACCTACCTACCGGATTGAACGTCCAAAAAAAAGGGCGATATCCTGTGTTTCATAATACATGTCATTATACCCGCAGAATTCATAGCCGAGTTTCCGTGCCAGGTAGATCATCGGGTTATTTTTTGAAGGCGTTTCAACCAGTGCCCGGTTTGACTTCCGATCCATCGCCCAGGATTGCGCCGAAAGGATCAACGCCGTTCCAACCCCTTGACGCCGGAAACGTGGTGAGACGACGATATCTGTCATCCAGACGGTTTTTGGCAGGATCAAGTCGGTCATCCGGATATATCCGATGATCTGTTCGCCAATCATGGCCACCAGCATGCCCGCCCGACGGTCCCATGAATCTGGTAAAGTCGAAACTTCCCTCGGATAAGGAACAGAAACTGATCGTGGCAAGCGGATCTCTCTGAAAATGGCTCCGATCTGGCCTTCTTGCCGTTGTACATCCATTTGCCAGACATAATCGGTTTGGCAGGAATGGTCAATCGCCATCAATATGGTTATATCGGTTGCTACGGCACGACGTATCTGAATCTCAGGCATGTTGCACCTCAAGGGGCCTTAACCCGCACTGGAATGATACATGCGGGTAACTCGTTGCCCAGATTGTCGGTAACCACCAAACGTAATTGGTAATCACCCGTCGCGATCGCCGTTGTATCCCAAGGTCCTAGATCGCCATCTACAACTGGCTTACGGTCCGCAAGAATGGTAGCCCAAACGTCAGATCCTGTTGGAGAAAATTCATATTTATAAAAGCCAAAGTTGGGAATACTGGCTGATCCCTTTAGGGCCACATTGCCTTGGATCACATCCCCTGGCTTTGGAGATGTGAAATCGATCTGGCCCGGTATACAACCGGTCGCTTGGGAGGTTGGAGTTGCGCCAGGTGTTCCAGCTCCCAGAGTCTGGATAAATTCAAGTGGAAAGGTATTGGTGGGTGTAAAAAGAGGATTCATTGTTGGGGTGGTTAGTTGCGATAACGCTGGCATATTGGGGACCAAAAAAACAACCAGTACGAATTCTGCGATTGCCAGGAAGCCGGCGATCGCCAATGCGGAGATTGCTTGCCTGGTATGGTGGGAGGCGATTTCACGTTCCAGGCCGAAAGCCGCTCCCCGCATTTCCGTACGGGCTTGCGTCATCCGCCGGATGCCGAATAATAATCCCAGGATCAATAGGAAAAAGATCAGGGGAGCCAGACGGACGAAAAAACTTAGTACTGCTGCCATTTCACCCTGGCTAAAGGGCCCGCAAAATACCACGGATGAGCATTTCCAGCTTCGGAACGATCACACTCCCGGACGCGAGTACTTCTTCGTGCGAGGTAACAGTATTTCCATCGAGATTGGCTTTATTGCTGATTCCGGAGAAACCCAGCACACGTGTTCCGCCATGGCGTGCCACGATAACCTCGGGGACGGTGGACATGCCGACCGAGTCCGCGCCTGCCGTCCGAAGGAAGCGTAAATCCGCCGGGGACTCAAAGGATGGGCCGCTCAAACCAACATAAACACCTTCGTGCAGAACTACCTTCTTTTCTTTAGCAACTTTGCGCGCCATTTCACATAATAAACGGTCATATGCCTGGCTCATATCCGGGAAGCGTGGCCCAAATTCATCCAGATTCGGTCCAATCAATGGATTAAGACCGGCCATCCCGGCCAGGTTCAAATGGTCGGTGATGAGCATCACGTCCCCGGGAGCAAAACCCGGGTTGATCGCCCCGGCGGCGTTGGTCACGATCATGATTTCAATTCCAAGCCGTTGCATCACCCGCACCGGCAGCGTCACCTGCGCCATATCGTAACCTTCATAATAATGGATGCGCCCCTGCATTACCAGTAATGCCTGCCCATCCAGTTCCCCCACTACCAGCCGCCCGGCATGCCCTTGGACGGTTGACACTGGCCAACCCGGTAGATCGGAATATGGGAAGATGGTCGGTTGTCGAATCGCATCTGCAAGCCCTCCCAGGCCTGTCCCCAGGATCAATCCAATGCGCGGCTGATTCCTGATCTTCGAACGGATAACCCCGGCAACCCGATCAATTGACTCCACGGTGATTGGCATACCCTTCCTCCAAATTCCCTTAAAATACCATTGAATACATTAATTATATCTTAACCAATACGCTCATTTAATATCATTAATAGTACAAATGTGCGCTAACCTTCGCTTTTTTTGAATTTTTGGCGAAGATTAGCAGATAAATTTTTTGATTTGCGCAAGGACTAAGAGCTCTCGGCCGGGATAAATTATCGCAATCCCGCCAGCACGCTGCGAAAAGCCGCGATCGTCTTTTCCACTCCCGCATCATCGATCCAGTAATGGGTCACCAGCCGGAATTTCCGTTCGCC
>JADGQB010000130.1 GCA_017882145.1 Anaerolineales bacterium
GCCGCGTTCCTTGAAGCGTTCCGACATGGCCTGGGCGTTCTTGATGGTCTGTTTCTGGAGTTTCTCGAACTGCCTGGTCTGGGCCAGCTTGAACGTAAGCGCCAGCGCAGCAAAAATGTGAACGTGCGGCCCGCCCTGTTCGCCGGGGAAGACAGCCTTGTCGAGCTTTTTGGCCAGGGCCGGATCGGTGGTCAGGATGACTGCACCGCGCGGCCCGTGCAGGGTCTTATGGGTGGTGGAGGTGATGACGTGCGCGTAGCCCAGCGGGGAGGGAACGACCCCGGCCGCCACCAGCCCGCCGATGTGGGAAATATCGGCCAGCAGGTAGGCGCCCACGCTGTCGGCAATACGCCGGAATGCCTTCCAATTGGGGATCCAGGAGTAGGACGAGTAACCGCAGATGATCATCTTGGGCTGGCTCTGTTTGGCCAGTTCCATGACGGCATCGTAATCGATCTGTTCGGTCTCGGGGTCGACCGTGTAATGAACGATCTTATAGAGCTTGCCGGAGCGGTTGGCGGAGGAGCCGTGCGAGAGATGCCCGCCGTGCAGCAGGTTCATGCCCATGACGACCGAGCCGGGTTCCACCAGCGCATGGTAAACGGCGTTATTGGCGGGTCCGCCCGAGAGCGCCTGCACGTTGACGTAGATCTGGTCGGCGCTCACGCCGTTGGCGGCGAAGGCTTCGGCGCAGCGCCGGCGGGCCAGGGCCTCGACCGCGTCAGCATATTCGGTGCCCTTGTAATAGCGCGGGTCGGCATTGCGGCGGAAGTTGGCCAGGCGCTCGGGGTAATCCAGGATCTCGGCTTCGCTCATCCAGCGTGAGTCTTCGTCGGGATAGCCTTCGGCATAAATATTTTGAAACGAGGAGCCCATGGCTTCCCGCACCGCCAGGGGCGCCTGGCTCTCGGACGGGATCAGGATCAATTTACGGGCCTGCCGTTCGGATTCGATCCGGGTCAATTCGTAGACTTCGGGGTCAAGCTCGGCGAGGGTACCGCGCACAAGGTAATCGGACATGGGAGTTCTCCTGGTGGATAAGTCAAAAGACAAAAGTTGAAAGCTGAAAGCTGAAAGCTGAAAGCAAAATTTCTTTTAGTGAGGAATGAATTGTAGTGCCCGTCCGTATGCAGGTCAAGTGGGGAGTTGGAAAAAATAAGGCCGGGCGGCGCTTCGCGCCAGGACCCGGCCTTTTTTTATCGTTGTTTGTGGGCGCAACCCTAAAGGGTGCTTCGCGAAGGACCTATCAAATTGGGGATCAGGACTGTTGAAATTTGTTGGAACTTGTAAAGATTGACAAAAATCAACAAACCGGATAGGATGGCAGTGCTTCAACCGTTCCCATCCTCACCCGCTTGCGAGCTAGAATTGATCCCTTTTGAACGACGTCAGCGTTTGATCAGTATCCTGAAAGAGCAGCCCGGATTACGCGTACCGGAGGTAGCTGAGCTGTTGGGAGTTTCTGAAGGCACCATCCGCAACGACCTCAATTCTTTGGCCGGGTCAGGGCAGGTGACGCGAGTAAGGGGCGGCGGCGTCGTGCTTAACGAGTGGCAGAGCCGCAGTCCCATATTTGCTACGCGCCTCATGGTTCATCGCTCAGCCAAGCAAGCCATCGCCCGCCAGGCCGCCAGCCTGGTCCAGGACAACGACTCCATAATTCTTGATTCCAGCACCAGCTCATACTATCTGGCTGTCAACCTGAAGGAATTCCGTGATCTGACCGTCATCACCAACGGGATCGAGTCTGCGCGTGAACTGGCGAAGAATTCATCCAATACCGTCATTCTACTGGGCGGCGTGCTGCGCGTGGACGGCACTGCCATTAACGTACCCCTGACCGAACACATCCTGACCGAATATCACATTAAGACCGCCTTCCTCTCCTGCAGCGGCTTTACGCTCGAGAGCGGCGCCACAGAGGTGGATATCTATGAGGCGCAGATCAAGCGTAAGTTTATCGCCAGCTCGGGCAGCATCGTTGCCTTGATCGATTCGAGCAAATTCGGCCGGGCGGACCTGACATCCTTTGCCTGCCTGGAGCAGATTACGCGCCTGTTTACCGACACCGAACTCGCTCCAGCCTGGGTTAAGAAAATCAAACAGGCAGGGATATCCTTCAGCCTTTGCAGTGAAAAAATGGAGACGGCATGACGGACATACCTGTTACCATTGGCGAAAATGCGCTGGAACCCCTGCTGCAGTTTTGTAACGACAGAGGTTTGACCGATTTCATGTTGGTGGCGGATAAAAACACCTTTCCCGTGCTGGGCAAAAAAGTGGAGGCTTCGCTGCAAGGAGGCGGCCTGAACGTCAAGTCCGTGGTCTTTAGCGAGCCGGCGGTTGTACCGGACGAGGATTTCATCTTCCAGGTGCTGCTGCGCGCTGACCAGGTGGAGCGCACCTACCTGGCAGTAGGCTCGGGCACAATTACTGACATCACCCGCATCGTCAGCCACCGCACACGCTGCAAGTTCATCTCGCTGCCAACCGCCCCTTCAGTGGACGGGTTTACCTCCCCCAGCGCCTCACTGGTTGTCCGGCGGATCAAGACCACTGTAATGGCCCAACCGCCCATGGCGGTCTTTGCCGACCTTGGAACCCTGGCAGCTGCCCCGCAAGCGATGATCGCAGCCGGCTACGGCGACATACTCGGCAAGGCCATCGCCCTGGCAGATTGGCAGCTCGGGCATTTACTCTGGGACGAACCGTACAGCCCGGAGATCGCCATGCGTGTGCGAAAGACCCTGGAGGCCTGCATCTCCGCAACATCCGAAATTGGCCAAGCCACTCCGGATGGAATCCGGAAGCTGATGTTCAGCCTGATCGATTCTGGCAAGTGCATGCTGGACTTTGGAAATTCACGACCGGCTGCCGGCTGTGAACATTACATGGCCCACTTCCTCGAAATGAAACTGCTGCGAGAGGGCCGCCCCGCAGTATTGCATGGAGCGAAGGTAGGCCTGTGCTCGCTGCAAGCCGCGGAACTGTACGGCCGGCTCAGGCAGTTGGATCGCGCCCAGGCAGTAACACGCCTGGCGGAAGCAACTCAACCGGAACGCGCCGCCGATATGCAACGAATCCGGCAGGCGTTTGGCCCAATCGCCGAGAATCTGTTCGTAGAGCAGGCTCCCTTCCTGGATATGAATGCCGCAGATTTTGGCCTACTCAAGCAGCGGATCCTGGAACACTGGGATGGAATCCAGGCTCTGGCAGCGGAAGTGCCCACGCGTGACAAGTTAGCCGATTTATTCAGTCAGGCCGGCGGTGCGATCCAACCCGCTGGACTGGGTCTGAGTGACGAGGAAGTTCAGCAAGCGCTGACCGAATCTCACTTTTTACGCAACCGCTTTACAATCTGCAAGCTGGGGCGCAGCCTCGGCCTACTGGATGGTTTATAGGAGGAAATGCCATGTCTATAGAAGCTCCTTTTCCTGAATTAGATGAATACCTGGTGTGGATGGGCGAGGCCGGCTGGCGTCTCTCGGAGATCGAAGCCAGTGAAGGCGCGGCCGGTAACATCTCAGTCTGCATCGGCTGGCCGGTGGAGATACGCCGCAAGTTTCCGCTATCGGAGACTCTGAACCTGCCCCTGGCGGTCCCTGAACTGGCCGGGATGACTCTGATCATTACCGGCTCGGGCCGGCGACTGCGGGATATGATGCAGGAACCCACCGCCAACGTGGGCTGCCTGGTGGTTGATAAAGGAGGAAAGACGGGGCAATTGTATACTTCGCCCAAACGGCTTTTCGCCAACCTAACCAGCGAGCTGAATTCACACCTGGCCGTTCACCGTGACCAGATCGTTAACTCGGGCACCAACTTCCATGCCGTTGTCCACGCCCAGCCTCCTCACCTGACTTTTCTAAGTCATATTTCACGCTACCAGGACCAGAAATACCTGAACCAGCACCTGCTGCGTTGGGAACCGGAGACGATCGTCAACCTGCCGGAAGGAGTTGGCTTTGTACCTTTCCACGTGCCTGGCTCGGAGGAGCAGATGTCAGCCACCCTTAAGACGCTACACGAGCACCGCGTGGTTATCTGGGCCAAGCACGGCGTAGTAGCCCGCTCCGACACGTCCGTCAAACGCGCCTCCGACCGGGTCGAGTATGCCGAGACGGCTGCAAGTTACGAATATCTCAACCTGGTGGCAGGCGAGCAAGCCGAGGGCCTGAGCGTGGAAGAGATCCACGCCATCTGCAAAGCCTTCAATATCCAGCAGACAATCTACTAATTCGACCAGAAAACCGCTGTGGAATCCACCAACCAACTGGAAGCCCAACTCAACGATTTTTCTCCCGATAAGAGAGCGCAAGCCCTGGAAGCATTGATCGCCTCCGGAGCGCCTGCCGGCGCGAGTCAGTCGGCGGTCAACATGCACTGCCACACATTTTTCTCATATAACGCCTACGGCTTTTCTCCAACCGGCCTGGCCTGGCTGGCCAGACAGCGTGGATTCAAAGCGATGGGCATCGTGGACTTTGACGTATTGAATGGGGTGGACGAGTTCTTGAAGGCGTGCGAGTTACTTGACGTGCGCGGATCGGCAGGGATGGAAACACGCGTCTTCATTCCCGAATTTGCCAGCCGTGACATTAATTCACCCGGGGAACCAGGTGTGTATTATTACATGGGGATCGGCTTTTGCTCGACCCAGTCCCCGGTTACAGCCGCTCCGATCCTGAACAACATGCGCCAAAGGGCCGAAGATCGTAACCGAACGATGCTGGCCCGCATTAATGTATTCCTTTCGCCGTTGACGGTGAACTATGAGCGCGACGTACTCCCACTCACGCCGGTCGGGGATGCGACCGAACGTCATATGCTGGCGGCTTATATGCAGGCAGCCACCGGGCGTTTTCCAGACCCGGTACCCTTCTGGGCAGAAAAGCTCCAGTTGTCGCCCGAGCAAGTTGCCGCCCAGATTGGGGACTCGGCCAGGTTCACGAACACTCTGCGAGCAAAGCTGATGAAAGGCGGCGGGGTGGGTTATACCCTGCCGGGACCGGGGACCTTCCCTTTGCTGGATGAAGTCAACCGGTTGATCGTCGCATGCGGCGCACTGCCATGTGCCACCTGGCTGGACGGCAGTTCGGTTGGCGAACAGGCCGAGGAAGAACTGCTCAGCCTATTGATCAGCAAAGGCGTTGTGGCTCTAAATATCGTTCCGGACCGCAATTGGAACATCCCCGACCCCGATAAGCGCCACTCCAAGGTGCAAAAGCTATATGAAGTGGTGGCCCTGGCTGGCAAGCTCGACCTGCCGCTCAATGTTGGCACCGAAATGAACGCCCCTGGACAGAAGCTGGTTGACGATTTTGAAGTACCCGAATTGGCGCCCGTGCGGCAGGCCTTCCTGGACGGTGCGGATTTCATTTATGGCCATACCGTCCTGCAGCGGGCGCTGGGTCTGGGTTACCAAAGCGAGTGGGCTAAGGTACATTTCCCTGCACGCCGAGAGCGGAATGCCTTTTATACCCAGGCAGGGCGTCTCACCCCGCCAGGGCAGGCCGGGATGGCCCGGCTGAAGTCGCTAACATCTGACCTTTCGCCGGTTGAATTATTGGACCGCTTAGCACAACCGGCATGATTTGCATAAGTCTCACTTTGAACTTTGAATTAGTCTCTGATTTGATGCACCTATGACTCACCACTACCTGCTGGCACATGACCTGGGAACGACCGGGAACAAGGCCACTCTCTTTGACGCTGAAGAGGGTGTGGTGCTGGCATCTACTTTTGTATCCTACCCCACCTTCTATCCTCAGCCTGCCTGGGCCGAACAGGACCCGGCGGATTGGGAAAAAGCCATCTGGCAGGCCACACGCCTCCTTCTCGACCAAACAAATGTCGAACCGGGAGCGATTGCCGCCGTGAGTTTCAGCGGCACCATGCAAGGTGCGTTGCTGGTTGACCGGCAGGGTGCGCCGCTGGGCCGGGCCATTATTTGGGCCGATCAACGGGCCACGGCCGAGGCTGATCTTATGGGCTCGGCGTGTGACCCCCAAGCGCTTTATCGCCTGACCGGACAGCGTCTTAGTCCGACCTATACAGGTCCCAAGGTGCTGTGGATCAAAGAACATCAACCGAAGGTCTATGAAAAGGCTTATAAAGTATTGCAGGTGAAGGATTACGCGGCCTTTCTGCTGACGGGTGTTTTTGCCACCGACCCCTCGGATGCCTCGGCTACCCTGCTGTTTGATCTGGTTGGCGGACATTGGGCCTCCGACCTGATCGAAGCACTTGGCTTGAACTGCGAGCTCTTCCCCGAGGTGCACGCTTCGACTGCCATTATCGGCCAGGTGACCCCGGCAGCTGCGGCTGCCAGCGGCCTAATGGCCGGCACGCCGGTTGTGATTGGCGGAGGCGATGGTGCCTGTGCCACGGTTGGGGCGGGCTCAGTGCGGGAGGGGGAGGCTTACGCTTACCTGGGCTCATCTTCATGGATCGCCGTGACCACCCGGCAGCCGATCTATGACCCTCGGCAGCGCACCTTTACGCTTGCCCACCTCATCCCCGGCTATTATTTCCCGCTCGGCACGATGCAGGCGGCAGGTGGAGCCTATGGATGGCTGGAACACCTTCTCCACCCGGAGGGGAATGAGCAGGCTCTGCAGACCATGGATATTGAGGCTGCCAGCGTCCCTGCGGGAGCGAACGGCCTTTTGTTTCTGCCTTATCTGATGGGTGAGCGTAGTCCATATTGGAATCCTATGGCCCGGGGCGCCCTGGTCGGTTTGGCCATGTCACATGGCCGGGCAGAAATCGCCCGGGCGGTGCTGGAGGGGGTGGCTCTTAATCTCGGGTTGATCCTGGAAGCATTGCGGGCGCAAAATGTACAGATTGGCCGGCTGCTCTTGATCGGCGGGGGTGCCAGGAGTGCAGTCTGGCGCCAAATCCTGGCAGACGTATTGGGGTTGCCAGTCTGGCTGCCTGCTCTGACCACCGAGGCCACGGCACTGGGAGCGGTGATCGCTGGCGGCGTAGGGGTAGGCTTGTTTACAGATTTTTATGTGGTTGACCGCCTGGTCTCTCCACGTGAAGCTGAGCACCCGGAGCCTGCCCGCCATCAGCATTATGCTGACCTGCTCGATCTTTTCAGGCAGACTTATGAAGCGTTGGACCCCATCTTTGCAAAATTGGCCGGACTGGCGGCCGTAAAACCAGGCTTTGAGAATTGACAGAATAGAGGCATCCATGACTGATAAACTTGAAAATTACCGGGACGGCATTACCCCACTGCCTGCCACTTACAAACTCTGGCCGTTGTACGGCGCCGGGTTGGAAAGCCTGGGCAAAGATGGCCGGCCGCTCGAAGTGCCGGCGCCGACTTATGGTCCGGATGAGCTGCTTATCCGGCACGATGCCTGCGGTCTGTGCTTTTCAGACACCAAGGTCATCGCACAGGGCCAGAACCACCCGCGCGTCTTCCGGGACATGCAGAAAGAACCCGTGGTGCTGGGCCATGAAGTCTCGATGACCATCATGGGCGTGGGCAAGAACCTGGCCGGCAATTATCAAGTTGGCGAACGCCTGACTCTGGAAACCGATATTGTAATCAATGGCAAGACACTGGCGTACGGTTATTGGTATCAGGGTGGGCTTTCGCAGTACTCGGTGATCGGACCTGAGATCTATGCAAGCGACCTGGGCAACAACCTGATCAAGGTGCGTACCGACAAGAGCTATGCCGAGATTGCCCTAACGGAGCCGTGGGCGTGCGTGGTGGCAGCCTATGCGCTTAAATACCGGACCGGCTTGAAGAATGGCGGTATTACCTGGATCATCGGCGCGGGAGGCGCAGGACCATACACAATCAGTTCCGGCTTTGAGGCTGCCTCCCACCCGGCCCGGCTGCTGCTCACGGATGTGCCGGCCGGTTTTGCGGCCTGGCTTACGGAACGCGCGGCACGATTAGGCATTGAGGTAAGTGAGGTGAGCCGGATCGAGGCAACTCCAGTCGAGTTCGTCGACGATATTGTGCTGCTGGGGGCAAATGCCGACCTGATCGAACAGGCCAGCCCCCACCTGGGCCAGTTCGGCGTGATGGCCATCCTGGCTGAAAAGCTCCTGGAACGCAAGATTAACGTGGACGTCGGGCGGATCCATTACCACCGCTGGGTTTACGTGGGTACTACAAAGTCCGACGTAGCTGCGGCTTACCACGACCAGCCAGTGCGCTCGAACCTCAAACCAGGGGGCCGGGCCTGGATCGTCGGCGCAGGTGGTCCGATGGGACGCATGCATGTACAGCGCGCCATCGAGTTCAATAACCCTCCGTCGGTAATCGTCTGCACCGACGTGAGCGATATGCGCCTGAGTGAGTTGTGCGAAGCCTTCGCCGACCAGGCCAAAGCCAAGGGTATCCGGTTTATTTGCCTCAACCCGACGAAAGCTGCCGAGTACGAAGCTGCAACAGGCGCCCTGCGCCAAAGTGGATACGACGATATCATCGTGCTGGCGCCTGTGCCAGCCGCCATCGCGGATGCGGGCAAGTACCTGGCACCCGGCGGTGTGATGAATGTGTTCGCCGGGGTGGCACGCGGTACGCTGGCAACATTGGATTTAAGCGGAGCCTACCTGCAAGGCACGCGGATCATTGGGCACTCGGCCTCGCTGATGAGCGACTTCGAACTGGTCCTGGATAAGACCAACTCCGGTGAGCTTTCGCCCAACCGTTCGGTGGCGGCGATCGGATCATTAAGCGCCGCCCGCGATGGCCTCAAAGCCGTGAAAGAAGCCACTTTGGCCGGAAAGGTTGTCATCTACCCCAATATCAAGGAACTGCCCTTAACCACGCTCGGAGAGCTTAAGGAAAAGATGCCATCTGTCTACGACCGGCTTAATTCGCGCGGCGAGTGGACCAAAGAGGCCGAGGAGGAGTTTCTACGGCAGATGCTGCCATAAAAGAATATCGTAACCGATCCCCGAAACAATCATTATCATCAAATCCTCTAAAAGGAGAGAATCTAAAAATGGTACAAAAATCAGGCAAGAAAGTCCGTGTAGCAATCGTTGGTGTCGGAAATTGCGCCTCCTCGCTGGTGCAGGGCGTCGAGTTCTATAAAAATGCTGTAGAGACCGACACGGTCCCGGGTCTTATGCACGTCAACCTGGGCGGGTATCATATCCATGACATCGAGTTTTCAGCCGCCTTTGATGTTGTTGAAGGTAAAGTCGGCTTAGATTTGAGTGAGGCGATCGGAGCCTACCCGAACAACACGATCAAGTTTGCGGATGTTCCCAATTTGGGCGTCAAAGTCGAGCGCGGCATGACCCATGACGGGCTGGGAAAATACGTCAGCACCAAAGTCAAAAAAGCCCCTGGTCCCACAGCCGACATTGTCAAGATACTGAAGGACACAAAGACCGACGTGGTGGTCAACTACCTGCCGGTTGGTTCGGAAGAGGCCACCAAGTGGTACGTAGAGCAGGTGCTGGAGGCAGGCTGCGGCTTTGTTAACTGCATCCCGGTTTTCATCGCCTCACAACCCTACTGGCAGAAGCGTTTCGTCGACCGCGGTTTACCGATCATCGGCGACGATATCAAGAGCCAGGTGGGCGCCACCATCACCCACCGCGTCCTGACCACCCTGTTTGGCGAGCGCGGCGTGCACCTGGACCATACCTACCAGTTGAACTTTGGCGGCAACATGGATTTCTACAACATGCTGGAGCGCGAGCGGCTGGAGTCGAAGAAGATCTCCAAGACCCAGGCGGTCACTTCCATGTTGGGCTTCGAGATGAACCCCGATGACATCCACGTCGGCCCGTCGGACTATGTGCCGTGGCTGACCGACCGCAAGTTCTGCTATATCAAGATGGAAGGCACCACCTTCGGCAACGTGCCGCTGAACCTGGAGTTAAAGCTGGAAGTCTGGGACAGTCCCAACTCAGCCGGAGTCGTAATTGATGCACTGCGGTGCGTCAAGCTGGCGCTGGATCGCGGGATTTCGGGTGCACTGCTGGCCCCGTCTTCTTACTTCATGAAGTCGCCAGCCGAGCAGTACACCGATGACATCTGCCGCCAGAAAACGGAAGATTTCATCGCCGGAAAATAAGAAAACTAAAGAATTTTTCTCAAATCTCGGCCCTCTCCCTGTCCCTGCAAGGACGGGGAGAGGGATAATTTACGAATGGACTCATGGAATGGATAAACTCTTGCAAGATCGTATCGCCCTGGTGACCGGCGGCGCACAGGGCCTGGGGCAGGCTATTTGCGCCCGATTAGCGGATGAGGGCTGCCATGTCATAGTAGCCGACCTGAATGAGCCAAAGGCGATCGAGACTGCTCGAAGCATCAGCACAACCACTGACCGGCGCGCCATCGCCATCCGGGTGGATGTAACTGATGAAGCGCAAGTCGAGGCATTGGTGAAGCGCTGTGTGGATGAATTCGGACGCCTGGATATCCTGGTCTCCAATGCCGGCATCCTGATTGCGGAAGAGATCACCGAGTTCCCGGCTGAGAAGTGGCGAGCCGTGATGAATGTAAACCTGTTTGGCTATTTCCTGTGCGCCAAATACTCAGCACGCGTCATGAAGGCGCAGAAAAGCGGTGTAATCCTGGAGATCAACTCCAAATCCGGCAAGAAGGGCAGTTTCAAGAATTCAGCTTACGCGGCCTCCAAGTTTGGCGGCATAGGCCTGACGCAGAGCATTGCCCTCGAACTGGCTGAACACGGCGTGCGTGTCAA
>JADGQB010000131.1 GCA_017882145.1 Anaerolineales bacterium
CAGTCCACACAGCAGGGCCAGGAAGGCAGTGATTGCAAAATAGGTCAGGTGCTGGCGTTTGGTCATCAAACCGTCCGCCACCGGTTGAGGACCGTACATTGTGCGGAAATAGTTGTCTTTATCGACGCCGCGCGTGTAATCGGTGAAGTCGTTGAAGATGTTATTGGAGGCGTGCGCCAGGATCAGTCCAAGCGTCAGGATGAACCAGGCTAGAATATTCACAGTATGATGATCGTGCCAGGCAAAAAGTCCGGCCAGCAGCGCCGAAAGGAAGGTCATTAATAACACGGCTGCGCGCGTGGAGATCAACCATTTCGAGATGGGATCCAGCTTATCCCATTCTTCCTTACTAACGTTCGGGATAACAGTAAGGGCTTTCTTCCACATTGCAAAATTCATTTTGTAGTCTCCTTCATTGTTCTTCTGGAACATTCGATCAATGCTCGAATGCCAGCCTGGTACATTATTTCATGGTTTACCGGTCACGCCGCCCCCAGCAGGCAGGTTCTTCTGGAAACGCCAATCTGATGGGAGTATAGAGTCTGCCCCCATCTTTCCATTATATAGGTATTCCAATTGGCTTATCGGGTAAAAACGGGCTGATTATACTTGAATTGGGTAGATGGAACCTGTATAAATTGGTTGTGAGTTTTATCACACAAACGGATGACTTCCCGCACTGGTGTATAACTGCCGAAGAAACCATACTACAGGGAGTATAAAGCCCAGACTCGGGAATTTCTTCGCGAGCCGGGGAACCATTTCACGAGGTGGAGCGATCCTATGACCGAACCAGTAATTGTAAGCGATCCGCCCTCCGCAGGCCCTGTCAAACACGAGGATCTTAAACTGTTGCAGGAAGTCATTCTGCGCACTCCTGGCGATCCTGGCCTGGAGATGTGCATTCAATGCGGTACCTGTGGCGGATCCTGCCCATCAGCCAGCGCCATGGACCATACACCACGCGCCATTTTCGCAATGCTGCGCGCCGGGATGCGTGAGGATGTGATGAAGAGCAACACACCCTGGATGTGTGTATCCTGCTACTACTGCACCGTGCGCTGCCCGCAGGAAATCCACATTACCGATGTGATGTACACGCTCAAGAACATGTCCCTGGAATCGAAAGTGGGCGGCAATTCGACTGCCTCCGATTTCTCCAAGACCTTCATCAGTCTGGTGGAAAACTATGGACGCAGTTTTGAGATCGGGCTGGCTGGTTTTCACAATGTGAAGCACTTCATCACCCGCCTACCGAGCATGACACCCATGGCGATTGGCATGCTCACCAAAAAAGGCATGTCTCCTTTCCCACCCAAGCGGATCAAAGGCATGGACCAACTTAAGAAAATCCTGAAACGCGCCAAGGAACTGGAGGCCGTATGACCGATTATCTCTATTACCCCGGCTGTTCGATGGAATCCAGCGCCAAAGCTTATGAAGCTTCCGTGGAAGCCGTCTGTGGACCGCTCGGCATCAACCTGAAAGAGATCGATGACTGGAACTGCTGCGGTGCCACCGAATATCTTTCCCTTGACACTACACCGGCTTACTCACTCATCGCCCGCAATCTGGCGTTGGCGGAAGAACAAGCCAATGGCACGCGGACGCTTCTGGCTGCCTGCAGCGCCTGCTATTTGAACCTTTCCAAGGCCGATCACTACATGCACGAAGACAAGGCCTTCGGCAAGAAGATCAATGAAGCCCTGGCCGCGGGCGGCTTGCATTATGACCCGGGTCAATTGGTAATCCGCCACCTGTTGGATGTAATGTTCAACGAGGTCGGGCTGGATAAGATCAAAGAGAAGGTCGTCAAGCCCCTGACAGGCTTGCGCGTGGCCTCCTATATCGGCTGCATGGTACCCCGCCCTGATTACAACAAGCATGTCTCCGACACGGAACATCCCTATGAGTTGGACGACCTGTTGAAGGCCCTGGGCGCAGAAGTGATCGACTTCCCACTCAAGACCGCCTGCTGTGGCGGCCATATGACCCAAATCGGTCCCGACACCGCCTTCGAACTGATCCGCCGGCTGATCTCTGCTGCCGACGAATACAAAGCCGATGCGCTGGTGGCGCTCTGCCCGATGTGCCAGATGAACCTGGATGCCTTCCAGGGTCAGATGAATGGATATTTCCACACGAATTACCACATACCCATCCTGTTCTTTACACAGTTAATGGGAATCGCTTTCGGCAAGAACCCAGAAGATCTGGGCTTTGGCTCGGAACTGGTCAGCGCCCACGAAGCTATGAAGCGTATCGGCATCCAGACCCCCGAGCCGGTCCCCGCCAAACCCGTGGCGAAGAAACCGACCGGCTTGCCCATGCCACCCCCGCGTGTTCGAGCCGTTCAACAAACTACTGGTAATGAGGAGGCGAGTTAATGAGCGCCGAAGAGAAGAAACCTAAAGAACGCGTTGGCGTATATGTCTGCCACTGTGGCACCAATATTGCTGGAGTGGTGAACGTTGGCGAGGTCAGCAAGTGGGCCAGCGACAACCTGTCTGACGAAGGTGTCGTGGTTGCACGCGATTACAAGTTCATGTGCTCAAGCCTGGGCCAGGAACTGATCCAGAAGGATATCAAAGAGCAGAAGCTGACGCGCGTTGTTGTGGCAGCCTGCTCCCCGCACCTGCACGAAAAGACCTTCCGCAATGCCTGCAAGGGTGCGGATCTGAACCCGTACCTGTGCGAACTGGTCTCCATTCGCGAGCAGGACTCGTGGGTACACACCGACAAGATCGCTGCCACCGAGAAGGCCAAGGCCATCATCTCGGGCGGCGTAGCGCGTGTCATCCATCACGAACCGCTCGAACCGCTGCATGTCCCCATCCACCCGGCCACGCTGATCGTAGGTGGTGGCATCGCCGGTATCCAGGCCGCCCTCGAGATCGCTGATGCGGGCTTCCCGGTCTACCTGGTGGAACGCGAGCCCTCCATCGGCGGGCATATGGCTCAGTTCGATAAGACCTTCCCGACCCTGGACTGCTCGGCCTGCATCCTGACCCCTAAAATGGTGGATGTTGGCAACCATAAAAACATTACCATGCTGACCTATTCCGAAGTCCAGAAAGTGGACGGGTATGTCGGCAATTTCGCCGTCACCATCAAGAAACGCGCCCGCTACATCAAGACCGAGGACTGCACCGGCTGCGGTATCTGCTGGGAAAAATGTCCCAAGAAGGTCATCGACGACCATTTCGAAGCCGGTCTAGGCTACCGCAAGGCCGTCTACACCCCCTTCCCGCAAGCCGTGCCAAAGTATCCCGTTATCGATGATATCAACTGCACCTACTTCGTCAAGGGCACCTGCAAGGCCTGCGAGAAATTCTGCCCGACCAATGCCATCGATTTCAACCAAAAAGACGAGATCCTGACGGTCGAAGTCGGCAATATCATCCTGGCCACCGGCTGGGACCTGTTCGATGCGCGCCGCGTCCCGAACTACGGCTATGGCCGCCTGGCGAACGTCTTCACCAACATGGAGTTCGAGCGCCTTAGCAACTCGGCTGGCCCGACCGGCGGTAACATCGTCCTGCGGGATGGCAAAACCACGCCGAAGTCCGTGGGCATCGTCCACTGTGTCGGCTCGCGTGATAAGAACTACAACAACTACTGCTCGGCCATCTGCTGCATGCAGAGCCTTAAGTTTGCCCATCTCGTGCATGAGAAGACCGGCGCGACTGTTTACAACTTCTACATCGACATCCGCACGCCTGCCAAAGCCTACGACGAGTTCTACCAGCGCATCATCGAAGAAGGCACCCTGTTCGTACGCGGCAAGGTGGCGGAAATCACGGATGCCGCCCGCAACCCGGGCGAAGAGGGCAAGCTGATCGTGCAGGTGGAAGACACCCTGGTCGGCAAGCAGCGCCGCATCCCGGTGGATATGGTCATCCTTTCGGCCGGTCTCGAACCCCGCTATGACTCGAAGGCACTTGCCAAGACCTTTGGCATTTCCTGCTCGGCGGATGGCTGGTTCATCGAGCGCCACCCCAAATTGGACCCGGTGGCCACCATGACCGAAGGCGTCTACATCGCCGGTTGTGTCCAGGGACCCAAAGACATCCCGGCCAGCGTCGTGCAAGGTGCAGCCGCCGCCGCCCGTATCTTGGGTAAGATCCAGCAAAAGGAAATCGCCCTGGAGCCCGTGCGTGCCACCATCAACGAAGAGCAATGTTCCGGCTGCCGCATCTGCAACACCCTGTGCCCATTCAATGCCATCCTGTTCCACGAAGACCGCATGGTCTCCGAAGTCAACCCGGCCCTGTGCCAGGGCTGCGGTACCTGTGTGGCCGCCTGCCCGGCCGGCGCCATTGCCGGTACAGGCTTCTCCAACGAGCAAATCCTGTCGCAGATCGATGGCCTGCTGCTCCTAAATCTAAACAAGAAGGAGGCCGTACCTGCGGTACTTCCGCAGGTATGAGAACACTATGACTGATACACCCGAAACCAAGCCCCTCGATAGTACCCGGGATAAACCCTTCGAACCCGTAATGATCGGCTTCACCTGCAACTGGTGTTCCTACCGTGCAGCTGATATGGCCGGCATATCCCGTATGAAGTACGCTCCGAATGTGCGCCTGATCCGCCTGATGTGCTCGGGCCGGCTGGACCCGACCTTCGTGTTCAAGGCCTTTGCCGGGGGCGCGGACGCAGTGCTGGTCTCCGGCTGCCATCCGGGCGATTGTCACTACGCCACCCAGAACTACAAGGCCATGCGCCGCTTCCACCTGATGCAGCGCGTCCTGGCCCAAATGGGCATCGAACCCGCCCGCCTCAAACTGCTGTGGGCCAGCGCCGCCGAAGGTCAGATCTTCGCCAACGAAATCACCAAGTTTGTCGAGGAAGTGCGTGCATTAGGTCCATTGAATTGGAATACGAAACCTAACGCCGTTGAAGTCCCGGCGGAAATCCCGGTCGAGGAGGTGCAGGCATGAGCAAACCGAAATTTGCCATGTATTGGGCCGCCTCCTGCGGCGGCTGTGAAATCGCCGTGCTGAACATCCACGAGAAGATCCTGGATGTGGATGCGGCTTTCGACGTGGTCTTTTGGCCGGTCGCCATGGATGCCAAGTACAAAGACGTCGAAGCCATGCCAGATGACTCGATCACCCTGTGCCTTTGGAACGGTGGCATCCGCAACGACGAGAACGAACACATGGCGCACCTGCTGCGCAAGAAGGCTCAAATCCTGGTGGCATTCGGTTCGTGCGCCTGCGAAGGCTGCATCCCGGGCCTGGCCAATTTCAGCTCCACCCAGGATATGATTGATACGGCCTTCTCGACCATCACCACCGATAACCCGGATAACATCCGCCCACAGGCCAGTTATGCCATGCCTGAAGGCATTATCACCATCCCGACCATCAACCCGATCCTGAAAACCCTCGACCAGGTGGTGGATGTGGATTACTACATGCCGGGCTGCCCGCCCGAATCGCACCAGATTGCAGCGGTCATCGACCTGGTGATCGCAGCCCTGAACGGGAAAGCTCAACTGCCTCCCAAGGGCGCCACCATTGGCGCTGGCAATTCCACTGTCTGTGATGAATGTCCGCGCAAGCGCAACGTCAAGGCCATCAAGGAATTCAATCGCATCCAGCTCATGGCTGCCGACCCCGAACTGTGCCTGCTCGAGCAGGGCATTCCCTGCAACGGTCCGGCCACGCGCAGCGGCTGCAACGCCCGCTGCCCATCCGCCGGCGCCCAGTGCATCGGCTGTTACGGTCCGGCCGAGGGCGTGGTGGATTACGGCGCCCGCCTGATCGCGGCCTTCGCCTCGGTCATTGACAGCGACAAACCCGATGAAATCGACAAAATCCTCGACGGTCTGGTGGACCCTGCCGGACAGTTCTACCGCTTCAACCTGGCAGGCTCCCTCCTGCGTGCCAGTAAAGCCGCGCAGACACCCAAGATCGGGTGAAGGAAGGATAAAGAACCATGCAAAGAATAACCATTGATCCCATCACCCGGCTGGAAGGCCACGGCAAGATCGAGATCTTCCTGAACGAGGAAGGTAACGTCGCCAACACCTATTTCCAGATCCCGGAACTGCGCGGTTTCGAACGTTTCTGCGTCGGCCGCCCGGTGGAGGAAATGCCCCTGCTGACCAACCGCATCTGCGGCGTTTGCCCGGAAGCCCACCACATGGCGGCTGCGAAAGCAGTCGACGCGGTCTATCATGTGGATATCCCCTCCACGGCCAAAAAACTGCGCGAGCTGCTCTATATGGCCTTTTACTGCACCGACCACACCACCCACTTCTATGCCCTGGGCGGCCCGGACTTCATCATGGGCCCGGATGCACCGGTTGCCGAACGCAACATCCTGGGCGTCATTCATAAAGTTGGGCTGGAAATTGGCGGTAAGGTCATCCAGATGCGCAAGTACGGCCATAACGTGGTCGAAATCATCGGCGGACGCAAGGTGCACCCGTGCACATCCATCCCCGGCGGCATGACCAAAGGCATCACCGAAGAACAACGCAAAGAAATTGAGATGATGGGCCGCTGGGCAGTCGAGTTCGCCCAGTTCAGCCTGAAGGTCTTCAACGATATCGTCCTGGGAAACAAGGCCTACGTCGATTTGATCCTGGGCGATATTTACACCCACCGAACCTATTACATGGGCCTCGTGGACGCCAATAACAAGGTCAACTTCTACGACGGTAAAGTGCGCGTGGTCGCCCCGGATGGCAAGGAATACGTCAAGTACGAAGCCAAGGACTATGCCGCCCACATCGCCGAACATGTCGAACCCTGGACCTACCTGAAGTTCCCCTACCTGAAGAACGTCGGCTGGAAGGGTCTGGTGGACGGGCCCGAATCGGGCATCTACATGGCCACCCCGCTCTCCCGCCTGAACGCCGCGGATGGCATGGCCACCCCGCTGGCCCAGGCCGAGTATGAGAAATTCTACGCCACTTTGCAAGGCAAACCGGTGCACCAGCGCCTGGCCATCCATTGGGCACGCCTGATCGAGCTGCTCTACGCTGCCGAACACTGGGTGGAACTCGCCACCGACCCGGAGATCACCTCCCCGAATTTCCATACCGTCCCGACCGAGAAACCGACCGAGGGAATTGGCATCGTCGAAGCGCCGCGCGGCACCCTGACCCATCACTATTGGACCGACGAGCGCGGTGTGGTGACCAAGGTCAACCTGGTTGTCGGCACCACCAACAACAATGCCCCCATCACCATGTCGATTAAAAAGGCTGCCAGCAGCCTGATCAAAAATGGCATCGTCAACGATGGCCTGCTTAACATGGTCGAAATGGCCTTTCGTGCCTACGATCCCTGCTTTGGCTGCGCCACCCATTCCCTGCCCGGTCAGATGCCGCTCCAAGTCACGATCCACGACGCGGATGGCAACCCGGTCAACGTATTAAAGCAGTTTGTTGATTAAGTCTGACACGTACAACAGGTCTATCAGGTCACGTGGCTTGGTAGACCTGTTGACTTTTTAGACCTGTCAGACCTCTACGAAGTGCAAGACTTTTCCGTTATGAAGACTTTAATCCTCGGCCTCGGCAATCCCATTCTTGGCGACGACGGCGTCGGTTGGGTGGTTGCCGATAAGATTCGGGCAGTCCTTTCCGACCCCAAGTCGGGCATCGCCGATCCTCAAGTGGTGGAAGTTGACACTGCCTCGCTGGGCGGTTTGAGCCTGATGGAACGATTGACCGATGCGGAGCGCGTCATCCTGGTGGATGCCATCTTCACATCCAAGAAACCGGTCGGCACCGTCAGCAAGTTTACACTGAGCGAGCTGCCAGATCTGAGCGCCGGCCATTCCGCTTCGGCGCATGACACCTCCCTGCGCAATGCGCTCAATGTCGGTCGCAGCATGGATATTCCTTTGCCCGAGGATGAGAACGTGTTTATTGTTGCCATTGAAGCCAAAAACGTGTATGATTTCAGTCAGGAATTATCCCCGGCGGTTGCCGAGGCAGTACCGCAAGCCGTCAAGGCCGTAATTGATTTGATTAACTAGTAGCAAAAGGAGAAAGATATGGTTTCCCCCGAACTTTTACGCCGTTATCCCTATTTTGGACAATTGAACGACAATCAACTCAAAGCAATCGCCATGATCGCAGAAGAAAAGACCTATCCCAAGGGTGTGCTGCTGGTCAAGGAAAACTGTTCGGCCAGTAAGCTGACCCTCCTGCTGGAAGGCGATGTGGACCTGATCTACAGCGGGGGCGGTGAAGGCGCCATTAGCAATGCCCTGGTCGGCTCGATCGCCCCGGGCGAGGTCCTGGGCGTCAGCTCCCTGATCGAACCGTATACCTTCATCTCTTCCGCGCGAGCCACCATGCCAGTAAAAGTCGTCGAGATCGATGCACTGGCCTTGCGCGCTTTGATGGTGGCAGACCAGAAACTGGGCTTCGCTTTGATGTGCAACACTGCCCAGGCCGTCCTGGAACGCCTGAAATATACGCAGGTGGAACTGGCGGCTGCCAGAGCATAACGAACTGACCGGGTCTCTCACGACCCGGTTTTTATTTGGCATGCTACTCTCCCATCTACCTGACGTATATTTATTTACAAGCTCCATTCGAATGATCAAGGAGGACCTAATGAACGAAACACCCGTTTCCCCCGCCCCGCAACCCGGCCGTGACCATACCCGGGCTGTGATCATTGCCAGCACCATCGTGGCACTGACCTGCATCGTTTCTTGCGCGTCCGTTTTGATCATCTTGATCATGCGTACCGCGCATTAGGCAGGTTCCAGCCAGCCTGGACCAAAATAACCATACAAAAAAAGTCTAATTTATTCAGTTGGGGGTAAACTACGCCAAACCTTAGTGTTATGGCGGATGGTGCATGGGCAATCGCTCTCCCTTATTGGAAATTTATTTTTTCGGAGTGCCGCGACTGGTGTTGGATGGACACCCGGTCGATGGTCTGCGCCGCAAGAACCGTGCGCTGCTCTTTTAATTAGCCGCCGAAAAAGGCCCCATCCCACGTGAAAGCCTGTTGACATTCTTTTGGGGCCGGTCTGGTTACTGCAGGCATTCTTTACACTCGCCAACGCATCCATGGTCTTTTGCTACCTGCGCTATGAAAAGAAATGGTTACGGCGAAAAACCGTGCCAACGGCTGACCGGCGATTGGAAAGCAAAACTTCCTTCTACTCTAGAAAGGCCTAAAAATGCAGCCAGCCGAGGCAAAGCGGCCGAAATAGCGCTTCCGAGGGATCGTTTGTTCAAAACAACGAGGATCAATTCTGCGGGGAAGGATGAAAGTGGGTGGAAAAGAGTAATTAGGTGCTTTTTCAAATTAGTCATCCCGTTTATTTCAAACCATTGAAGGGACAGTGGGATGCTAAAGAGAAATGTAAGGCTATGCGAATGATTTATACGGGATTGATCCTCTCAAAACAGGGGTAAAACCGAGGTAAATCATCTGTTTTAAGCCAAAAAACAAAGAAATTTATTGACCAGAGGCTCGGAAACCGGCAAATGGCGGGAAAAAGTGGGCGTTACACTTTCAGCTTACCCGGAGCCTGATTTCATTCGCTGGTCATGCAAGGCGACCAGTCAGGTGGGTTAAGTTTGTGCGATCAGGGTATTTCAATTGAGAGTTCTTCAAAAGTTTACGAAAACCAAAAGCTCAGAAAGAGATTTGTGATAACATCGAACGGGTACAAAATCCACTTCCTAGAGAGAACATGAGCCAACCCGCCGTCCGACAACCCCGCTTTGCTGCCCTGCAACACCGCAACTTCACCCTGCTGTGGAGCGGGCTGATCGTCTCGAACGTCGGGACGTGGATGCAGAACGTGGCCCAGGGCTGGCTGGTGCTGCAGCTAACCAACTCACCGGTCTGGCTGGGATGGCTGGGGCTGAGTTTCGCCCTGCCGATGATCGTGCTGCCGCTGGTCGGGGGCGTGGTGGCCGATCACGTGGACCGGATCAAGCTTTTATATGTAACCCAGAGCGGGCAGCTGCTGATCGCCCTGGCGCTGGCAATCCTGGCCTGGAGCGGGCAGATCAACATCTGGTACATCCTGGCGTCTTCCTTCCTGGGTTCCGCCCTGCTGGCCTTTGACAACCCATCCCGCCAGGCGCTGATCCCCGACCTGGTGCCGCATGAGCACCTGATGAACGCCCTTTCTTTAAATTCTGCTTCTTACAACGGGGCGGCACTATTCGGGCCGGCGCTGGCGGGCATCCTGCTGGCACCGCTGGGAGCGGGGTGGCTGTTCTTCATCAACGCCGTCAGCTACCTGGCAGTGATCATCGCACTGACGGGGGTAAAGAATGTGAAGCGTCACAGCGGCGTGACGGAACGCGCCCGGCTGGGACCGGCGATGCTGAGCGGCCTGTCGTATGCCTGGCGGGTGCGCTTCATCCTGGCACTGCTGGGGCTTTCGGCGCTGGCGGCGGTCTTTGGGCGTTCCTACCAGAACCTGCTGCCGGTCTTTGCGCGTGACATCTGGAAAGGCGGAGAAGTCGGCTACGGGATCCTGCTTTCGGCGGCCGGAGGCGGGGCGCTGATCGGAGCGTTCTGGCTGGCGTCCTTCCGGCACTTGAAACGCCAGGGGGCAGTCATGATCGTCAGCGGGCTGATCTTCAGCCTGTGCCTGGTGCTGTTCGCCATCAGCCCGTCCCTGCTGCTGGGGGCGATCCTGCTGTTCATCGGCGG
>JADGQB010000394.1 GCA_017882145.1 Anaerolineales bacterium
GTTGGCTGGTTCGCAGGCTGACGGAAGCCGGTGCAGAGGTCGTCTGCCTGGTACGCGATTGGGTGCCCCAGAGCGAACTGGTCCGGTCGCGCCAGATCGAGCAGGTGACAGTGGTGCGCGGTGACATTCGGGAGCGTGACCTGCTCGAACGGACACTGGGTGAATATGAAATCGAAACGGTCATCCACCTGGCGGCTCAGACCATCGTACCCATAGCCAACCGCAATCCGATCTCAACCTTTGAGACGAACATTGCCGGAACCTGGAATCTGCTGGAAGCCTGCCGGCGCAGTCCGAAGGTCAAGCAGATCGTCACTGCCTCATCTGACAAAGCCTATGGGGACCAGGATATCCTGCCTTATGATGAGAGCACCTCTTTACGCGGTCAACACCCTTATGATGTCAGCAAGTCTGCCGCGGATTTGATCGCCCATGCCTATGCGGTCAGTTATGATCTACCGGTGGTGGTCACGCGCTGTGGCAATTTCTACGGCGGGGGCGATCTGAACTGGAACCGCATTGTACCCGGTACCATCCGCTCGATCCTGCGTGGTCAGCCTCCGGTCATCCGCTCGGATGGCAATTTCGTTCGTGACTATTTTTATGTCGAAGATGGGGCGGCGGCCTACATGCTGCTGGCCGAACAACTGGCAGCCTGCCCGGAGCTGCGCGGCGAGGCCTTTAATTTTTCGTATGGGAACCAGATGACAGTCCTGGAATTGACTCACCGTATCCTCGCATTAATGGGGTCGGATCTCCAGCCTGAAGTCCGAAATGAAGCTGCCAACGAGATCCGCAAGCAGTATCTCAATGCCGATAAAGCCCGTCAATCACTGGGCTGGTCGCCTCTGTTCACGCTCGAGCAAGGTCTCATTAAAACGATTGCATGGTACCGGGATTTCCTGGCCGGGAAGGCACAGGAAAAATGAAATCTGCTGCACAACTGCGCGCTGAAATCTTGCAACTGGTGGATGAATATTATCAGGAGCGATTTGCCGGTCACTCCTTTGATCCGGGCAAGGATACCATCCATTATGCCGGGCGGGTTTTTGATGCCGACGAACTGGTCAAGCTGGTGGATTCAAGCCTGGATTTCTTTCTGACCGCCAGTCGTTACTCCGACGAATTTGAGACGGCTTTCGCAGAATTCTTCGGTCTTTCCAATGCTTATTTGGTCAATTCCGGGTCCTCCGCCAACCTTGTAGCCCTAACTGCTTTGACCTCCCCGAAGCTGGGCGAACGGCGTCTGAGGCCTGGCGACGAGGTGGTCACCGTGGCGGCCGGTTTTCCGACCACTCTGGGTCCCATTCTTCAAAACCAACTTGTCCCGGTATTTGTGGATGTGAACCTGGGCGATTACACCGCCATCCCCGAACAGATCGAGGCCGCCATAGGCCCCAAAACCCGAGCGATTGCCATGGCTCACACCCTGGGTGTTCCCTTCGACCTGGACAAGGTGATGCGCCTGGCGAAAGAGCACAATCTGTGGGTGGTGGAAGACAACTGTGATGCGCTCGGTTCACGCTACCGGGGACAATTAACCGGGACCTTTGGGAACATTGCCACGGTTTCATTTTACCCTGCCCACCATATCACAATGGGGGAGGGCGGCTGCGTCTTGACCGGCGACGAGCTGCTCGGCCGTATCGCCCGTTCGCTGCGGGATTGGGGTCGTGATTGTTATTGTGCCGGAGGCGAGAATAACACCTGCGGCAAGCGCTTCAGCCAGCAATTCGGCAAGCTGCCGGCCGGTTACGATCATAAATATGTCTACAGCGAGATCGGTTACAACCTGAAAGTGACCGATATGCAGGCCGCCGTTGGGGTGGCTCAGTTAGGCAAACTGGAAGGATTTATTGCCCGCCGGAAGGAGAATTTCCGGAAAATATATGCCATGCTCGAACCCTACCAGGATCGCTTGTTCTTACCGCATGCCACACCCAATTCTGACCCGGCCTGGTTTGGCTTTGTGCTTACCGTGAAGGAAACGGCCGGCTTTACCCGCAACGATCTGACCAGTTTCCTGGAAACCAAGCGCATCGAAACCCGCAACCTGTTCGGTGGGAACCTGCTGCGGCAGCCGGCATTTATGAATATCGATCATCGCCTGGTGGGTAACTTGGCCAATACCGATACCATCATGGAAAATACTTTCTTTATCGGTGTTTACCCGGGGATTGATGACCGCCAGTTGGAATATATCGATTCGGTCTTCAGCCGGTTCATGCGCGGGGAGCGGTTGAGCTGATGCCGCAAAAATTTCGCTGTGTGGTGACCGAAATTCAAGATCATGGCGGGCAGGTCTATAGTGTCTTCCTGGAGCCGGGAACCGCCGCCCCGCGCTTCCGGCCGGGTCAGTTCCTGCACCTGGCCCTGGATGAATATACCCCCGGCGATTTTTGGCCTGATTCACGTTCCTTTTCCATCGCCAGCTCGCCCGCCGAACGAGAATCCTTACGCATCACCTACGCTGTTAAAGGAAAATATACTACGCGGATGGAAAAGGAACTGTACGTCGGATGTCAGGTTTGGGTCAAAATGCCGTATGGTGAATTTGTCGTTTGCAACGAACACGATGTCTGCCTGCTGGCAGGTGGCACAGGCATAACGGCTTTCACGGCCTTCCTGGCTGGACTTCCGGAAAATCACGCCTGCCAGGTTCATCTTTTCTATGGTGCGCAGCGGCCTGCCCTGCTGATCTACCGCCCGTTGGTGGAAGCCGCTACCCGGCGTTGCCCGGCCTTGAAGGTTCATTTCCTAGCCGAGCGAGACTCTGATGGGACTGATTGCTTACCAGGCAGGATTGAACCGGAGATTGTCCTTGGCTCTGTTCCCAACCCGTTAGCCCTGCTTTATTATCTGGCTGGCCCGCCTGCCATGGTCCAGGCCTTGACCAAGGGGTTGCGCCAGTGCGGCCTGGGCTCTGAACAAATCCTTGCGGATGCCTGGGAGTAAGTATGCGGGAGAATCGCCTGGCCGCCGACCTTGATCATGTTCTGGAACACACCCGCCCATTGTGGGAAGAACTGCGCGGGGAACGGATCTTTATCACGGGCGGGACCGGTTTCTTCGGCTGCTGGCTGTTGGAGAGTTTCGCATGGGCAAATGCGCGGCTGGGGCTGGGTGCTTCAGCGATGGTATTGACCCGCAACCTGGAGAACTTTCGAAAAAAAGCTCCCCACCTGGCAGCTGATCCAGCCATAAGATTTCAAATAGAGGATGTTCGCACGTTTGAATTCCTACAGGGCAGCTACTCCCATATTATCCATGCTGCCACCGAGTCCAGCACAAAATTAAACATCGAAGATCCGCTGATAATGTTCGATACCATCGTGAAAGGCACACGCCACACGCTGGAATTTGTCCGGCACTGCAAGGCGCAGAAATTCCTGTTAAC
>JADGQB010000395.1 GCA_017882145.1 Anaerolineales bacterium
GCTCCTGAAGACTGCACCGGCTGTGCACTGTGCATCGAAGCCTGCCCGGCCAAGGACAAGAGCAATCCGTCCCGCAAGGCTATCAACATGGCTCCCCAGCCGGCCCTGCGCGAAGCTGAAGCGGTCAACTGGGAGTTCTTCCTCGGTTTACCTGAAGCCGACCGCACCACCTTCAACGTCGGCACGATCAAAAACTCACAACTGCTCGAGCCTCTGTTCGAGTTCTCTGGTGCCTGCTCAGGCTGCGGTGAGACCCCTTATGTCAAATTGATGTCGCAGCTCTTCGGCGACCGGGCTGTCATTGCCAATGCCACCGGTTGCTCCTCAATCTATGGCGGCAACCTGCCCACCACTCCGTACACTTTCAATAAACAGGGACGCGGCCCGGCCTGGTCCAACTCGCTGTTCGAAGATAATGCTGAATTCGGCCTGGGCTTCCGCCTGACGCTGGATAAACAGATCGAATACGCCCGCGATCTCCTGCCGACTTTCGTAAGTGAACTCGGTTCGGACCTGATCGACGGCATCCTCAAAGCCGATCAGAGCACCGATCTGGGCATCAAAGAGCAGCGCGACCGTGTGGATGCGCTCAAGAAGAAACTGGCCGAGTCCAAGATTCCGCAAGCCAAGAACCTGGCTGCAGTGGCCGACTCCCTGGTCAAGAAATCCGTCTGGATCGTAGGCGGTGATGGTTGGGCGTACGATATTGGTTACGGCGGTCTCGACCACGTGCTGTCCACCGGACGCAATGTAAACATGCTGGTGTTGGACACCGAAGTGTATTCGAATACCGGCGGCCAGGCTTCCAAGTCCACCCCGCGCGGTGCAGTGGCCCGCTTTGCAGCCCAGGGAAAAGGCCTCTCGAAGAAAGACCTGGGCCTGATGGCCATCGCCTACGGCTACGTTTATGTGGCACGGGTTGCCATGGGTTTCAACGACCAGCATACCCTGAAATCCTTCATCGAAGCCGAATCCTATGACGGTCCATCCATCATCATCGCCTACAGTCACTGCATCTCGCATGGCATTGACATGGCCAAGGGCCTGGAACAGCAGAAACTGGCTGTCCAGTGCGGTCTATGGCCGCTTTACCGCTACGACCCCCGCCTGGCCAGTGAAGGCAAGAACCCGCTGATGATCGACTATAAGGAACCGACCATTCCTGTGGACCAGTACATGTACAACGAAACCCGTTTCCGCATGTTGGTCCAGAGCGATGAGGCGCGTGCCGAAACCCTGCTCAAGCTTTCCCGTGAAGATGCCAAGGCCCGCTGGAGCTTCTATTCCCAGATGGCCGCCATGCACTACAGCGAAAACAACGAGCAAAAGTAAACGGTTGATAAGAAAGGAGCAGAGGTATGTCCCTTTGCTCCTTTCTTTATTTATAATATCTTTTATTCTTTATACAGATGCTACTATAATATCCACGACAAGGAGAATGGAATATGGTTGACCTGACGACTAATTATCTTGGCCTGAAACTTAAGAACCCGCTGGTGGCATCCGCTGCCCAACCGATTTCCGAGAAATTAGAAACTGCAAAAAGGTTGGAAGAGGCGGGGATTGCCGCGCTGGTAATGTATTCCCTTTTCGAGGAACAGGTAATTCACGAAAGCCTTGAATTAGACCATTATCTATCCAATGCCACCGATTTCTCACGCGAAGTGACCAGTTATTATCCTCAAACCGGCAACTTCACCCTTGCGCCGGAAGCCTATATCGAGGCCGTAAATAAGACCAAAAAGGCGCTCAAAATTCCCGTGATCGGCAGCTTAAATGGAGTCTCCACGGGTGGTTGGATCAAGTACGCCCGGAAAATCGAAGAGGCCGGCGCGGACGCGCTCGAACTGAACCTGTACTACCTGGCGACGGATCCCATGCTCACCGGCAGTGAACTCGAAGATAATTACGTCACCCTGGTGGGAGATGTTTGTAAGAGCATTAAAATTCCGGTGGCGGTCAAACTGAGCCCCTTCCTGACTGCGATCCCCAATGTTGCCAAACGCCTGACCAACGCTGGAGCCAAAGGTCTGGTACTCTTCAACCGTTTCTACCAGCCCGATATCGACCTGGAAAACCTGGAAGTAGTCCCGAACCTCGTGCTCAGCGATTCAAATGATATGCGCCTGCCCCTGCGCTGGATCGCCATCCTGTATGGACGGATCCAGGCCGATCTGGCGCTTACCAGCGGTGTACATACTGCCGAAGACGTACTCAAAGCCATGATGGCAGGTGCCAGCGTGGCCATGATGACCTCCGTGCTGCTTCAAAAAGGTTTCGACCAGGTTCCCGCCGTCCTGCAAGACATGGAAAAATGGATGATCGACCATGAATATACCTCCGTCCAGCAGATGAAAGGCAGCCTGAGCCAGAAATCGGTCCGAGAACCGGCCGCATTCGAACGTGCCAATTACATGAAGATCCTGCATTCCTTCAAGGATCTACCCTGACCATCAGTTTTAGAATATAGATAAAAGATGTTGCAGAAAAATTTCTGCAACATCTTTTTTTGCCCTGGCATTAAAAATCAAAAGCCCCTGCAAAATGCTACAGGGGCTTCGAATTTGTATAGATAAGTGCTGAACAGAACTGGTTACTCTTCAGTAGGAACAGGATCGGCCTTGCGGTGACGGAAAGTGATCCGTCCACGGGTCAGGTCGTAAGGGGACATTTCCACTTTGACGCGATCTCCGAGCAGGATGCGGATGTAATACTTGCGCATCTTGCCAGCCAGATAGGCCAGGATTTCGTGGCCGTTGTCCAGCCGGACCCGAAATTGAGTCCCGGGTAGTGCTTCGATGACCAGTCCCTCTACCTGAATCTTATCTTCATTTGACATAAACTGCCTCCAGTTCCGTTCGCTGGTTTACTCAAAATCCTTGTACTGGCGTCGCTTGATCCGGCGGATTGCCTTCTTCTTATCCATGCGACGTTGTTCACTCTTGGACACAAACCAGCGTTTGCGGCGTACTGTGCTCAAGATACCGCTTTTGACGATCTTCTTACGGAATCGTTTTAACAGCATATCCTGAGACTCGTTACTGCGCAAATTTACGACCGTCAACCTTATCACCTCCTCCTTTGGAGGAATCAACAAAAAATCGGCTTGTCACAGACACAGCCGAGCGCGCGCAAAACCCGAAAACCACCGTATTTATAAACGGATCACGAATTTTTGCTACACACTCCTTGACTGCCTAAAGATAAAATCAGCAATCACGCATGCGCTGTTCTGTGAGCGAAACAATTATACCCCAGTATGGAAATACCGGGTAGAGAAATAGAAAAAGTCCCTTTGGCAATGACCTACTCTCCCAGGCAGTTACCCACCAAGTACCATCGGCGCTGACGAGCTTAACTTCCGGGTTCGGGATGGGACCGGGTGTACCCTCG
>JADGQB010000396.1 GCA_017882145.1 Anaerolineales bacterium
TCCTAAGATCAGCCCTGTTTAATGGAAAGAATAAACGCTATTGCTATGGACACCTGGTAACCGGTTTCGATACCAGCCTGACGGGTGTTAAAATCTCATTATGGCCTGGATATGGATCGCGGCCGGCATAATGCTGCATGTCCGATGTCACAACGGCCCTGACCCACGCTTCCCGCGATTCTCCGGGCACGAACGCGACCACCTTGATGACCGCTGAGACCTTCGCGTTCTTTCCCGGTCCCAAATTGGCAGGTACTCCCTGAACGTGAAGCACTTCAAACGGATCGGGAACATTAATCAAGACGCTCACATTGGCCGCATTGGCCCAGCCATGGTTGCTGATGGCATATGTTACTTTGAAGGTGTCACAAGCCTTGACTTGCTTGGGGGGAGCCGAAACAAGCTGTATCTCAAGGCCGGAGGTGAACTGATTGTGAGCCGCGCCGGGAAGGCTGGTCATCCCCAGGAGTACTACTTGTGTGAAGAGGATGGCAACGGCGCGTACGTAATAACGGATGGGAAATTTCATAGGAACTCTCCTTTCTACTTTGTAAAGATTAAGGTTCGTTGGTGCATGTTACAGTCTGGCTGGAATATCTCTTGCAACGATTTGGTGCGGTCTCTTCGGTACGTCACTTCGTCCATAGAACTGCTTGCTCAAGGCTTGAACTGTCGTCGCTCCAGCCGGCGATCTGCCCGCGCTCATTGATGGCAAGTGCCATACTGTAAATACCGTTTGGCAATTTGCCCAAGTCGGTCAGGGTGCCTTTCTCCCAAAGGAAAGCATGGAACGCGCCCTGGCCATTGTCGCCATATCCCACGATCTGCCCTTTTTCGTTGATGGCTTTGGCCTGGCTGAATGGACCGCCCAGCGTGCCCAGGTCTTTTACTTTGCCATCCTGCCAGAGGGTCGCGTGAGTATCGCCCGAGGCAGTCTCACTATAGCCCACAATCTGCCCACGCGCGTTGATGTCGAGGGCAGCGCTGGAAGAACCGCCCAGTGTGCCCAGGTCGGTCATCCTGCCATTCTTCCACAGGAAGGCATGCTGCGCACCCGAGGCGGTATTGCTGACGCCCACGACCTGCCCACGCGCGTTGAGGCCGAAGGCAGTGCTGGAAGAACCGCCCAGCGTACCCAGGTCGGTCATCTTGCCGTTCTGCCACAGGAAAGCATGCTCCCTACCCTTGGCAGTCTCGCTCGAGCCCACCACTTGCCCGCGCAGATTGATATTGTTCCCGGCACTCGATCGACCGCCCAACGTGCCCAAATCGGTCATCTTGCCATTCTGCCAGAGGAAGGCGCGGTACGCCTTCTTGCTCAGACTGGTTCCCACGATCTGCCCACGTTCGTTGATGGCAACGGCATCACTATAAGAGCCGCCCAGCGTGCCCAAGTCAGTCATCTTGCCATTCTGCCAGAGAAAAGCATGCGAAGATTGGGTAGGGTCCGAAGGAAGCCCACTACTCCCCACAATCTGGCCGCGGTCGTTGATATCCTGCGCATTGCTGGTAGGACCTCCCAGGCTCCCAAGGCTAACGATGGTGAACGGAGCAGACGCGGAGACCGATTGCGCAAGCAACACGGCAATCGCAACTATCGTCAACAAAAATAACTTCCTACTCTTTTGTTTCATGGGGTTGCTCCTCCTTTCTGATTACTGACCAAACCCTTGGAATTGTAGACGGCGCTTTATTGAAATAACAAGGTTGGTTCTTTTATGCCACGATTGACTAGCCACTAATGTAGATATTTAAGGTAATAATAAGTTGATATAGTATAGTATGTAGTTCTACCAGATAAAACCAACCAAAAGTCCTAAAGTCGGTACCGCCCCGTCCTGCCTGCGCCAGTCCCGCAGGTACAGGTGGCCCGGATGGGACAGGGCAGGTACAGGTGCGGCATAGTGCAGGCAGACAGGTGATTTTTCGAATTGGAAAGATACGACCAATTATCAGAAGACATTTGAACGGATACCGAGAGATTTGAAAGCGTAGGGGAGAAGAGATCGATAAATGCGAACAAGGGGATTGACGCAAGAACGCATGTTCTATATAATACCTTGCAGTTATGGAGCTGTGGGATCGCCTGGTTACCCTCTTTCAGATCATGCGCGGATCGGGGCTGCAGCGTTACGAGCTGACCGGTCGCCTGCAAACGGTGCTGCTGGAGCGCGCCAATCGGGAACCGCCGCCAGTGGAGGAGATCCAGGAGCAGCTCGAATCGGCAAATAAGTTGAAGCAACTGTGGGATGGTCTTTCGGACCGCGAAAAGGAAATAACCGCGCTCACCTGCCTGGGATACACCAACCGGCAAATTGCAGCGAAATTGAGAATCGCGGTAAATACAGTTAAAGGTTACGTAAAGCAGGCATTGGCCAAGTACCAATTGCACAGCAAGGCAGAGCTGCGGAACCTGTTGGAAGAGTGGGATTTCAGCGATTGGGCTCCGCCTGCACAATGATAGGCCGTTGATCATAACAGGTTGGCTGCGCGCAGCGCTGGAAATTATGCGATAATGAGACTGAAACCTCACCGCAGCGCCCACCGATAGGGAAGCAGCCGCCCAGTTGGGAAGATAGGATGACTGAACAAAACCCAGGCCCCCGCCCGCGCGATCCCGCTCCAAAGAAATCCACCCGTAACGGGATCCTGGGTTTATGCCTGCTGCTGGCAATAAACGTTGCGGTATATGTGTTTATATTCAGGAATGGTCTGCTTCCGGTTTCCATAGGACCGGCAACCTCGACGCAGACTGCTACACCGGCGTCTGGGACCAGTGTGACAGCCACGCGAACAATGGGCTCTGCGATGGTAGCGACTTTTACTTCAACCCCGCCAGCCCAAAGTCCCCCGGCACAAACTCCCAACCCGGATTTACCTGCACCGTTCGAACCGCCAGCCTATCCCCCCGCGCCGACGCCGCCCTACTCAACCGACGCAACGCTGGTACTGGCCGAATGCCAGTACACGCTCAAACCCGGATTGGATGATTTCCTGTATTCAATTTATTGGAACTGGGGTATCTATCAGAAAATTCCAAATTTAAAAAATTATTACGCAGGAATATCCTGCGCAGGGCTCCTATCGAATACCGCCTGCACTTACCAGGCTTCCGATCCGGGTACTACCATGCCGGGCTGGACCCTGGTCCTGCCGGGTGTTTCGCCGAATATCTGTTTATCACATGGCGGCACCCCGGTGCCCTAGGTAAACCAAAACTCCTGCCCGTAATTTGTTCTTCTGCAGGAAATGGTGGAACCCGCCTGCCCTGGCAATTTTAGGGTCTTTTGGGGGTTCATCCATCTGAAGTAATTCCCGGATGCCCCCTAATGCGCCGGAATAAGCCATTTCAAGAAATCCACCATATGGCTGCCCCAATATTCTGAA
>JADGQB010000005.1 GCA_017882145.1 Anaerolineales bacterium
AAGCTGGCTGCCAAATTGTTTCTTAATCTCGTAAGGGTCCATCACCTCGGGTTGGAAAGGATTAAAAACATCCAGGCCCAACTCAATCAATTCCGGGAAGAGTGATTGAACTTTTCCGCAGGAATGGATGAAGACTGCTTTGCCAGATTTTTTGGTTAAATCATAAAGTTGTGCAACCCTGGGTTTAATGAAACGACGCCATAAACGCGGTCCGAATAACAATCCATTTTGTTGCCCCCAATCATCTCCAAAAGAGACTCCATCAAAATCACATTTGAGGACATCTTCGAGAACCGCCAGGTCGTACTCCAGGATGGCGTCCAGAAGCTCATCCACAAAGCCAGGAGCCTCAAGCATATCCACCATGAGGTCTTCCATGCCGCGCAATATCCAGGCGCGTTCAAAAAGGGAAAATGAAAGGCTAAACAAGCGGAACCGATTTGGATGGGCTTGGGAAAAAACCAGCATGGCTGCCATTCGGTTTGGATCGTGAGGGTTGGGGAATTTGACGCCTTTGAGGGAACGATCCTTTAAAAGAAATTCTTCAACTGCACCGATATCTTTATCCACAGTCCGATTCCAAACCACTCCAAATTCATCCCGGAAAATACCTGGTCTGATTTCCACTGGGGGCTGGTTTGCACGGCCAGAAAACTTGACCATATTTTGATCGAGGGCGGTACTCAGATCCTTTGTACCGTAATAATTTTCGAGTTTAATGCGGGTCGGTATCGTGCAAGGGAAATGCCACGGCACCCGATCAGTCTGGTTATGCCGGATACTTTGCCAAACGCGTTCACGAGGGGTGATTTCAGCCATGATTTATATATACTTAATTTGGAAGTGCGTTTATCGGATGCTAAAAATTATACCACGCAGACAACAACTGGCGGTAGATATTGATAATTCGACAGTGTAAATTGTCAAATCGCTAAAACCTTGACAACAAACATCAAGAAGACTATTATATTGTTACAGTTTCCACAAGCAAAACACAAATAATCAATAAAAGGCGCATGTGTGACCTCATATGAACGTCGCCAATCTCTCCTAGAAATTCTGCGCTTGCAACCTGATTTGCATGTGCCAGAATTGAGCGCGACCCTGAAAGTTTCGCAGGGGACAATTCGCAATGACTTGGATGCATTGGAGGCGGAAGGCCGGTTGATTCGCGTGCACGGGGGAGCAGTTCTAAATGAGCAGATCCAGTTCCAGAGCAGAAATTTTACAACCCATTTTCAAGAAAATATTGCTTCTAAGAAAGCAATCAGCCGAAAAGCGGCAGAATTGGTGTTGGATGGAGATTCCCTTCTTTTGGATGCCAGCACTACAATTTATTACTTCGCCCAGGCACTCCAGGAGCGGAAACGCTTGCGAGTTATCACGAACGGGATCGATACAGCCCAACTGCTGGCTCAAGAGCCGACCAATTCAGTGATCCTGTTGGGGGGTGTGCTTGACCCGGAAGGATCCTCGGTAACGGGGCTGCTGAGCGAACAAATTATCAAGGAACTACATATCCAGAAAGCCTTCGTGTCTTGCAGTGGTTTGAGTATTGCGCGCGGCTTGACCGAAGTCCACCTGGACGAGGCCCAGCTCAAACGCAAAGCGATCGAATCGGCGCGTGAGGTCAATGCCCTGGTTGGCTCGACCAAGATCGGGAAAGAGGACCTGACCTCATTTGCCCGACTTGAACAAATCGATCAATTATTTACCGACACAGGGCTGACCGAGGAATGGAGCGCCCGGTTGCGGAATGTGGGCGTCCAACTAACCTTGTGTGAAGACAGTGTACTTTCCACAAAATTTGCTTAAGAGGCCATACTTGTGAGCGAATACGTCCTCGAGTTAAAGAATATTGCCAAACGGTTCGGAGGGGTGGAAGTGCTGCATGGGGTCTCATTCGGACTGCGTCCAGGTGAGGTGCACGCACTTTTGGGCGAGAACGGCGCAGGAAAATCCACGCTGATCAAAGTGATCACCGGCATCCACCAACCCGATGGGGGCGAAATCTTTTTGAACGACAAACAAGTGCATTTCGACGATCCGCTCCAGGCGCGGCTGGCAGGGATCGCAGCAATTTATCAGGAGCTCAGCCTTTGTCCGGACCTGAATGTTGCAGAAAACATTTTTCTCGGGCGCCAACCGACTACGGTTGGAGGAAGCATTAATTGGCGCAAGCTCTACAGTGAGGCGGATCGCTTGCTTACCTCTCTGGGGGTGCATCTCGACTTGAAAGCCAAAGCACGCAGCCTGAGCATCGCACAAATGCAAAGTGTTGAAATTGCGCGCGCCTTTTCCTTGAATGCGCGTATTCTCATAATGGATGAACCGACTTCATCCCTTACTCTCAAGGAAGTCGCGGAATTATTTGGATTGGTGCGCCGACTGCGGGACGAAGGTACGGCGATCATTTTCATTTCACACCGACTGGAAGAGCTTTTCGAAGTAGCCGACCGGGTCACCGTTCTGAGGGACGGTTCTTATGTAGACACCCGTTTGGTGAAGGATGTGACCCGCGATGATTTAGTCCGTCTGATGGTGGGGCGCACTATTTCCAACCTGTTCCCCAAGCAGGATGTCAAGCCCGGTGAGATTGCGCTAAAGGTGGAACATCTGAGCCTCGCCGGGATTTTCGAGGATATCAATTTCGAATTACACAAAGGGGAAATATTGGGCATGGCGGGGCTGGTCGGCGCGGGACGAACGGATGTGGCACGCGCGATTTTCGGGGTGGTTCCCCCTACAAGTGGCACAATCCAGATCGAGGGCCGGCAGGTGGAAATAAAATCACCTCAACAAGCGATCAGCCTGGGACTGGCGTACGTCCCGGAAGACCGACAGCTGCACGGGTTAATCCCTGCTATGAATATCACATCCAATATCAGCCTTCCGATACTTAAGGAATACGCCCGGCGGGGATGGCTGCAGGATAAAGCCGAGCGCAGCGCAGCCTTCAGTGCAGCCCGGCAGATGGAAGTACGGGCGAATTCAATCTGGCAGCTTGCCCGCACCCTCTCGGGTGGCAACCAGCAGAAGGTCGTATTGGCAAAATGGCTTTCGACGAAGCCGCGCATTCTCATCCTGGATGAGCCGACGCGTGGCATCGACGTTGGTACGAAAGCCGCTGTGCATGCCTTGATGAGCAACCTGGCTGCAGAAGGAATTGCCATCTTAATGATTTCATCCGAACTCCCCGAAGTACTGGGAATGAGTGATCGCATTCTGGTGATGCATGAAGGTCAGATGACCGCGCTCTTTAGCCGCGCCGAAGCCACCCAAGAGAAAATCATCTCGGCTGCCACCCAAACCATAAAGACAGTGAGGGCATTGTGACCGTAAAGACTCCCACCGCCAGCCGTTCAAACTTGCTCTTGACTCTGACCCGTTACCGCGAGTTTGGGATCATATTGATTATTATCATCCTCGCGGTGATTGTCACCTTGCGCGCGCCGGTTTTTCTAACTCTCGGTAATTTTAGAGATATTCTGTTGGATATCTCCATCCTTGTGATCGTGGCACTGGCCCAAACGATGGTGATCCTCACGCATGGCATTGACCTGTCTGTCGGTTCAGTTATAGGTCTGGTCGCCATGATGGTGGCTTTTACCATCAAAGCCAATCCGACCATTCCACTGGTAGTGGTCGTGTTGCTTGGGATGGCACTCGGCGCCATTCTCGGAAGTTTCAACGGTCTGATCATCGCGATTGGAAAAGTACCTCCCATCATTGCAACCCTGGGTACATTGAGTATCTATCGAGGTATGATCTTCTTATATAGCAAGGGTTACTGGATCCCCCCTTTCCAATTGCCGGATACCTTTAAATTGCTTTCCAAAGGAACATTTCTGGGTATTCCCCACATCATTATTTTTGCCATCGTGGTTGCCATCCTGGTTTATTATTTCTTGAACTATACCCGCACCGGGCGTGACATTTATGCAGTGGGCAGCAACCCGGATGCCGCCCAATATGTCGGCATCAGGAAACAACGGATCATCTTTCTAGTGTATGTACTGACTGGAATTGCTGCCGGGCTGGCAGGCGTGCTGTGGGCCTCTCGCTTTGAATCCTCTCAAACCAATACTGCACTCGGTTTCGAGCTTCAAACGGTGGCTGCTTCCATCGTAGGTGGCGTAAGCATCAGCGGCGGCGTCGGGACTGTACCGGGGGTGCTCCTGGGAGCGCTCCTGTTGGGAATGATCAACAACTCAGTCACGTTGGTACGAATTTCTCCATTTTGGGAGCAGGCCGCCCAGGGCTTGCTTATCCTGATTGCGGTGGTATCCGATATCCTGATCATGCGCCGTGTGCAAAGGAACAAATCCAAATGAAAGCCTCGACCGTCTCATCCACTGCTGCTGCCTCGCAACCGGCTAATCAAATTAACGTAAACGCCCCTCGGAAATCATTCCTGGCACGTTTTCAGCGCTGGGAATGGATGTTGGTGGCGCTGGTCGTGATCGCAATTGTTATCAACAGCCGGTTGACCCCCTATTTTCTGAACGCCCAAAACCTTTCCCGCACCTCCGCAGACTTTATGGAACTGGGCTTGATGATGTTGCCGATGGTATTCATCATTATCACCGGGAATATCGATCTTTCGGTAGCCTCCAACCTGGGGATGTGCGCTTCTTTTATGGCTGTTTTGTGGAACCTGCATGTTAACATCTGGATCGCCGCAGGTGCAGGTCTGGCCCTGGCGACATTGGGAGGCTTGCTCAACGGTTTTCTCATCGCCAAGGTGAAATTGCCCGCGCTGGTTGCCACGCTCGGGACGTATGCATTCTTCCGGGGAATAGCTTATGTTTTGCTGGGGGACCAGGCGGGCCGCGGTTATCCACCGGCATTTACTTATCTTGGACAGGGAAAGATCCCTGGTACCCTGATCCCATTTTCGGTGGGTTTATTTGCTGTCCTGGCAGTGGTCTTTGGCCTGGTGTTGCACCGAACCACATTCGGGCGATATATTTTTTCGATAGGAAATAATGAGAACGCTTCCATATATGCGGGCGTGCAAGTAGCCCGTATCAAAATGACCATTTATATTGTCTCAGGCTTTATGGCTGGCCTGGCAGGTTTGGTTTTGGCTGCTCGCTTTGGCAGCACGCGGCCGGATATCGGTACTGGTCTGGAGCTAACGGTGATCACGGCGGCTGTGCTGGGCGGCGTGGATATCAATGGCGGCATTGGAACGATGCCGGGTGCAGTCCTATCGTTATTGTTGATTGGCCTGGTGCGCTTCGGGATGGGATTGAAGAACGTTCAAGACCAGGTTCAAAGCATTGCCATCGGCTCCTTACTCATCTTATCCATCTTGCTCGCATCGGTGGCTCGTACGATTTCGGCCAGTGGCCTAAAATTTAACTGGCGGAACATAGCCACGGCAGCGGCATTTATCATTGTTTTTGCCGCCTTTTTCTTTTTCTTCTTCTGGTCACGCGCGCCTGTGCTTAAATCAGTGTTTGGCTAGGCGTGACCATCCCTGGCAAGTTACAACAGGTGTGTACCTGTTGGCTTGAAAAACCCTTTAAGGAGGAAGTTATGAAACGCAACACGTTTTACATTGTTTTGTCGGCAGTTGCAATGCTGAGCATTCTGTTGAGTGCCTGCGGTACGGCTGCGACACCCACCACCAGCGCCCCGGCGCCGGCAACATCGGCGCCTGCTGCCAAGCGCACCTATGTCCTGGTTCCCAAGAACCTGGGCAACCCGTACTTCGACGCCGCCAATACGGGTGCGCAAAAAGCCGCCACGGAGTTGGGTGTGACAGTTCTGTACCAGGGGCCAACCACTGCAGATGCCACGGCTCAGATCACCATGCTTAACGCTCTCATCGCCCAGAAGGTCAGCGGCCTGGCAATTTCGGCCGATGATGCGGATGCCCTGGTCCCGACCGGCCAGGCCGCGATCGCGGCCGGCATCCCAGTCGTTACCTGGGACTCCAATATTGCCAAGGGCGGTACTCAGCTCTTTGTCAACCAGGCCGATACGCAAGGAATTGGCGATTCCCAGGTCCAGATGGCACTCCAAATCACCGGACCTGATGGTGGCGAAATTGCCATCCTGAGCGCCACGGCGCAGGCCCCGAACCAGAATGCCTGGATCGAAGTCATGAAGACCGACCTGGCGAAGCCGGAATATGCCAAGCTCAAGCTCGACACGATCGTTTATGGAAATGATGATGACACGACCAGCTACAACCAGGCCCTGGCTCTGATCAAAACCTATCCGGCCCTGAAGGTCATCGTCGCCCCCACGTCCGTGGGTATTGCTGCAGCCGCCCGTGCTGTCAAGGACCAAAACTTGACCGGCAAGGTGTTTGTCACCGGCCTGGGCACCCCCAATGCATTACGCGACTATGTCAAGAGCAACATTATCCCAGAATTCGCCCTTTGGAATGTGCCGGACCTGGGCTATCTGACCATCTACGCCCTGGATGCCATTGCCTCGGGCAAGATCAAGGGCAATCCCGGCGATACCTTCACAGCCGGCACACTCGGCAGCTATACTATTGCGCCGGATAATACGATTCTGCTTGGCAAACCGTTCATCTTCAACAAGGACGTAATCGACAAATTCAACTTCTAAAGTTGCGGTTTTCCAAATCCAAGCATGATTAGACTGTCACTTCGGCGGTCGGCTGAGCAATGGTTGGCCGCCGGAGTGACAGATTAAAAAATGAAATAATTGCCATGAAGCGTGTTGGTTTTCAATTCAAAGTCAGACCAGACCGTCTGTCTGAGTACAAGGAACATCACAAAAACGTCTGGCCGGAAATGCTGGAAGCGTTGCATGAGACTGGCTGGCATAACTACACACTATTCATGCGCGCAGATGGTTTAATATTTGGCTATTTTGAAACCAATGAGAGTCTGCAAGCTGTCCAGTCAAGGATGGCAGATAAAGATGTCAACACACGCTGGCAGGAATTTATGTCCCAGTTTATGGATTCGAATGCGCGCCCGGATGAGACATTTATCGAACTCGAAGAATATTTCCACCTGGAATAATTATGGCGATTAATCGCAATTACCTGGCGGTCGATCTGGGCGCTGAAAGTGGCCGGGTGATCACCGGAACTCTGGAGGAAGATCGTTTGTCCCTGACAGAGGTTCGACGTTTTGCGAACATCCCCGTCCGCCTTCCAGATGGGCTACACTGGGATGTGCTGCGGATATGGTCAGAGATCAAATCCGGCATATCGGCGGCCGTATCAGGCAGTGTCAAGCAAATAGACTCGATTGGGCTGGATACCTGGGGGGTGGATTTTGCCCTGCTTGATAAAAAAAATGACCTGTTAGCCAACCCGTTTCACTATCGGGATAGCCGGACGGACGGCATGTATGCTGAGGCATTCAGACGCATGCCGCGCGAAAACATATTCGAGAATACCGGTATCCAGTTCATGGAGGTCAACACGCTCTACCAGTTGCTGGAGATGGTCATTAATAAATCACCTATTCTGGAAGTAGCGCATACGTTTTTGACCATCCCCGACCTGTTTAATTATTGGTTGACCGGAAAAATCAATTGTGAGTTCACAAACGCGACCACCACACAATGCTTCGACGCACGCCAGCGTGATTGGTCTCGCCCACTCCTCAAAGCAATGGGCATCCCGGAATATCTCTTCCGGCCGGTAATCGAACCTGGCACAGTGATCGACAGCCTGGATCCCAGGGTGGCGAATGAGGTCGGAGCCGGACACATCCCGGTAGTAGCCCCAGCCTGTCATGATACCGGTTCAGCCGTGGTGGCTATTCCGGCAGAGGGAAAAGACTTCGCCTGGCTTAGCTCCGGTACGTGGTCGATCCTGGGTGTCGAGGCCGACCAACCTGTGGTCACCGACCAGACGCTCCAGTACAACTTCACAAACGAGGGGGGTGTGTTTGGAAAGTGGCAATTGTCCAAGAACGTGATGGGATTATGGATCTTGCAGGAGTGCCGCCGCACCTGGGCACGGCATGGCGAGGAACTCTCTTATGATGAGATCACGCGCATGGCTGCGGAGGCCAAACCTTTTCAATCCATAATCGATCCGGACTTCGGCGGATTCCTGCATCCGGAGGATATGCCTGATCAAATCCGGAAGTATTGTAATGATACAGGGCAGCCAGTTCCTCAAAACAAGGGCGAATTGATTCGCTCCGTATTGGAAAGTATTGCATTGAAGTATCGCTGGGTGCTGGAAAGATTGGAAGAGATCACCGGCACACATTATGAGCGAATCCATATCATCGGTGGAGGCACCAAGAATTCCCTATTGAACAAATTCACTGCGGATGCCACGCAGTGCACCTGTCTCACCGGACCAGTGGAAGCGACCGCACTAGGTAACGTGTTGATGCAAGGGATTGCATTGGGGCAGATCGAGTCATTGGAACATGCCCGGAATCTCGTTCGCAAATCATTCCCACCTTCGATCTACCTGCCGGGAGAACCGAAGGATTGGGATCGAGCCTATGGTAGGCTGCTTGAAGTATTAAAGTAGGATGAAGCTTTATCCGCTAAGTTCGTTTTAATCCATTCGACAAAAAATGATGATCAGCGGGCTCTCCCCATGGAGCTAAGAGAATGGGAAATTTTAAAACAAGGAGAAATGTGAATGACACTCGTAAAAAAGTATTCGGTTCAGGTTGAAAAATTCCTGGCAGCGTGTGGAAAACTGGCTTCCAGCCTTTATGTGACCAGTTGTGGCGGTAATTTGGCCTGGAAATTGGAAGAAGATTTGTTGCTGATCACGCCCACCAAAATGAATAAGGGAGATGTGCGTTCAGAGGATTTGGTTTTTATCGACCTGAAGGGCAACGTGCTCGAAGGGACACGCCGGCCTACCGGCGAAATGCCCATGTATCTCAAGTTCTTTCAGATGCGGAATGATATCGTATCCATCATCCATTGTCACCCACCCGCGGTCTGTGCGTTGGCGATTTCCAAAGGGAAGAACTGGCTGATGCGGCCGTTATATCCGGAAACAACAACAGAGGTGGGTCCGGTGCCGGTTGTTCCTTATGCAGAACCATTAACCGATGAACTGGCCTGCAACTTCGAACCGTTCCTGCCCAAATATGATACTTTTATCATGCAGAACCACGGCCTGGTGACGATGACCCGTTCAGGAATAAAAGAAACAATGATGAATGTCGAACTTTTGGAAATGAGCGCCACTTCTATTTTAATGGCGATGCAGGCTGGTGAAATCCGTGAGCTTAATCGCGAGGAAGTCCGGGGCCTGAGCAACACCATGCGAACGCGCGATTTACCTTTGTTCGGCCGGCCGGGCGTGAGCAAAACGTTGGAAGAGTTATATTTCTAACCGGGATTGTTTTTACAAATTATTGTTGATCCTGCCGGGCCAATCAGCACGGGCCTTGTAGTGTGATTCCAGAAAGTTTTGGTATGCCCGACAAAAATCTGCCGCCTTTCCTGATGACCTCCGATCCAGGCTCTTTTGCGCGCAAGACCATCCTCGAACGCAAGCCACAAATCATCCGCCAGGTGCTGGCCGATAATGCATATCCGCCAGCTGTAGTGGCTGCCTTGGAACATTTCAGCGACGAGATCACATCCGGACCAATCCAGCCTTTGGCCGAGTCTGCCCAGGATGTACCGGATTGGAATCGCGAACTGGCAAACTATGCCGACAAAACTTGGCTCGAAATCCCCTGGTACTTTGCCGAAACCTTTTTCTATCGCCGGCTGCTGGAGACGATAGGCTATTTCCAGGCTGGGCAAGAACTGGGCCGTGATCCGTTCGAGAAGCAAAAAACGGCGCAGATGGCTGGCGAAATCCAGCGGCTGTCCTCCGTTTGGGAGCAATTTTCCGGCCTGGAAACCGGGGAGCACTTCGAAGCCTTGCTGCACTCCGGCCTGTGGGGAAACCGCGCCGACCTGAGCAATTTTACTGTAACGGTGAAAGCCCGCAGCGGCCTGGCGACTTTGGCAGAGCGCCATTTGATCCTGATCGATCATACCGAGCAGGTCCGGAACCTGCTGGCGGGTGGCTTGGCCCGGGTTGACTTTATCTGCGACAATGTAGGCAGCGACTTGCTTTTCGACCTGGCGCTGGCGGACTTCCTGCTGCGCCAAGAATGGGTTCAGGTAATCCATCTCAATCTAAAAAACCAGCCCTTCTTCGTCTCGGATGCAATGCCAGCGGACGCGCATAGCACCGTCGACCTTTTGAGGACATCAGCAAGTGCAGGGTTGAAGGCCCTGGGTATGCGTCTGGACGATGATCTCTCAGCTGGACATTTGGTTTTCGACACCGACCTGTTTTGGACGAGCTGGCGGATGTTCCGTAATATGCCAGCACGCCTTCGGAAGGAACTGGCTTCCGCCGGGCTGGTGCTGGTCAAAGGGGATGTCAACTATCGCCGGCTACTGGATGACCGCCACTGGCCGCCTACCACCCGGATGGAAGATGTTTGTGGGTATTTCCCGGCCCCATTTGCCGTCCTGCGCACGCTGAAGGGGGAAATCATGGCCGGTTTGCAGCCTGGACAAGCGGAAACGCTCCAAGCCGAAGACTCGACGTGGCTGATCAATGGAAAAAGGGGTGTCATTCAACTCGTCAGGCCATTGGGCCTGCAAGCGCAGGCGACCTGAAAGCCAGACAACTATTGTTTTAATATGCGCACACACTGCGGTGCGCTGCTTGCAAACCATAAACAACTCCTTGAAGGAGCATATTTATTGTCGGCTGTATTGTAGGTTTCTGGCTAAAAATGGACAATCATCCAGGTGGCTACCCCAACCAGAAGGCCAATCAAGAGTCCGGCCGGCAGAGTATACCGGAGAACCTCTCCATCATGACCTTTCATTCTGGATGTGCTGCAGCCCACGACCAATTTGGCCGGAGAGATCATGCTTCCGATCGATCCTCCCGCCGTTTGACCTGATACCAGAATGACCTGGTCGATTCTGAGGAATGAGGCAATCTTTTGCTGCAGGGGTGCAAACAGCACGTTCGAGTTTACATTGCTGCCTGTTGCAAATGCGCCCAGCATGCCTACCAGCGGCGAAAAGAATGGAAAAGCTGCTCCGACCGTCTGGCTGAGTCCCTGAGCCAGTAATGTGGTCATACCGCTGTGGTCCATCAACGTGGAGAGACCGACCATTGAAACGATGCCGATACTCGCCATCCCGGCGGATCGGACTGTGGTTGAAGCTGCCTGCCTCCAGACGCCCGGGGGGATGTAATTCTTCCAACGCAGAATGGGATAACAGATCAATGTACTCAAGAAAATCAGGACACCCGGGTGGAGCAGAGGGTGGAAGACCTGACCCGGTCCGGCGGGAGTGGTAACCCCTAACCTGGTGATCACTTTTGGGAATGTGTATGACAGTACAATCCGTGAAAGAACGTGATTGACTGGGGCAAGGATGGCCGCCAGCATTATCACCGCAATCGCCAAGCCATAGAAGAGCAGTGCGGCGGTCAATGCGGTGGTTTTTGGTTTTTTTGGTAATTTTTCCGTCGTGCGCCTGCTGATCAGGATACATATCATTATTCCTACGAGGGCCGCCGAAAAAGATCCCAAGCCTGGCAGGCCAATGGCTGCCAAGCAATATTGCACTGCAGACATGCAACCGGCGAGAAGGATGATGATTGGCCAGCGCGGGACTTGTTTTAAAATAATCGCCACTCCCAGCCCACAGGCCAGGCAAGCGACCCCCAGCAAAAGCGCACCATCAGGCGCCAGTGCAGCCGGATCGATCTTCGTAACTGCGACCAGCGCCTGAATCACCAAGCCCATGTTACCGAAGGTGACTGCCCAGGCGTGACCGACTGCAGGCGCAGCAACTGCGACAAGAGGCGGAAGGCCCAAAGCCACCAACATGGGCGCCACGATTGCAATCGGCATGCCGAATCCGGCCACCCCCTCAATCATTGCGCTGAAGATCCAGGCAAGAACAAGGAATAATAATCCCCGGTCGGAAATCAGTTCCTCCAAACTTCGGGCAATCGCCTCCACGCCCCCGATCTGATTAACCAAGTGATAAAGATACAGCGCAGCCCAGAGGACGATCAGGACATTCAGGGAAAGCAATAGACCTTTGGCTTGAGATACCCAGAAGACTTTCCAGCCCAAGCCGAAGGCAAAAATAGCGACAAGCGCACAGCAAGCCCAGCCGATCGGCCCCGCCCGCTGCCCTCCCCAGCGCAGAAAGATCATCATGCTGAGGACAACGAGGATAGGAAGGATAGCGAGGAAATAATCCATGTGTTTGTCAGCCGAGGTCAATTTTCTGGGCTGAAGAAATACTACCGTAATCCTTTTTCTCAAGGGGAAGAATCAAGGCGAGCAGGAGGACAAATGCGATCAGGTTGCTTACCAGCAGGACTGGCATGGTGATGCGCGGGCCGATACTCTCAAACATCTGGCCGATCAACCAGGGGAAGACCATACCGCCAATGCCTACGCCGACCAGGATCCAGCCAATCATGGCCCCGGTTAAACTCAAGCGCTGTTCAGCGAAAGACATTCCGGTTGCGAAGACGGAGGCAATCGACAGACCCATCAGGATCGTACCAGTCCAGAGTGCCAGGGTGGAAACCGGCCAGAGCAGCAGGATGGCAAAGGCAACCAGGCACCCGGCCAGGTCTGCGAAAAGGATGGATTGCGGGCGGAAACGGGAGGAGGTGACAACGCCGAGAAGCCGTCCGATCGAGAAGGCGCCCCAGAATCCCGAGGTCAGGTAGGCGGCACCGGTCTCACTGGCCAAATGAAGGCGATATGAAAAGGTATAAATCCAATTACCAAAACCGAGCTCAACCCCGACTGTAAACACAAAGAAAAAGACGAACAGCAGAAACAATCCATTGAACGACCTGCCGCTGGCGGCTGAATGGGTCGTCTTGCGGATCGGTGGGCTGGGCATGAGCCATAACCAGGCCGCCACAGGCAAGGCCAGCAGGGAAAAAATCCAATAGGCCCAGTTTATTACTCCGGCGGCCAAAACCACCCGGGCGAAGATCAACGGGGCCACGAATGAACCTACGCCATAGAAGAAATGCAGGCCGTTCATGAAAGGACCCACTTTCTGCCCGTGGATCCAGGTCAGCAGGGTATTACAGCCCACATCCAGGGAACCCTGGAAAGTCCCCAGCAAAAAAAGGATCACCACCAGTAACCAGAGCGAGTGCAAAACCGGTACAAGGGCGGCACTCAAGGCAATCAACAACATGGCAAGAGCCTGGATGCGGTGACCCTGAAAGCGGTCATAGGCCTGTCCACCGAGCCGGGAGCCGACCATATAGCCCAACGAGCTGGCAATGAAGATGCTGCTGATCTGATCGAGACGGCTGTTGGTGTGTTGCGCCAGCCAGGGCAAGGCCGGTCCGCTAAGGGCCATGGTCGCGCCGAGTGTGATGAAGGTAGTGTAATAGGCGAAAGTCGCGGGCAACGGTTTGAAATGGGCGGGAGCGGGATTATTCAACAATGATCTCCTATGAATTCCGCGGAGGCAATAATGGGCAGTGCAGGCCCCTTAGTGATTTTTATTTTTCCATAGCTCCGCCCTATTATATTCCACACCAAGGTTTAGGCCAGAGCATTCTTTTCAAGGAAGTCATAGGTGAGATACCAGATAGGTCACCAGGTTTATTCTCTCACCTGTTTCGGTTTTCAGACCCAGTTTTTTCCTGATATTTGAGCGATGGAAGTCCACTGTTTTTTTGGATACCACCAGGTTTTTGGCGATTTCCTCACTTGATCTACCTTCCTTGATAAGCAAAGCAATCTGCATTTCCCGAACTGACAATTTATCCAGGATTGAAGACCGTTTTTTAGTAATTGGGTATACGATCTCTTCTATCAAGGTTTCGACAAGATTGACTTCATTAACGTCTGATCTCGTCTTCAGGTAGTTTAAGGACGGTTTAATGAATTTTTCAAAATTTTGCGTAATCGTTTCTTCCAATTGTTCCCGCTCCAATTTTCGTTGCATCAACAGTTGGGAGATGGCCGCACTCCTTTTTTCCAGGGATTGGTATTGTTCCATAATACTGTTCAGATCATGCTCCAGCTTGTACTGGTATGAAATATCACGCACATATTCCAAAACCCCCACCAGGGTATCATCTCCATCCAAAATCGGTATGGCGAATAATTCCTGCCAGCCTTTATCGCTACCAGCCTGGGAATATTTCACAATGCCAATATGAGGTGTTTTACTTCCAATCGTTTTCAGTACGGGACAATTTTCGCAGGGTTGGGCCCGGTTATGGTAAACCAGGTAACACTTTTTTCCGATAATATCCTCAGTGTTTGAATACCAATACTGCATGGAGGTGTTAATATTTCTCACGTTCAGATCTGTATCAAGAATACTAACTCCATCCTGGATGCAATTCAATGTGGCAAGCAACAGATCCTTACTTTGGAACATTTCCCCTACGGATCCAGTCCCCGGGTCAAGGCGAATGATGGGATCGGAGACCCATCTGATCGAAGCGAGCAGGTCAGCATCGACCTGATCGCTTTGTGGTGGAGAAATATGATCTTCTTGTTGAACGCTGCTTACCATTTTCAATGATTGCTCCCTTTATCAATTTTTATTGGAAGAGTTAAATTCGTAATCCAGAATGACACAACAATTATACTAGTATTCCCCTAGTATTCTAATGATACTAATCTTGGATTGTATTGTAAGAGGGAACACAATAGAATAATAAATGGCGGAAACGGTTGATCAATCCGCGCAATCCATTCGGATTAGCATCCATCTTCGAAGGAGAAAAATGTCAACTCAAAATGCCCTATTTACACCGGTCAAGATCGGAAAAAGGACAGCTGCCAATCGTTTTGTGATCAACGCGATGGAATGCTGTGATTCGGATAAAGAGGGGAACCCGACTGAGCCAACCTATGAGCGCTACACCAACCTGTTCAATGGTCAGGCAGGGTTGATCGATCTGGAAGCGATCACAGTCACGTATGAAAACCGCGGCCGGGATTCGCAACTGGGCATTATGCCGCGTAATGAACCCGCCCTGACGAAATTCGTCTCCGCGCTGCGCAAGGTCAACGATAAACCGCTCTTTATCTTTCAACTGACGCATGCCGGGGAATTAAGCCACCCGGCATTTTCCAAACGGGTGTGCGTGAAGCCCCTACCGGGGTTTGGCGGTGAGCTGCTTTCGGAAGAAGATATCGAAAGAATTCAGGATGAGTTCGTGCAAGCCGCAAAAATCAGCTACCATGCAGGAGCTGATGGCGTCGATCTAAAATTTTGCCACGGCTACCTTGGTTCGCAGATCCTGCGCCCTTATAATGACCGCAAGTGGAAATATGGCGGCAGTTGGGAAAACCGCAGCCGGTTCGCATTTGAATTGACCGAAAGAGTCGTCCGTGAGATCAATGACCCGAATTTCCTGATCGGATCCAAGGTCTCGGTCTGGGAAGGATTCCCGGGCGGGTGCGGCTCAGCTGGACCGGATTCATCCGTGATGGACCTGACCGAATCGATCGCCCTGGCCAAAGGCCTGGAGGAACGCGGGGCGGCTTATATCCTGCAGTCTGCGGGAAGCCCATCCATCACCCTGGCGCTTTCCCAGCCGGATAAGAAAATCCCCGATTATGCTTACCTGCACCACACTTTCTCCAAGATACTGCGCGACAATTTAAAACCAGAAACAATCGTGATTGGCTCGGCGTATACGATCTTCCGGGATGGAAAGAATGCTCTGCAAGCTGTTGACCGGGAGAAAAACACCCTGCTGTATTGGGGAGACAAGAACATCCGGGACGGTGTGGTTGATATGGTGGCACTGGGCCGGCAATCCCTGGCAGATCCGTTCACCCCGGTCAAGCTGATGGAAGGCAGAGAAGAAGATGTCAAGTGGTGCACAGCAGACGATCACTGTATCGAGCTGCTCATCCGCCAAAAGAATGTAGGCTGCTGCACCTTCAACAAGCCGTATGTGGAAGCTTTACAGGCAGTGCGCAGGGAAGAAGGCTTGCTGAAAGAGAAGCGCACTTAGCCAATTGATGCTATAGTTAGGAACACGATTGGATTTCAATTCTTATTCAATCTGAATTTATTTCTCAAGAAAGAGGCAGAATGCACAGTCACAATGTATTCTTTTGGCTAAAAGAGGGGTTATCCGATTCTGATCTGCTTGAATTTGAAAAGGGGTTGGATACACTCCTCATGGACCGGCTGGTAATAAACGGCCGTTATGGCAAGCCAGCCGATACCCACCGAGATGTCGTCGAGAATACCTATACTTATGCTCTCTCCTTGCTATTCAAAGATACGGCGGACCATAACCTCTACCAGGCTGATTCAGTCCACCTGGCATTTGTCGAGAAGCATTCAGCAAAATGGAGCAGGGTCAAGGTTTTTGACGTAGAGGTGCAGAAAAGCCGATAGGGGTGGATATATTTGGATAATTAAAGACCCGTCTTTATGGCGGGTCTTTATCGATTACCCGGTGGACGGGTACGGGTCCATTTGCTTAGCCTGACGCAACAGACTTTTGGAGCCTGCCAGGCGGACTAGTAAGTTTTGTTCACGTCAGCCTGCCACCAGCTTCAACGCCGCTGCGACTACACGCTGTACGGAGGGAACATACTCGTGCTCCAGGACAGGCGCGGTCGGCGCGGGCGTGTCGGGCGCGGCCACACGGGTGATAGGCGCATCCAGATGGAAGAAAACGGCCTCAGACAGGCGGGCAGCGACTTCTGCGCCCCAACCACCGGTGAGGTTGTCTTCCTCCACAATCAACACGCGGCCTGTTTTCTGGGCGGAAGCGATGAGCGGCTGCATGTCCAACGGGACGAGACAGCGCATGTCAATCACTTCGGCGTGGACGCCCTGCTGGTCCAGTTCTTGCGCGGCATCCATAGCCCGGTGCAACATAAGCATGTTGGCAAGCAGAGTCAAATCGCTGCCCTGGCGTTTGACCGCGACCGTGCCGAGCGGAATTTCGTAATCTTCTTCTGGCACGCTGACAACCTTGGCGGCAGAAGATGATTCCTTGCGCCCGCCTTTTCCACCGTACAGCAATTTATGTTCCAAAAATACGACCGGGTTGTTGTCGCGAATGGCGGCGAGCAGGAGTCCCTTGGCATCGTATGGATTGGATGGGCAGACAACTTTCAGACCGGGCGTGTGCATGAACCAGGCTTCAGTACTCTGCGCATGTTGCGCACCGCGCGCGGATGCGCCTACCGGCAAGCGTAGAACCATCGGCACGGATACCTGCCCGTTGCTCATATAATGCATCTTGGCGGCCTGGTTGACCACCTGATCCATAGCGCAGAAGACGAAGTCGCCATATTGCATCTCGGCCACCGGACGCATCCCAACCAACGCCGCCCCAACGGCGGCACCGACGATGGCAATCTCGGAGATGGGTGTATCCATCACGCGGGCATGGCCGAATTCGTCCGACAAACCGAGGGTAACAGTAAAGCCGCCGCCAAACCCGCCTGGAATGCCGAGATCCTCACCGATAAGGAATACCGCCGGGTCGCTGAGCATGGCAACACGCAATCCATCGCGCAACGCCTCGACCATGGTCATCTCGCGGGTGCTCATTGGCGCTCCTTAAACACATGCAGGTATGTCTCTTCAATGCCCGGCTCCGGGCTGTTGCGGGCGAACTCAACTGCCTCCTCGACCTCCGACTGGCAGGCGTTTTCGATCGAAATAAGCTCTTCTTCAGCCATCCCACGCTCCGTGATCAGCAATGCCCGCATATGCGAAATTGGATCACGCTCGCGCCAACGCTGCACTTCATCGCGAGTCCGGTAGCCCCCAGGATCGCCGCGTGAGTGACCGGCGTAGCGGTAAGTTTTGCACTCCAGCAAAGTCGGACCATTTCCCTGCCGCGCTCTTTCCACGGCTTCCAGCACAGCATGATGGACGGCCAGAACGTCCATCCCATCTACCACACGCCCCGGAATGCCGTATGCCGCGGCACGATCGGCAATATCCGTAATCCGGAGCATTGAAGAGATGGCGGTTGAGGCGCCGTACTGGTTGTTTTCACACACAAAGATGACGGGTGCGTTTTTCACTGCGGCGAGGTTGATCCCTTCGTGAAACGCGCCGATATTGGAGGCACCATCGCCGAAGAAACTCACCGCCACGCGATCCTGCCCGCGCAATTGAAAGGCCAGCGCTGCTCCGGTGGCGATGGGAATGTTGGCGCCCACAATGGCGTTGGAGGGCATGGCGCCCACGGTTACATCGGTGAGGTGCATCTGTCCGCCTTTGCCGCCTGCGCATCCGGTGGCCTTGCCCATTATTTCGGCGGCGATGCCGCGCGGCGAACTGCCGCGCGCGAGCAGATGACCCACAGGCCGGTGGGTGCTGAAGATCACATCATCGGGCCGGAGAGCTATGCACACGCCGACTGCCACCGCCTCCTGGCCCTGATATTGATGCAGGGTGCCAGGGACTGCCCCTTGCAGGAAGAGGGCATACAGATGATCCTCAAAGCGGCGAATCAATACCATCCGCCTGTACATCTCGCGTGCGGTCTCCAACGGAAAGTTGTCAGATCCGGTCATTCGCTGATCTCCTTTGGTGGCTCGAGTGAGAGAACCAACGGGTTCTCCAGCAATTGTCTGAATTCTTCCAGGAACTTCGCGACGGTGATACCGTCCACGGCGCGATGGTCCACAGCGAGCGTTGCCGTCATCAGCCAGCGCAAGGCAAGATTTCCCTGCCAAGCCGCCGGTTGTTCCTTCGCTGCACCGAGCGCCAGGATGCCGGCTTCCGGTGGATTGATGACTGCGCTGAAACTATCCAGCCCATACATGCCCAGGTTGGAAACGGTGAAGGTTGCTCCGCTTAGCTGCAAACTAGAAAGTTGGCCGGTTTCGGCCCCTTTACGCAACCGGCGGGTGGCGGCTGCGAGCGTGAACAGATTCAGCCGGTCAGCATGACGCACCACCGGAACCAACAACCCCTCCGCCAGCCCGATCACCAACCCGATATGAATATCGTCATAGTACAGGATCTCCTCGCCGCGAAATGAAACATTGAGGGCGGGAGTTTGACGCAATGCCAGTGCGGCTGCACGCAGGACCAGGTCGGTGATCGTAGGTGCGGCCCAGCTGTTCTTCGCAGCCATCCCTGCAGCCTGCTTGAGCATGGCCCTGGCCTCGGTCATATCAATGACCACCGATCCTTGGAAATGCGGTACTTCAGCATTACTTCGTTGTGTGAGTTCAGCGATGGCTCGCCGCATCGGTGAAAGAGGCACTCTTCGCAGCCCGATTTCGGCGCGAGTTTGACCAGCGGTGCGAACTATGTCGCGTTTTAGGATCTGGCCTTGCGAGCCGCTGGCTTTTACGGTCGCCAGATCGAGACCGAGTTCTGCCGCCATGCGGCGGGCGAGGGGGGAGGAAAGTTTCCGCCGGGTACGCAGGTCACTGGTCTCGGGGAGTTTTTCCTTTTGCTCTACCAGTTTTTCGATCCCGACCGCCTCCAACCCAGCTGAAATACTACTCAAGGGTTCCTCAAGTGTGTCGGACATCCGGCCGACGACCGTTTGCACGGATACAATTGCTCCAGGGGAAACCAGGGTTTCACGTAAAAAGCCGTCGCGAAATGCTTCCACCTCTACGGTGGCTTTATCGGTCGTTACCATGAACAACGCCGATCCGGATTTCACGAATTGCCCAGGCTTTACCAGCCATTCCTCCAAGACCACATCGCCGCCAGTAGCACCCAGGGCAGGGATGACAATTTCGTAGATCAAGGCTGCTTCCTTTCGGGTTTAAATACTCTCATCCAATCTTCCACCATTTTCTGCAAAGCCAGCCTGCCAGCGGTGAGCACATCGCCGGCCTGCCCGGAGCCGATCACCTCGTATGGATTGTAATCGTCCCCGACCTGGATAGCTGCCTTGCGCACTGCTTCAAAGTAAGTCCGTTTGAGGGCGCTGCCCACATTGACCTTGCTAATGCCCAGATGGATGGCTTCGGATAGATCGTCGAAGTCCACAGATGTGGCCCCATGCAGGACCAGCGGAACCTTGAGCGCCTGCTTGAGATTCGCAACGAGTGGGAGATTCAAGCGCACCCGCCTCCGTCCGTGCAAATGCGCCTGCCCAACGTTGACAGCAAATGCATCGACGCCGGTACGCTGGATAAAGTCCAGAGCGCGATCGGGATCAGTAAGATGCAGATCGTCGGGCATGGCTAAAAGTTCGCCTCCCACACCGGGCAGGGATACGCCTTCGCCTTCTACTGCCACCCCGGTCGCGTGCGCTTTTTTGACCACCGAGCGAACCTTTTCAACCTGACCGTCGAAGCTGAGCGTTTCGTCGCTGAACATTACGAGACCAAAGCCGAGTTTGATGGCTTCCAACACCCATTCAAAATCCGGCGATTCGTTGAACACCAGGCAAGCAGGCACAGAAAGCCGGTGGATGGCTTCAAGACCAAGCGCAGAATACAGACTGAGTGGTTCGTGCACTATCCGGTCTGGATGAGGCAGGTAGATGCCGCTGAAACCCAACAGGACCGGCGAGTGTGTTGCTTCGGCAGCGTCGCACACTGCCAGCAGGGATTCCAGATTCCAGCTTTCAAAGTAACCGACCGCATAGCCCCCACGCTGCGCATCGGACATCAAATCATTGAACGAGGCAAGTGGCATTATGCTCCATAAACTACAAAATACTGCCGACCTTCAAGCCAAATTTTGCACAAAATGCTGCTAGGGAACGTTTGTCTTCGCCATCGGGCCGAACCCAGCGCACTGTCAGTGCATCCTGACCGGTTGCAAGGGTAGCGGAGTATCTTCCCAACCGGATCAATTCGCCGGGGACGGCTGTACCAGAATAAGGTTCAACCTTTGCGTTGAAGAAGTACACGCGCCGGCCCGCCACCATTCGCCAACATTCTCCCGGAGAGGTTTGTATCCAACGCCGCAGGCTCTCCGCCGGGCGAGTCAAATCTAGTTGGAAGTCTGCGTCGCTTACGGAGGAGAAATACGAGGCACCGGCTTGCGGTTGAGGTATTCGGGGCAGCGAACCTTTCGCTACGTCTGTGACCAGACGTGGAACCAGCGACACACTTTTATTGATGATGCGTTCATAAAGCGAGCTGACCGTATCCTGTTTGCGTGTGCGTACCCGCACTTGATATAGAACTTCGCCGGTATCAAAATGCGGATCCATCACATGCGCGCTGAGACCTGCCTGGCGCTCGCCGTTTCGCAATGCCCAGAACACAGGGTGCTTGCCACGATAGGCCGGAAGGAGTGAGGCGTGCAAGTTGACTGCGAGCAGGCGCGGAATAGAAAGAAGGGCTGGTTTGAGCAGGAACATGTATCCGGCGGCGAGGAACAAGTCAGGAGAGAGACCGGCCAATGTTTCTTCAAAATCGGGTGTGTTGGGGTTGGACGGCTCGAAGACCGGCGTTCCACGCTCACGGGAAGTGTCTACAAAACTGGGTTTACCACTCCCCGTCCAAGGGTTGGTGGACTGCCGCTTTGCAGGCGGCACATCCACCACCCCGGCCAGATCGCAGGGTGTATCCAGAAGAGGATTGAAGAACCGGTTGCTGAATACACTCTGCGAGTTTCCAAAGAAGATGATGCGCAGGTTTGCGCTCACCAACGTTTTACACCTTCCGGATAATGAACTGCCTTGAACGAGGCGGCACGCTCTTGCAGCGGAACTTCCACCGCCATACGCTCGATACTTGAGCCCAACTGAATTCCGTGGCAGTCGGTGTGGTCGAGCATATATTGTGCATCTTCCTGATTTACCAGCGCCGCACCGTGCGCCAGCAGGATCACATCGGGTTTCAGCTTTTTTGCGATGGCATAGTGCGACTGGCTGCGCTTCGCCATGTCTTCCAGCCCCTGGCTGGCGCTGTAGCCGGTGGAACCACCGCGTGTGATGCCGGCGTGATAGATGAAAATGTCGGGTGCAGCATCGCGCATCAACCGCTCGGCGTCGACTTCGTTGAAGGCGTAGCCGATAGTCAGCAGGTCCAACTCGTGGGCATAATTGAGCATGTCAATTTCGTGCTGGTAGCCCAGGCCGGTACCTTCCAGCGTTTTGCGGAAGTCGCCGTCGAACCATGCCACGGTCGGGAAGTTGTGGACCCCAGAAAAGCCGATGTGCTTGATATCTTCGAGGAACAAGCGCATATCGCGCAGAACGTCCACGCCGTTCAATCCAGCGATGACCGGTGTTTCCTTGACTTGCGGAAGAACTTCGCGCTTTCCGACCTGATAGACCATTTCATTGGCGTCAGCCATGGGCAACATCCCAGCCAGTGAGCCGTAGCCCTGCATGCGGAAGTAGCCGGTGTTGTACACGCCCAGGATATCCACGCCTCCACGTTCGATGAACTTGGCTGCAATCCCGTTGCCCGCGCCGGTCATTACCAATGGCTTGCCGCGTTTAATCTCGGCCCATAGGCGGTCGAGGAACTGTTGGCGGGTATACCGTTTTGCCATAACAACCTCCTATTTTTTAGCCCGGATCAAATCGATCAGAGTCTGAGCGGCTTCGACCGCGAACGCCGGGTCATCGATGTAAGTGTCGCGCTCGATCAAGCGGATGTTTTTCGGCAAGTCTTTCTTCAGCGCTTCCACGAAAGCCGCATCAGCCTCAGGATCGTAAAATCCAAAGCCTTTCACTGCGTAACTGTCATAGCCGGCAGTTGGGATCATGAAGACAGCATTGCCCTTGGTTGATTGCAGGCGGCGGGCGACTTCCTTGCCCACCTCTGCCATCTCCTGCTTGTTCAGGCGTACATCGGTGATCTGCGGGCTGTGCCGGATGAGGGTGCGGGTATTGTAAGGTGACGGGACGGTCTCCGGTTCGCCATACACCAGAACTTCAATCGCGCCGGGGCACAGCACTTGCGGCAGGCCGAGTTTTCCGGCAGTCGTTAACCGGTCCGGTCCGCCCGCCAGCATGGCATGGTACATCTCGTTGGATACCTCGATGGTCGAGTAATCCAGCACCGCGGCAATCAGCCCTTCTTTCATCATTTGTTCCATGGCGCGCCCGCCGGGACCGATGGCATGGAATGTGATGGTCTCAAAGCCAGCGGCCTCCAGCACCTCGGCAGCTTTCATCGCACCCAGGGTGGTGATGCCCACAGTAGTGACAGCAACGAGAGGTTTCTCTCTATGCTCCAGCTTTACTTCCACGCCGGCCATGCCGCACACCGCTCCAGCGGCATTCGCCAGAATCTTACGCATGACTGGATTTAACCCCATAATATCTGTGACAGAGAACATCATGGTGATGTCACGGATGTCGACCCACGGGCCGACATTGCCGGAAGCCATGGTGGACACCATCACTTTCGGAAAACCATAGGGTAGGGCGCGCATCACATGGGTACTGAGGGTAGTTCCCTGTGTCCCACCCATTGCCACGATACCGTGGATCTTGCCTTCCTCCGCCAACCGGGAGACAATTTTCGTAGCTCCCTCGGCCATTACCGGCGCAGCCACATCGCGGGATGGATTCGCCAGGATTTTAGCCAGCGGCATCCCACCTGCCTCGGCCACTTGCTCGCGGGTGATATCCGGAAGGGTGCCGGGAGTGCCGGTCACACCCGTATCCACCACCAGGGCTTTATCGCCGAACTTCTCAATCTGCTCGCGCAGATACTGTGCTTCGCGGCCTTTGGTATCCAGGGTCGCCAGCACAACAATCGTTTTTCCACTCATGGTATTGTGTCCTTATCCGACCTGTTTTCGAAGCCACTCGACCGAAGGCTGGATGTTTTCTTCGCCATCGCTTTCGATTGACAAGACTCCATCCCAATCGGTCTGCTTGAGGAATTGGACACACCCGGCGATGTTGGGGGCGTTGACGCCCTGCCCGATGGGCACCACCGAGGCCGAGATACCGGTCTCCTTGCCGCGCACTGCATCGGCCAAGCCCTTGCTCACATCCTTCACGTGTACATGGTTGACGTACTTGCGTACTTTTTTCAGGAAAGCGAGCGGATCGTTGCCGGCGATGAAAGTGTTGCCAGTGTCGAAGTTGATCTGAACGTACTCGGACTGGAACGGCTCGATAATCCCCAAGAGTGTCTCGGTATTATTGGTGAAAGGGCCGTGCGGTTCCACGTTGATGATCACTTTGTGATTCTCTGCGAACGGGACACATTGCGACAGGTGGTAGCGGATGCGGTCGAGTTGTTCTTTATCCGAGAGGCCCGGAAGTTTGGTCTGGCCGTCGGTGGTATCCACCCGCGTGCAGCCGAGTAGACCGGCAAAGATAATCCCGCGCTGGATGAATTCAATACACTCCCAGCGATTAATCGGGAAGGAAACGTCAAACTCCGAGACTTTCAAGCCGTACTTGTCGAGTTTCTTACGCAGTTCCAGCGGGTCACTGTCCAATGGGATAAAGGGCGCAAAGCCCAGTCCGGTGAAGAATTCCGCGCCTCCCACGGCTTCAAGTTCGCAATATTCCACACCTTGTTTGGCTATTTTATCGAAACAATAGTCAATTGGTTTGTCTGCGTGGCGCCAGTTGTCAGTGTTGATTCCGATCTTGATCATGGTTTAATCTCCTCTATTCTGAAAAGATTATGGAGAGAACTGCTTTACCTGGACTTGAAAACGGTCAGTAAGCTGCAGTCCTCTTTGGAAGGTCTCGACATGCATACATTATCATCCTCTTGAATGATTGTCAATAAACATAACATCACCAATCAAGTTTTGATTTACTAAACCTGTCAACCTTCACCTATGGACGAAAAACCCATCCCACCCAACCGAGCAAAACTAACGGAATCGTAAAAACGATACAGATTCTCAGTTTTACATGAAAAGATGGAAGAGGATTCGGGGTGCGCCCATGCCTTTTGTCATTACCAATAGTGAATAATGTTATTATTTTCATATTGCTTCTTGACTTTTCTGAATTCCGCTGTACAATTTGTTTGTTGAGACAACCAACTATGTGTAGTGATGTGTGGCTTTCGTCGAAACAATTCCCAAAACCCAACATGATTCCTGTTAATCATTATCGGACTGGTGATCAAGCCCTTGTACGCGAAATCAATCTTTCGTTAATCATGAATCACCTGCGCACAAACGCACCCATCTCACGGGCTGCCCTGGCGGAAACAACCGGTTTAAACAAGACCACTGTTTCCAGCCTGGTTAACGAATTGATCGAGCGCCAGTTCGTGCAAGAAATTGGGCTCGCATCGCCGAGTTCAGGGCGCCCTGCCACGCTGCTGAAACTAAATCCAACCGCAGGTTTTATAGTCAGTTGCGAAATTGGGACTTATTTTATTCTTGTCATTTGTACGGATTTTTCGCCCAAGGTCATTTGGCGTCACCAAGAACCATTTGATCTTGAACTTGGCCAGCATGCAATCATCGAACGCATGCTGGCTATTTTAAATCAGGCAATTGAGTCCGGGTGCAGTGCATGTGGCCCGCTCCTGGGTATCACAATCGGAATCCCTGGCCTGGTCGACCAGTCTACCGGAACGTTGTTGTTTGCCCCCAACCTGGGGTGGAAAGATATACCCATCCGTGCCATATTACAAGAGTCATTCAAAGTACCCTTGTTTGTGGACAACGAGGGTAATATTGCCGCCCTGGGCGAGCACTACTTCGGTGCGGCGGAGGGATATGATGAGGTGCTTTATATTAGCGCAGGAGTCGGTTTGGGTGGGGGGATTGTCCATAACGGGCATGTGTTCAGCGGTGTGACCGGTGTGGGCGCCGAATTTGGGCACATGACATTAGATCCGGATGGAGAGATCTGCAAGTGTGGCAACCAGGGTTGTTGGGAGACCCAGGTGAGCCAACAGGCACTTTTTCGCCACGTTTGGAGACGAATTAATCAGGGGGAGGTCAGCAGACTGGCTGAAATGACAGGTCGCAGGCGAGATGCTCTGACAGTACCCTTGATCGTTGAGGCAGCGCGGGCGGGTGATGCCGTGGCGCTGACAGCATTGGAGATCATCGGGCGTCACCTGGGGATTGGGATTGCCTCCCTGGTGAATGCACTGAATCCTGAACTGGTCGTATTTGGTGGTATCCTTAGCCTGGCGGGGGAATTCCTGATGCCAGTCATTGAAAAGGAAGTTGAGCAGCGCACCCTGAAATGGAATCGCGGTGCCATGCGATTGGTGCTGGCCAAGCACGGCTCGGATGCATGTGTAATGGGCGGCGTGGCGACAGTTTACCAGGCGATCCTGGCACAACCAGATATCGTGGGCGCGCTTTTTGCATGAGCCATTTTCTTTTTTCTTGCGAGCCATGTGCTGGTCGCAACAACCTATCCAATAACAAGATGTGTATCCATAAGGAGGTGAACGGCAAAAATAAACCAAAAATCCACTTAGCATCTTTCTGAAACCCCATTCAAATTTGAAGAGGAGAAAAATACATGTTTAAGAAATTAGCATTTGCACTAACGCTCGTCATGGTAATGGTCATCACCGCCTGCGGACCTGCAGCCACTACCGTTGCTCCTGCGACCGTAGCACCCGCACCTGCGACCGCCGCTCCTGCGACCGCCGCTCCTGCGACCGCCGCTCCTGCCACTGCTGCCCCCGCTGGATCAAAAGTCACGCAATTAACGATCCTGTGGGCTCAATGGTCCCCGGCCGATTACCTGCAACAGATCGGCAACATGTACGAGCAGGAAACCGGCATCAAGGTAAACGTCGTACAGGAACCCTGGGGTTCGTTTGGTGACCGGTTCAATGTTGCCATGGCTGCCGGCGGCACCGAGTGGGACATGGTTGGTGGTGACAGCCAGTGGGTCGGCCAAGGCGCAACTGCAGGCTACTATGTTGACCTGACCGATTTCATGAAGAGCAATGGAATTGACAAGACCGTCACCCCCGCCACACTGCAATACTACGGCGAATATCCGGCTGGCTCTGGCAAATACTGGGGCTACCCGCTCGAAGGCGACGCGGATGGTTGGGCCTATCGCACGGACCTCTTCACGGATCCTGCCAATATGGCTGCCTTCAAAACCAAATACGGCTATGACCTGGCTGTCCCCACGACCTGGGCCCAGTTGATGGACATTGCCAAGTTCTTCACCAAACCGGATAAGAGCATGAACGGTGTGGCGATCTATACCCAGAAGGACTACGATGCCATTACGATGGGCTTCGAGAACGTCATGTTCTCCTATGGCGCCAAGTGGCAGGCACCGGACAATACCGTCGAAGGTGTGGTCAACTCACAGGCAGCTATCGATGCTTTGCAGTACTATCGCGACCTGTATGATTGCTGCCAGGCACCCGGCCTGAATAACGCTTTCTACACCGAAACCAATGATGCTTACATCGGCGGCCAGGTTGCGATGGCCATGAACTACTTCGCTTTCCTGCCGGCGTTGGCCAACCCCAGCACCGATCCGTATGCCAAAGTCACCGGCTACTTCGCCAATCCTGCCGGCCCGACCGGCAAACGGGCTGCAGCCCTCGGTGGTCAAGGCTTGAATGTCATCGCATTCGTCAGCCCGGAACGCCAGCAGGCTTCGCTTGATTTCATCAAGTGGTTCGCCCAGGAGAAGATCCAGGCACAATGGGCCGCTCTTGGCGGCTATACCTGCAACGCCAACGTGCTTAAGACCGATGCGTTCATGAAAGCGACCCCCTACAACCCGGCCTTTTCCGAGACCATGAACTTCGTTATGGACTTCTGGAACATCCCGACCTACGCTGCACTGCTGACCCCCTCGCAGAATAATTTGAGCGCCTTTGTTGTTGGAGGAACCGGCACAGCCAAATCGACCATGGACGCGATTGCGGCAGAGCAGACGGCTGCGTTGAAGAATGATAAGGTTATCCCCTAAATCAACGTTGCTGTTGAAGTAAAACTTTCAACTTATCTTTTTCTTGGGGAGGCGGCATATGCCGCCTCCCCAACCATAGCCGCCAAGAAAGAGGCAGGATTATGTCAGCAAGTGAATCCCAATTTAGCGGTCCAAACCTCAAGGTCCGGCAGCGCCATCTGAGTAATCGGGCAATCGTCAACCTGTTCATCTGGCCGACGCTGATACTCTTGATCGCAATGAACGTTTTCCCGCTGTTTTACAGTCTGTATCTCGGTTTTACCAATTACTCCGCAATTGCAGGAAAGGCGCCGGTATGGGTGGCGTTTCAAAACTTCAGTAGAATCTTGAATGATAAGAATTTATGGACATACTTCGCCACCACAGGCCGATATGCCTTGATGTCAGTCAGCTTGCAGGTTCTGGTTGGTTTTGGATTGGCAATGCTGGTGCGTGAAAAATTCAAGGGCGGGGGTATTTTGACCACGCTGATCCTAATCCCCATGATGATCTCACCGGTGGTGGTTGGCTTGTTTTGGAAGCTGATGTATAACCCCACCTTTGGCTTTTTTGATCCTCTAATCGGCTTTGCGAATCCTTCCAAAGCTCCGGATTGGCTGGCCAGCCGTTTTGCCGGTCAACCGGTGCCTGGTCTGGCCCTTTTAGCAGTGGTAATCGTGGATGTATGGATGTGGGCGCCGTTCGTGATGCTGCTGGTCCTTTCCGGACTGAAAGCCATTCCTGACTACCTGTATGAAGCCGCGGCCGTTGACCGGGCCAGCTCATGGTTCCAATTCTGGCGCATCACCTTGCCGCAGGTTGCACCCCTGTTGTTGATTGCCGTACTTTTCCGCACCATCGAAGCGTTTAAATCGTTTGACCTGGTGATGGGCATGACTGGAGGCGGACCTGGCGTACAAACTGAGTTGATATCAGTCGACCTCTACCGGATCGCATTCCTGGGACAATTCCGCACTGGTTATGGAAGTGCGTTGGCATATATCATCCTGATCATCATTATTGCTATCAGCAACCTGTATATCAAATATCTGAATCAAAGCAAAGGAGAGGGTTAACCCATGGCTTCCTTTGAAGAGACTGGACCCCGAACCCCGGTTGTCGAACCGACCCGGGTTGACAAGGTACACCCGCGTGCCAAATTGGGGAAATCCTTCCGGGTGATCCTTACCCTGATCGTAACCTTCATTATGATCATCCCTGTCCTGGTGATGATCATGACGGCCTTTAAATCCCGCGCCGATATCGTCACGCCGCCTCCCAAGGTGTTATTCCATCCGACCCTGGAAGGCTTTCTTTACCTGTTTACAGACCGCTCCCTGTTCTCCCCTTCCAATCTGGAAGCCGCACGAGCCAATCCCGGGAATCTGGATTATTGGCAAAAACTCGCTCTCAGCGTAGGGCAAAAAATCAATGGACCCAGTGACTACGTCGGCCGCTTGAAGAACTCGGTAATCATCGCCGGGACTTCTACGATCCTATCGGTGATATTGGGATTGTTTGCTGCCTATGCCTTCAGCCGATTTAAAATTGCCGGGAAGGACGACCTGTTATTCTTTATTCTGAGTACCCGTATGCTGCCGGGAGTAGTTGTGACCATTCCGCTTTTCCTATTGTATAAACAGTTGGGATGGAATGACACACATATCGGGATGATCATTCTCTATACCGTGTTCAACCTCTCGTTTTCAGTTTGGTTGCTGAAGGGTTTCATTGATGAGATCCCGATCGAGTATGAAGAGGCTGCCCTCGTGGATGGTTATACCCGCTTGCAGGCTTTCTTCAAGATCGTCCTGCCCCAGGCTGTCAATGGGATCGCCGCGACAACCGTCTTTTGCCTGATCTTTGCCTGGAATGAGTATGCTTTTGCGCTCATGCTCACCAGCCAGAAAGCCCGCACGGCTCCGCCCAGTATCGCCACCATGCTTGGTAGTGGAGGCCTGGAATGGTCGGCAATTGCCGCCGGCAGCCTGGGCTTCCTGATTCCTGTGGCGATCGTTACATTCGTGCTGCGGGATTACTTGCTGCGCGGCGTCACCTTTGGCGCCGTCCGCAAGTAAACATCTTGATAAAAATGGAAAATAAACATGTCCACGATTGAGCTCCGGCAAGTCGAAAAGAAATTTGGCGATCTCCACGCAGTCAAACCGCTGGACCTGACCATCCAGGATGGAGAATTTATCGTCCTGCTTGGTCCATCCGGATGTGGCAAAACCACCACGTTGCGCATGATCTCCGGGCTGGAGACAGTCTCCGGTGGGACGATCTGGTTGAATGGGCGTAACGTGACCTGGTTGCATCCCAGCGCCCGGGATATTGCTTTTGTGTTCCAATTCTATGCGCTTTACCCACATCTGACGGTCTGGAGAAACATCGCTTTCCCACTCCAGGCGCAAGGTGAATCGCGCGAAACCGTTGACAAGCGGGTTACTGAGGTTGCGCAATTGTTGCGGATCGAGCATCTGCTCGGCGCACATCCAGGCCAATTAAGCGGCGGTGATCAACAGCGCGTGGCGCTGGCGCGCGCACTGGTGCGCAGGCCGGCCGCCTTCCTGATGGACGAACCCCTGGGAGCCCTGGATGCCGACTTCCGCGAGTCAATGCGCTCTGAGATCAAACGCCTGCACGTTCTCCAACATGCCACCACGGTCTACGTCACGCATGACCAGATCGAAGCCATGGCCATGGGCGATCGGATCGTGGTTATGTCCGAAGCTGCCATCCAGCAGATTGGTACACCATCCGATGTTTACAATGATCCTTCCAACCTGTTCGTGGCACGTTTTATTGGCAGTCCTGGCATGAACCTTGTTCCTGGCAAGTATGCCGATCGGGTTGTTCAGATGGCGGGTTTGGATAACCGCTATGCTGTGCCGCAAGGATGGCACACTGCTTTGAACAAAGGCCTGGATGGCGGTAGCGATATCGTCGTCGGTTTTCGCCCTGAAGCTGCCCAGATCAATGATCGCGGATCACTGGTTGGTAAAGTTTACGCCAGTGAAATGCAAGGGTCTTCCGCTGTCCTGCACCTGACGATCAATGAGAATGAAATTATCCACATCCGCACAGACCGATTAATCCCGTATCCCATTGATACCTTGATCCATTTTGACATCAACCCACAAATGGTTCGCTTCTTCAATCCCAAGACGGAAGCGGCCATCAAACCAGAGGTGGCCCAATGAGTCACGTTGAACTTCAGCACATAACCAAGAACTTTCCGGGCGTAACCGCGCTGGAAGATGTTTCCTTTGATGTAAAAGATGGGGAATTCTTCGTGCTGTTGGGACCAACCGGTGCTGGAAAAACGACCACATTACGGGCGATTGCGGGCCTGGAACACCAGGATGCAGGCTCAATCCTGTTTGATGGCGAGCTGATGGACAACGTGACACCCTCGGACCGTGACGTAGCGCTCGTGTTCCAGCAGTACTCGCTTTACCCGACCATGTCCGTTTTTGACAACCTGGCTTTTCCTCTGCGTTCCCCTTTGCGCCGCACATCTGTAGAGGAGATCCGGAAAAAAGTGGAAGAAACAGCCGAAATATTGCACATTTCCCATCTTCTGAAGCGTAAGACCGCTCATCTTTCCGGTGGTGAAATGCAGCGTGTTTCGATTGGACGAGCTATTGTACGCTCACCGCGGGTGTTCCTGATGGATGAACCGCTCTCCAACCTGGATGCCAAGTTGCGTGAAGCCTTGCGGGTTGAATTACAACATTTACAGAAAACCCAAGGCAGCACGACACTCTTCGTTACCCATGATCAGATCGAAGCACTCACCATGGCTGACCGCATAGGCGTTCTAAATGAAGGAAAGCTTATCCAGGTGGGCACACCTGAAGATATTTATGACCGACCCTCGACAACCTTCATTGCTCAACTGGTTGGCTCGCCTCGGATTAATCTCTACAATGCCCAGCAGCAGGATGGAACCATCACCATTTGTGATAGCGATATCCACATGCCTGCTCCGAAAGATGGCAAGCTGCCGGCAGACTTTCAAGTGGGCTTGCGCCCCGAGGATGTAGACCTCGATCCGAATGGAATTTTCTCCGGTCAACTTGTCCTGGCTGAACCACTGGGAGTTGAAACGATCCTGCATATTCAGTCCAATAAGTGTACATTACTAAGTATAGTTCCAGGGATAAGCACATACCATCTCGGTGATCTGTTGAAATTCAACATTGCTTATGAACATATCCACTATTTTGGTTTGAACGGCGATCGCTTTAAGTCCTAATCTCAGAGAGGAGAGTTCACAATGAAATTCGGCGTAAATACCTGGGTTTGGACCGCTCCACTGACCACGGATGAATTGGAAGTTTTGGCACCCAAGATTGCCAAAATGGGTTTCAACCATATTGAGATTCCCATCGATGATCCCAAAACCCTTGATTTCAAGAAATGCCTCGAAATCATCACAAAGGCGGGGATCACCAGTATCAGCTGCTGCGTTGCGATGGGTCCCGACCGCGATTTGATCGACCCCGATCCAAAGATCCGCCAAAACGGCATTGATTATGTGAAAGCCAGTATTGATGGATTGGCGCTGCTCGGTGGTAAAAATCTTGTTGGTCCTTTCTACTCTGCGGTGGGGCGCACCTGGCAGCAGTCGGCTGAAGAACGCGAACACGACATGCAGATCCTGATTGAAATACTGAAGGATATTGCGGAATATGCCGGTAAAAAGGGAATTACATTGGGGCTGGAACCGCTCAACCGGTTTGAAACCAGCTTTATTACCACAGCCGATCAAGCCATCGAGCTGGTTGATCGGGTGAATCACCCGGCTTTAAAGATCATGCTGGATACCTTCCACATGAATATTGAAGAGAACTCAATGGGCGATGCCATCCGGAAGGTCGGGCCGCGCCTGCTGCAGGTTCACAGCAACGAGAATAACCGCGGCACTCCTGGCGCCGGGCATGTGCCCTGGAAGGAAGTGGCGCAGGCTCTGAAGGATATTAAATTTGACGGCGTTATGGTGATCGAATCCTTCACCAGCAAGGTAAAAAGCATTGCACGTGCTGCAGCCATTTGGCGGCCTTTGGCTTCGTCCCAGGATGCATTGGCTGCGGACGGTGTGGTTTTCTTGCATGAGTTAATGAAATAAACAAACTGGACTTGAGACTACGGAGGCAATATCATGGATAAATTGAATATTGCGATTGTCGGTTTGGGATTTGGAGCGGAATTCATTCCCATTTACCAGCGCCATCCGGATGCCAATATGTACGCCATCTGCCAGCGCAATGAAGAAAAGCTGAAACAGATCGGTGACGCATTCGGCATTCAGGCACGCTACTCGAGTTTTGAAAAACTGATCCAGGATCCTAAAGTAGATGTAGTGCATATCAACTCCCCAATTCACGAACACGCCCGCATGAGCATTGCAGCTCTGAAAGCCGGGAAACATGTTGCCTGTACCGTGCCCATGGCGACTTCGGTGGAGGATTGCTGGCAGATCATTGAAGCCCAGAAAGCTTCCGGCAAGAAATATATGATGATGGAGACCGTCATCTATTCACGTGAATATTTGTTCGTCAAAGAATTGCGTGATACCGGGAAGTTGGGCAAAATCCAGTTCCTGCGTGCAGCCCACCAGCAGAATATGTACGGTTGGCCGGGATATTGGGAAGGCCTGCCGCCCATGCATTATGCCACTCACGTGGTAAGCCCCTGCCTGGCTATGGGCGGCGCGATGGCGGAGTATGTTTCCTGCTTTGGGTCAGGCAAGATTGCGGATGCGCTCATTCAAAAATACGGCTCTCCTTTCGCCGTTGAGACAGCCCATATCAAGCTGAAAGGTTCGGATCTTTCCGCGGAGGTCACCAGATCGTTATTTGATGTCGCCCGCCAGTACATCGAGAGCTTTGATGTTTATGGCAGCGAAATGAGTTTCGAATGGCAACTGGTCTCAAACGAAGAGCCTGTGGTTCACCTGGGCGGCGAAGATGCCAAACATGCCGCCATAAAGGATTACGCCAATCTCCTTCCAGAAGGAATCCGTGAATTCACAACCAAGTGCGTTTATGACATGGCCGAGAATAAGCACCTATCCTTTATTCAGGGCTCCGGGCATGGTGGTTCACATCCGCATCTTGCCAATGAGTTCCTTACAGCTATTGTCCAAGACCGTGCCCCATTCCCGAATGTCTTTGAATCCGCAAATTGGACTTCCGTAGGCATCCTGGCACACGAATCCGCCATGCAGAGCGGAAAGCTGATCCAATTACCTGACTATAAATAACAAATAAAGTAATACCAATATCTATCCATTTCAAACCTCTGCGTTCAGATATCTTGAAAGGAGTGTGAAATATGGGACGACCTGTTACATTATTCACCGGCCAGTGGGCTGATCTAACCCTGGAAGACCTAGCCAAGAAGGTCAGCAAATGGGGCTTTGATGGTCTGGAATTGGCCTGTTGGGGAGACCACTTCGAGGTGGACAAAGCCTTGGAGAAGGATGGCTATATCCAGAGCCGCTGGGATATCCTCAACAAGTACAACCTGAAGTGCTTTGCCATCAGCAACCATCTGGTTGGCCAGTGCGTGGCGGATGACCCGATTGACGAACGACACCAACGCGTTCTTCCTCCTCGGCTGTGGGGCGATGGCAATCCCGAGGGTGTCCGCCAGCGCTGCGCCGAAGAAATGAAGAATACCGCCATTGCCGCCAAGAAATTCGGCGTGGGCATTGTAAACGGTTTTACGGGCAGCTCGGTCTGGAAGAACTTGTATTTCTTTCCCCCTACCAACCAGGATGACATCAATAAAGGTTATGTCGATTTTGCAGCCCGCTGGAAGCCGATCTTGGATGTTTATACCAAGAATGGGATCAAGTACGCCCTGGAGGTCCACCCGACTGAAATCGCCTATGATCTCGTGACAGCCAAGCGCACTCTGGAAGCCATTGGCAATCATCCTGCTTTTGGGTTCAATTTCGACCCGAGTCACTTCATCCACCAGTTCATTAATCCGGTTGAATTCATCAATGACTTTGGCGCACATATCTTCCATGTGCATGTCAAAGACTCCCATGTGCAGCTCACCGGTCGCAACAGCATCCTGTCTTCTCACCTGGATTTCGGTGATACTCGCCGAGGTTGGGATTTCATCTCTCCAGGCCGGGGTGATGTAAAGTGGGACGAAATTGTGCGTGCCCTGAACCGGATTGGTTACAAAGGCCCGTTGTCCATTGAATGGGAAGACAGCGGCATGGATCGCGATTGGGGAGCACCCGAAGCTTTGGAAATGATCCGCAAGCAGGACTTCAACCCCTCTTCCGTCGCTTTCGACGCTGCTTTTTCAGCCAAGAAGTAAGGAGGTTAGCATGAGTGAGGAGACTGGGTTTACCACGATGGCCAAGGCCAAGGCCGAAGGCGAGATCCCTGAGATCGGGGTCGGCATGCTGGGGTATTCCTTCATGGGCAAGGCACACACCAACGCCTATAAGACGATCCCCTATATGATGTATCCACCTCCGGCGATCCCCCGCCTGGATGTGGTCTGCGGCCTGGGCAAGGAAGCTGTTGCAGAAGCCGTCAAGCGCTATGGTTTCCGCGAAGGCTGCCCGGATGATTGGAAAGGCATGTTGGATGGCTGTGCCAAGGATATCGACCTGTTCGACAACTGCGGACCGAATAACGTCCATATGGAGCCGACCATCTACGCCATGAAGCTGGGCAAGCATGTCCTGTGTGAAAAGCCGATCGCTCGTAGTGCTGAAGAAGCCAAACAGATGGTTGAGGTTGCCAAAACGACCGGTGTTAAGAATATGGTCGGCTTCAATTATCGTTTTGTCCCAGCCATCCGGCAAATTCGCAACCTGATCGATAATGGCGCCCTTGGTAAGATTTACCACTGGCGGGGAGTTTACCTCCAGGAATGGATCCTCCCGCACTATAACACGCCCAAGATCTGGCGGCTGGATAAGTCAATTGCCGGCAGTGGAGCATTGGGGGACCTGGGTGCCCATATTATTGACCTGGCTCACTACCTGGTGGGCGGCATCAAGTCAGTTTCAGCAATAACGAAAACCTTTATTACTGAACGCCCCCTGCCTGAAGATCCCAGCAAGATGGGTACCGTGGATGTGGACGATGCCTTTGTTTCCATCTGCGAGTTTGAGAATGGAGCGGTGGGCACATTTGAGTCAACCCGGTATGCACTCGGCCGCAAGAACTACAACTTTTTCGAGATCAACGGCGAAAAAGCCAGCGTCCGTTTCAACCTGGAGCGCTTTAACGAGTTCGATATTTATTACCGCGACCAAGAACCGAAGGAATCTGCTGGCTGGACAACTGTCCTGGTCACCGAAGGCTACCACCCCTGGTGGCCCAACTGGTGGCCGCATGGGCATATCATCGGTTGGGAACACACCTTTATTCACGAGATCACCCACCTGTTGGATGCCATTGTTAACAAGAAGGAAGTTGGCCCACACGGAGCAACTTTCGTAGATGGTTACCGTGCGGCAGTCCTCTGCGATGCGATTATTAAATCGGCAGAAATTAGAAAGCAAGTCGACATCAAATACTAGACCATCTCTAATGGGGCGAGGTAGAGACTGCCTCGCCCCACGTAAACTGTTGGATAAATTTAGGAGTAATAATGACAAAAAGTCGTCTTCGTATACCGGTTGGGCTGTTCATCGCGATCGTAGTGACATTTGTTCTAGGCCTGGCTGCCAACCCGGTAATCAAAGCATTGACCACGCAAAAACAAAGAAATACGAACGTTCTTCTTTCGGCAATTCCTTTTATCCTGATTTTTGTTGCCATCCTGCTGGTTTTCATCTCATTGATCAATATGTCAGCCAGCGTTCTCAACGACCACATCTCGCAGCGTGTTTTTCTTATCGTTGAGAGGATACTCATCGGGGGCATTGCCGCGGGCATATTTGGGATGTTCCAGCCCTGGTTGATGATCTTCTACAAGTATGGATTCATCGTTCTGCTTGTGTCCGTTCTCGGTTTTATTTGGTGGAGCCATATCAAGCCAAAGCGCGAACGCCGTCAGAAAGAGTTGGCTTCCCGCCCAGCCAGAACGTGAAAGCGATCGAATGCCAGGAAGTGATTCATTCTGGTTCCACTTCCTCACTCCTCCCGTTTGCCATTCGCTAATTATTGCATTCATCGAAAGGGAATACCATGTCTGATCAATATCAACCTAAACCTGAGCACAAATTCACCTTCGGTTTGTGGACAGTCGGCTCGGTTGGCCGTGATCCATTTGGGGCTCCGGTACGTAAGGCTAAATCGCCGGTCGAACTCGTGCATTTGCTGGCCGAAGTCGGCGCGTACGGGCTTAATTTCCATGACAACGATCTAATCCCGATCGATGCGACTCCCGTCGAACGCGATCGCATCGTGCGGGATTTCAAGGCTGCCCTGAAGGAGACCGGTCTGGTCGTCCCGATGGCGACCACGAACCTGTTTTACGAACCGGTCTTCAAGGATGGGGCTTTCACTTCCAACGACCCCAGCGTCCGGGCTTACGCTTTACAGAAGACAATGAATGCAATTGATCTGGGAGCCGAATTTGGTGCACAGGTGTACGTCTTTTGGGGCGGTCGAGAAGGCGTTGAAACCGACGCCAGTAAAAGCGGTCTCGAGAGTCTAAAGCGCTTCCGCGAGGCGCTCAATTTCTTATGCGAGTACAACCTGGCGCAAGGTTATAAACTAAAATTTGCCCTGGAAGCCAAACCGAATGAACCGCGCGGTGACCTTTATCTGCCTACCACCGGTGCCATGCTTGGCTTTATTGAGACACTCGACCACTCCGAGATGGTGGGTGTCAACCCCGAGGTGGCGCACGAGCAGATGTCCGGGCTGAACTTTATGCATGCAGTCGCCCAGGCATGGGATGTTGGCAAGCTCTTTCACCTGGACCTGAACGATCAGGCCTCTGGACGCTACGACCAGGACTTCCGCTTTGGATCAGTCAACCTGAAGAGTGCTTTCTTCCTGGTTAAGTTCCTGGAGGATGTTGGCTATCCGGGCAGCCGTCACTTTGATGCCCATGCTTACCGCACTGAGGATGAGGAGGGGGTTAAAGCTTTTGCCCGTGGTTGTATGAGAACTTACCTGATCCTCAAGGAAAAGGCTGAAGAGTGGAATAAAGACCAGGAGATCCAGGGCATTTTAGCTGAGCTCAACACTGATCAGGAGAAGGTCTCGCCTCTACTGGGCGTTTACAGTTCGGAGAAAGCCGCCAAGCTTAAGGCCAGGAGTTTTGACCGGGAAGCTTTGGGTAACCGGGGCCTTTCCTACGAGCGCCTGGATCAGTTGACTTTGGAAGTATTGCTGGGTGTACGTTAGGCTCCCGTTTTTTCTACAATAAATCTGACATTGCACGCTTCATTGACGCTTGGAGCTTGAACCATGAATATTTTTCTGGGACTCGATATCTCCACAACCGGCGCCAAAGCACTGCTGATCAACGAGCTGGGGGGCGTGATCAGCAGTGCTACTACGCCACTAACAGTTTCAACTCCGCACCCGCTCTGGTCGGAACAAGATCCGCGCGATTGGTGGACCGGCATGGCCGAGAGCATCCGCCAGGCACTGGCGCAAGCAGGTGTAACGGGTTCAGCCGTGACCGCCATCGGACTGACAGGCCAGATGCATGGTCTGGTTCTGCTGAATGAAAACGGTGAAGTGTTGCGCCCGGCCATCCTGTGGAACGACCAGCGTACCGGAGCCCAATGCGATGAAATGCGCGCCCGCCTTGGCAAGCAACGTCTGATCCAGATTACCGGAAATGACGCCCTGACCGGCTTCACTGCGCCCAAAATCCTATGGGTGCAGCAGAACGAACCGGAGATATATGCCAGAGCGCGGCACATCCTACTCCCCAAAGACTACATCCGCTACCGGTTGACCGGCGACTATGCGATGGACAAAGCCGATGGCTCCGGGACGATCCTGTTCGACTTAAAAAAGCGCGACTGGTCAGCCGAGGTTTTAGCTGCCCTTGAGATCCCAGCCAATTGGTTGCCGCCCACCTATGAAGGTCCTGCCGTGACTGGCTATGTCAGTTCATCTGCAGCCGGCGAGACAGGTCTGATACAAGGAATTCCTGTAGTGGGAGGCGGTGGCGACCAGGCAGCCCAGGCAGTTGGTGTAGGGGCGGTGCAACCCGGCATAATTGCCCTTACGTTAGGGACCTCTGGTGTGGTATTTGCCGCCACTGAGTCCCCCCTGATTGAACCGGAGGGCCGCCTGCATGCCTTTTGTCATGCCGTGCCGGACCGCTGGCATTTTATGGGTGTCATGCTCAGTGCTGCAGGGAGTTTGCAATGGTACCGCGACACTTTGGCACCGGGAGTAAGTTTCGATAACCTGGTGAATGAGGCGGGCGATATTAAAGCCGGCAGTGAAGGATTATTTTTCCAACCCTATCTAACCGGTGAAAGAACGCCCTACCCGGATCCGCTGGTGCGGGCTGCCTGGGTCGGTTTGACGGTGCGCCATACCCGGGCACACATGACCCGGGCTGTGCTGGAAGGCGTCGCCTTTGGAATCAAAGATAGCTTCACATTGATATCGAATGCCGGGTTGGGATCCATTCAACAGGTGCGAATATCGGGTGGTGGTGCCAAGAGTGCCCTGTGGCGGCAGATCATTGCGGATGTGCTGGGGGTCGAATTGGTGACAGTAAATACCACTGAGGGTGCGGCCTTCGGGGCTGTGCTATTGGCAGGGGTAGGTGCAGGCGTATATAAGGATGTGCCAGCCGCCTGTGAAGCCACCATCCAGATCACCGGGCGCACCAGCCCAACACAAGCTACCGGTGCGTATCAAGAATATTACCCTCATTATCGCGCCCTGTATCCAGCCCTCTCGCCGGAATATAAAGCAATGGCAGATATGGATCAATAGCAGAATTTTTTTAATGTAAATCTTAGGTCTGCGAGTGTATGACTAATCATAAACCGATCATTTGTCTTGGCATACTTGTGGCCGATATTGTCGGGCGGCCGCTTCGAACAGTCCCAGCTCCCGGCAGGCTGGTCCTGGTGGATGAGATGAGTTTGCATACGGGTGGTTGTGCAATAAATACTGGCACGGCGCTGGCACGGCTGGGACTGCCAGTGGAAGTGATAGGCAAGATCGGTACGGACTCATTCGGTGACTTTGTGCTCAATGCGTTGGCGGAACGTGGGATTGGTTCCAAAGGCGTCATACGTGACAAGAAAGTTGGCACTTCGGCCACGATGGTAATGGTTGCACCAGATGGTGAACGTCGCTTCGTGCATTATCTTGGCGCTAATGCCCAGCTGACCCTGGAGGATGTTGACCTGTCGATGGTGGAAGCTGGTTCCATTTTGCACATCGCCGGATCGCTGGTCATGCCTGGCATCGATGGTGAACCAACGGCTAAATTGCTCCGGCACGCTCGTGCCGCGGGCGTGATCACATTCCTGGACACGGTCTGGGATGATACCGGTCGTTGGATGAAAACCCTGGCGCCCTGTCTGCCGTATGTTGATTATTTCGTTCCCAGCCTGCCGGAAGGCCAGGCTTTGACCGGGCTCGATGATCCTGCAGAAGTTGCGCGCGCTTTACTATCATACGGTGTAAAGACGGTGGGCCTTAAGATGGGTGTAGACGGCTGCCTGGTAATGTCTGCTGCCGGCCAGTTGGTGCGCCTCCCGGCCTTCCAGGTGGAGGTCGTAGATGCCACCGGCGCAGGGGATGCCTTTGCTGGCGGATTCATCGCCGGGGTATGGCACGGATGGGAGCTCGAGAAGACCGCACGCTTCGCCAATGCGGTCGGTGCACTAAGCGTAACCGGGCTCGGCGCTTCTGGCGGCGTACGCTCACTTTCTGAAACATTATCATTCATGGAGAATGCACCCCTGATGGCTTAGTATGCCTGTGATGTGTATTTCTGACAAAATAATCCTATAGGAGCTTGACATGGAAAAATTTGGATATCGTTTCTCATTTGGCCCATGGAACATTCATGAAGGCGCTGACCCGTTTGGGCCGACGGTGCGACCTTCCGTCCTGTTCGATAAAAAAGTGGAAATCCTCAAAGATCTGGGCTACGACGCCATGCAGTTCCACGACGATGATGTCGTACCCGATCTCGATAAATTTTCCGCGGCCGAGATCAGCCAACAGGCCCGGGCGATCCGTGCCAAGCTGGCGGATCATGGCCTGGTTGCAGAGTTCGTTGCACCGCGTTTATGGGAATCCCCGAAGACCATCGATGGCGCATATACCGCCAATGATCCCAAAATGCGGCAATATGCAATCGATCGTTCCAAAAAGGCTGCGGATATCGCCCATGAAGTGGGCTGCAACCTGATGGTTCTCTGGCTGGCGCGCGAAGGCACCTACATGCGCGAAGCCAAGGATGCTTCACGCGCCGCCCATCACATGCTGGAAGCGGTCAATGCGCTGTTGAATTACGATAAGGACCTGCGCATCGCCATTGAAACCAAGCCCAATGAGCCAATGGATATGGCCTACATTCCCACCATCGGGCATGCCCTGGCGCTTGGCGCGCAGTCGGACGATCCGCAGCGTGTAGGTTGCCTGGTCGAATCGGCGCATGCGATCCTTGCTGGGTTGGATCCTTCAGACGAGATGGCCTTCGGCCTGGCATTTGACAAGTTGTATAGTGTCCACCTGAATGATCAGAACGGATTGAAATTTGACGAGGACAAATCCTTTGGCTCGGTGGATTTGCGACGGGCATTCAACGAAGTACGCGTCCTGGATGGCAACCGGTTCTTCGAAAAAGGAATGGTCGGCATGGATGTAAAGGCCCTGCGCACGCAGCCGGCCGAACTTGCCACCAAGCACTTGCGTAACAGCCTGCAAGTCTTCCTGCGCCTGGTCGGGATCGTGCGTTCCCTGGATCAAGCGAAGATGAAAGAACTGATCGCAGCGCGCGATTATGAAGAGCTGGACTGGTTCATCATGAATAGCCTGTTGGGCAGCCATTGAACTTCGAAGAAAACTTATTCCTATCAGACTCGCCCCACCCAATAAATGATATGTGGAGGTATGTGAAAGATGGCAGATAACAAGAGAGAGATGGTTGAGAACGCCTTGGCAAAAGGCAACGGCATCTTGCGATTGGAACCGGCATGGGTTGCCCGCGATTTCCTGCCGCCGGGCCGCCGCCTCGGGTTAAAAGAAGCCGAGTACGAGGTCGGAGAGCGGGGTTGGATCTCAGAGCGCTGGATCGGTTCGACGACCCAGGCCGATAATCGCGTCGGCCCGCCGGATGAAGGCTTGAGCTACCTGGCGATCGATGGAGAGCGTGTAACGCTCAAGGAAGCGGTCGAGGTTGCCGGCCCGAGCATCATGGGTGAAACGTACGCCAAGTCTCACAAGGGCCTGGGGCGGCTGGCCAAGATCTATGATTTCGCCGCGCGCATTCCTTATCACATCCATCAACGCCAGGCAGACGCGGCGCTGGTTGGACACAACTCGAAAGAGGAAGCTTATTACTTCCCGGAGGATGTGGATGTTGGCCCGCACCCCGAAACGTTCTTCGGCGTGCATCCCAGCATCGTCGAACGCAAGCAGTATGATATTTTGCTGCCGTATCTCGTTGATTGGAACAGCGACCTGATCCTGCGCCATTCGCGCGCATACCTGCTGGTGCCGGGTGAAGGCTTCCACCTGCCGGCTGGCGGTTTGCACGGGCCGGGCACGGCGCTGACCATCGAGCTGCAAGAAGATTCGGATGTGTTTGCCATGCTCCAGGCGCTGGTGGCGGGCAAGATCATTTCGAAAGAGTTGTTGTTCAAGGATGTCAGCAAAGAAGACCGTGCACGACTGGGCGAGCGAGCCGTGCTCAACCAGGTGGACTGGGAACTAAGCGGCGACCCATACTTTTACGAGAACCGCCATACCTCGCCGCAACTGATCGCCGAGAACAGCCAGCCGGGCGGCGAAGAGTATTGGATCTACTACAACACGACACGCTTCAGCGGCAAGAAGATGATCGTCAAGCCGGGCCAGAAGGTAAAGAGCGTGGATAACGGCGTATATAACATCCTGGTTTGGCGCGGCCTCGGGCTTTACGATGGACAGGCGATCGAAGCCGGCAATTTTGCGCTGGATGAGTTATTGGTCTCGCATGACAAGGCGACCAAACCGATCTGGGTTGAGAACACTGGCGCGCAGGATCTGATCATCATCAAGTTCTTTGGACCAGACATCAACCTCAAAGTTCCGATGATCCCTCAAATCAAACGATCTTAATCCGTCAAACCTCGCAAGGGCACTGAACCTTTGCAAGGGCTTTTCACAATTCTCTATAAGAGGAGGCACTAAATGAGTAAGAAAAAGGTTTCTGTTGGCAACTGGGCCTACATCTGGGGTGGTTATACTGACAAGCCGGTCGAGCTGCTCGAAGTCGTGAAGCGGCTCCAGGAATACAAGTTTGACGGCATCGAGTTCGGTGTGTTCGCGCCGCACCTGTCCTTTGAGGATGCCAAGGACCGCCAGAAACGACTGGCCGTCAAGAAATTGCTGGACGATCATGGCCTGGCTGTCTCGGCAGTGGCCGCGGACTTCGGCGCAGTGCCGCCGATGTTGGCGAATCCTGCCGACTATCTCGATGTGGTGATGCAGCATGCCGAGATCTGCGTTGACCTGGGCACCAACAAAATGCGCACCGACACCATCGTCCCGCCCACCGAAGTTCCGGGCGGCATGAGCTATGAGACTTGCTTCTGGCGCACGGCTGAAGTTTTCCACCGCGCGGCGGAAGTGGCCGGTCACTTCGGCGTCAAGTTCGTGTGGGAGTTCGAGCCGGGCTTCCTGTTCAACAAACCCAGCGAGATCGTGCGCATGGCTTATGCCGTTGACCATCCCAACTTTGGTGTGCTGTTCGACTCCTGCCATGCCCACATGTGCTCGGTCGTCGGCGCCCGCCAGATGGGTGAGAAGGAAACCCTGCCCGGCGGTGAGGTGCAGCTTGCTCACATGCTGACCGGCAAGATCAACCACGTCCACTTTATTGACTCGGACGAGACCCTGCACGATAACAGCACCAGCACGCACGCGCCGTTCGGCAAGGGTGTCTTGAATTTTGACGCCATCGTCAAGGCGCTGTCGGATGCCGGTTACACCGACGATTGGTGGCCGATGGACCTGTGCTTCTGGCCCGGCGCTTTGGAAGCGACCGCTCCGGCCAAGGCATTCATGGACACGCTGGTTGCCAAGTACAGTTAAGCATACAGACCTGACAGGTCCCCAAGACCTGTCAGGTCAATAGGAGATAATTGCTATGGCAGAAATGATGAACGCCCAAGTTTTTTACGAAGCCGAAAAGATGCAGCTGGAACAAATCCCTGTTCCGCACGTTTCGGACATTGACGTGCTGGTTAAGGTCAAGAATTGCGGCATCTGCGGCTCGGATATTTCTTACTACTATGGTTACAGCCCGGTCGGCACAGCCACCGGCAAAGGCCCGATCGTTCTCGGTCACGAGTTCACCGGCGAAGTAGTAGAAGTCGGCGCAGTCGCCAAGGCTGCCAACCTGTTCAAGCCGGGTGACCGTGTGGTGGTAAACCCGGTGCAGCACTGCAATGCATGCTATGCCTGCGCCAGCGGTCACACGAACATGTGCTCCAATCTCTACGTGCCGGGTGTGTCGGCGAATGGTGGAATGGCCGAATACTGCGTCTCGCGTTACACCGGCCTGTTCAAGCTGCCCGACAGCGTGAGCTATGCGGCGGGCGCGTTCACCGAACCGTTCGCCTGCGCCGTGTACGGCATCAAGAAACTGGCGATCGAGCCGGGGCAATTCGTGGCGATCTTTGGGCCTGGCCCGATCGGCATCATGATGGTGCAGATGTGCAAGGCGGTCGGCGCGGGCAAGATTGCCCTGATCGGCACACGCGATTATCGCCTGGAAGAAGGTAAAAAGTGGGGCGCGGATTACCTGTTCAACACCGCGGATGCCAAGTCACCTTACTATGCCAAAGATTTGAAAAAGGCCATCGCCGATGTAACGCACGGCATGTTGGCCGAGCGCGCCATCGTTCCGACCAGTTCCAATGAAGCGTTCGAACAGGCGCTTGACGTGACCGGCAACGCCGCCATCCTGGTGCACTTTGGCTTGCCCAACACCGGCGATGTGATCCATGTGCCGGCGCTCTCGACGCACACGATGGACAAAGAGATTCGCTTCTCGTGGCTGGCGCCTGGCGTTTGGCCGACGACGATTGCGGCTATCTCGGAAGGACTCGTCAACATGGAACCTTTGATCAGCACCTCCGTGCCGCTTTCGCAGGCAGCTCAGGCGATTGTTGATCTCAAGGCGCGCACTAACGATCCCGTCAAAGTGCAAATCGTGCCATAAAGATTCTGATAAAAGGTGCACACATGATCAAATATGGTATCAACACCTTCCTGTGGGCTTCACCCTTCACCACCAAGAACCTGCCGCTATTGGACAAGGCCAAGGCGATGGGCTTCGATCTGGTCGAGATCCCGATCGAAGGCGAACAGGATACGGATTACGTCAAGGCCGCCGAAGCATACAAGCGCACCGGCCTGGATTGTTCCGTCTGCGCCATCATGGGAGCAACGCGCGACCCGGCGCACGAAGAGGAAAGCATTCAGCGCAATGGCGTGTCGTACCTCAAGCACTGCGTGGACGCCGTCGTGCAGATGGGCGGCAACAAAATCGGCGGCCCGATCTATGCCGCTGTGGGGCGAACCTGGCAAGCCTCGGACGACCAGCGCAAGCGCGAGTTGGAGCGCTGCGCCAAGAATCTGAAAGAGGTCGCCAAGTATGCCGAAGACAAGGGTGTGGTCCTAGGCATGGAGCCGCTGAACCGCTTCGAAACCAGCTTTATTAACATTGCCGAGCAGGCCGTCGAGTTGGTCAAGATGGTGGACAGCCCGGCCATCCAGATCATGTTGGACAGCTTCCACATGAACATCGAGGAAAAGAGCTTTGGCAAGGCGGTAGAAATCGCCGGGCCTTACTTGATGCATGTGCATGCCAACGAGAACGACCGGGGCATCCCCGGCAGCGGTCATGTGCCGTGGAACGAGTTCGCCGCCGCCCTAAAGAAAATCAACTATGACGGGGCGATGGTCATCGAGTCCTTCAGCACGACGGTCAAGGAAATCGCTCGAGCAGCGGCCATCTGGCGTGCTCCGGCGCCCAGCTCCGATATGTTGGCTACTGACGGTATGGCATTCCTCAAGCAGCTCATGGCCTGACGAATCACATCTGATGCAGGGGCGACCAACCCGGTCGCCCCTGTTTAACTTGGAAAGACACTTTTCAGCGGCTGCTAATCCAGAACGACCTACCGGAGGCTATCCGCTTCGCCGGCGGACTCAAGAACCACGCAATGCTTGAAGTCAACGACGAGCAGGACAGCCTCCGCTTTGACCTTTTGTTACCACCCGTTCAGCTCCAACTTATGGCGGGCGGGGCATAAAGTATTAAGAACCTATCCGGAAATTATAGAAGAACCGGATTTTGAGTGCTGGCACTCAAAATCCGAACTCCAACTGTATTTTCTAACTGTTAGTGTTGGTTCATTTTCAGAGGATAAGAGGATAAGATGAAACGAGTAGCTGACATCATCGACGCGGCGCGTCAAATGGGCGTGGTTATCCCGGCATTCAACGTCCCTTACCTGCCTATGGTTGAGCCTGTGGTGAGGGCTGTCGTGGAGCAAGATTCGTTCGCTTTGGTGGAGACTGCACGCCCGGAATGGATCAAGTTCGAAAGCAAAGGACCGGCGGCGGTTGCAGAAGAATTTGCCCGCTGGTGCCAGCCAGAACACGTCCGGCTGCACCTCGATCACGTGCCGGTCATTGACGAGGATGGCCAGCTTGTGGATTACATGCCGATTTTCAAAGAAGCGCTTGGGCTAGGATACGAGTCGGTCATGCTGGATGGGTCGCGCTTGAAACTGGACGATAATATCCAGGCCACGCGCACAATTGTCGACCTTGCACATCTCCAGGGCGTCCCGGTCGAAGCAGAATTGGGCGCGGTGTTGGGGCACGAAGCCGGCCCGCTTCCCCCGTATGAGGAACTGTTTGCATCCGGCCTGGGGTTTACCGATGTTGAAGAAGCCAGACGCTTTGTACAACAGACCGGCTGTGACTGGCTATCGGTTGCCATCGGCAATGTGCATGGTGCTATTGCCGCCGGGCGTAAGGATCAGAAAAAGATTCAGGCCCGCTTGAATCTCGATCGGCTGGCCCAGTTGGCCCAGGCGACCGGCATACCGCTTGTTCTGCATGGCGGCTCGGGCATCAAGCAAGAAGACGTGCTCGGCGCGGGCAAATGCGGCATCGCCAAGATCAACGTCGGAACGGAAATCCGCCAATCCTATGAAGCTGCGCTGAAAGAGTCTGGCAGCCAGATCAAGGCGCAGGAGGCGGTCTATCATCGCACGGTAGAGTTGCTGCGCGACTACCTGCATCTGACCGGTATCCGTGCGAAGCTGATGTAAAGTTGAGGGAGACATCACGATGAGTCTACTTGGCATAGACATAGGCACCACTGGATGCAAATCGGGACTTTTTTCGCAAGACGGACGCCTGCTTGCGACCGCGTACGAAGAGTATGACTTTTCAAGGCCCGAACCCGGTTGGGCGCAGCTTGATTCGGTCGCGGTGTGGGAGCAGGTCAAGCGCACAATTCGAGCCGTGGCTGCCAACGCCTATACCGATCCGATCCAGGCTTTGTCCGTCTCATCGCTCGGTGAAGCCATGGCCCCGGTTACACAAGACCGGCAGATACTCGGTCCATCCCTACTGAACTTTGACGTGCGCGGCGAAGAATACCTGCCGGGCTTGAGCCGCATCATCGAAAACGAACGGCTTTACCGCATCAATGGCAACACGCTCGGCAATCATTATGGGCTGACCAAGCTCATGTGGATTCAACAACATCAACCGGAGCTTTACGGACGTGCGTGGAAATTTTTGCTCTGGGGCAGTTTCATTCCGTTTATGCTTGGCGCAGAAGCGGTAGTGGATTACTCGCTCGCCAACCGTACGATGTTGTTCGACATTGAGCGCTGCGATTGGTCGGATGAACTGTTGAAATTGACCGGACTGGACCGCACCAAGCTGCCAGATGTGGTTCCCTCGGGAACCGTTATTGGCCAGGTGTCCAATCAGATGGCGCGCGAGTTGGGTTTGCCAGCTGCCGTTAGCATCGTGGCAGGTGGGCATGATCAGTGCATCAACGCGGTGGGCTGTGGTGTGATCCAGCCAGGCCGGGCGATGTATGGCATGGGGACTTATTTGTGCGCCGTGCCGGTGTTTACGCAGCGCAGCGAGCCGGCGGAGATGATGCGGCTGGGTTTGAACACCGAGCATCATGCCGCAGCGGGCAAGAATGTGAGCTTTATCTACAATCAGGGCGGCTCGATCGTCAAATGGTTCCGAGATACCTTCGCGGCTAGCGAGCGGCGCGCAGCGCAGCAATCGGGTCGCGATATTTACGCTGACTTGATATCAGAGATGCCCAAAGGACCGAGCAGCATCCTCGCATTGCCGCACTGGTCAACGACCGGCCCGCCCCAGTTCATCTCCAATTCCAGCGGCGTGCTGGTCGGTCTGCGCTTGGAGACTACACGCGGCGATATTCTCAAGGGGCTGATCGAGGGCATCACGTTTTATTTGCGCGAGTGCATTGAGACACTGCCGCAGGTGGGCATCGAGATTGCCGACTATTGTGCCGTAGGTGGCGGCAGCAAATCGGATGTTTGGCTGCAAATGTCGGCGGATATTCTGGGTCGACCGTTCGTGCGTCCGACCGTCAGCGAATCCGGCATTCTGGGCGCGGCCATCCTCGCCGGCTCTGGCTGTGGCGTTTTTCCTTCTCTGGAGGCTGGTGTTGAAGTGATGGTCAAGCTGGATCGAACTTATGAGCCAGACCAGAAAATGCACGAACTTTATGCAGGTCGTTTTGAGCAATACAAACAATTGTGGCCACTGATGAAGGATACCTTGCCGAGATTGATGGCGTGAGTGACAAAAATGCAAGACGCGTGTGCATAGTGATCGTTGTCCTTGGGAATTTGAGTCCCTTTTAAAAGCGATGGATATCAGACTGGCTTATGGCCGTAATGGCCTGAACGTAACATTACCCGAAACGGTGGATGTATTGACTCCGCGCTTCGTGCCTGGCTTGCCGGATGAGACTGAGGCACTGAAGGATGCTTTGTGCGCTCCAATTGGATCGGCTCCGCTGGCGCAACTTGTCAAGTCTGGCGATAAGGTCGTTGTGGTCCACACCGACATCACGCGTGCTACGCCTAATGACCGGATCCTGCCGGTGCTGCTGGACGAATTGGATAGGACGGGAATTGCCCGGGAAAATATCACCTTGATCAATGGTCTGGGCACACACCGTCTGGAAACCGAAGCCGAGTTGCGCGCCATGCTTGGCGATCGAATCGTGGACGGATACCGCTGCCTCCAACACGACTGCAACGATGAAGCCAACCTTGTCTCCCTGGGTGAAACCTCGTTGGGACATCCGGTGCGCATCAACCGTAATTATCTTGAGGCGGATGTGCGCATCCTGACCGGCTTCATCGAGCCACATTTTTTTGCCGGCTTCAGTGGTGGACCCAAAGCGGTCATCCCCTCGCTTGCAGGGGCGGAGAGTGTATTTACCAATCACGGGATTGAGATGATCGCCCATCCCAAGGCCACCTGGGGTGTCATCGCGGGGAATCCCATCTGGGAGGAAATGTGCGAGGTCGCTTTGCGTACCCATCCCACTTTCTTGTTGAACGTGTCCCTCAACGTCAGTCGTGAGATCACAGGCATTTTTGCCGGCGACATGCTTTCTGCCTGCAGGCAGGGGTATGCCTTTGTGAAAGAAAATGCCATGTGTCCGGTGGATGAGCCCTACGATATCGTGATCACCACCAATAGTGGCTATCCCCTTGACCAGAACCTGTACCAATCGGTCAAAGGCATGAGCGCCGCCAACCAGATCGTCCGGCAGGGCGGAAGTATTCTTATCGCCGCGGCTTGCGAGGATGGTTTGCCCAATCATGGGCGCTATGCAGCTTTGCTGGCTGAGGCAGGTTCACCGCAAGGGGTGATCGATATGATCTCAAAGCCAGGCTTCTGTTCCCAGGATCAGTGGCAGGTGCAGATCCAGGCTCAGATTCAACGTCGAGCCGATGTGTATGTTTACAGCGACGGGCTGACCGATGAGCAGATCGAACGGGCGCTTTTCAGCCCCTGCCGAAATCTGGAGCAAACCGTCTCGCAATTGCTCGAGAAATATGGCTCCGAGGCGCGCATCTGCGTAATTCCTGAAGGACCGCAGGTGATCCCTTATTTGCGAGTGGAAGCATGACCAACAAACAATAGAACTCTTGCATAAGTACTTCGAATCAGATTTAATCCACTAATCTCTGCCAATCTGCACGAATTTTTCTGATGATTAGTGAAGATTAGTGTGGACGTGTGCCACCCAGTGGTATTAGCGGATAAAAGCCCTTCATGCGATATACCTTCTAACTTTTGCAAGAG
>JADGQB010000397.1 GCA_017882145.1 Anaerolineales bacterium
AACAAGCGGATATTCTGGTAGGTGCGGGAAATTCCCAAACGGGTGACCCGGTCCGGGGACAGGCCGGTGATATTCCTGTCTTTGAAAATGACCTCGCCTTCCTCGGGGGTGTAAAAACCGGTGACACAGTTGAAGAATGTGGTCTTGCCGGCGCCGTTGGGGCCAATGATGCTGTAGATTGCGTGTTCTTTTATTTCCAGGTCAACCTTGCTGACAGCCTCCAGGCCGCCGAAACGCTTGGTTACCTTGTTTGAAACGAGTATCGCCATCTCAGTCTCCTCTTAGGTCCCTGGATTCTCTGTTACAGGCGGGGTTTCGACCGGTACGCCGATATCCGCCACTACTTCGTGCAATTCGAGCTTGCGGCGCGCTTCGGGTGCCAGGCCCTCCGGTTTCCTCAACATCATGATCACCAATACGGCACCGTAGATCAAGGGTTGGAAATCCGCAAATTGGCTCAGCAGTGAAGGTAATCCAACCAGGACCAACCCGCCGATGAAGACACCCGGGATGCTGCCCAGGCCGCCGATGATGATCAACGAAAGGATGTTGATCGAAACGATGAAGCTGAAGCTTTGCGGATAGACCGAGCCGACCTTGGTGGCAAACAAGGCCCCGCCCAGGCCGGAAAAGAGTGCGCCCATCCCAAAGGCCAGCAACTTGGTCGCGACCTTGTTGATCCCCATGGCTTCAGCAACATCCTCATCCTCACGCAGGGCCATCCAGGAACGGCCGAGATGGGAATCCTTCAACCGGATGGCAACAAAGCCTGCCAGGAGGATGCCAACCAATATCAAGTAATAAAGTTGTTGTTGATTTGCCAGAACCAAACTTCCAAGGATTGGTTTTCCAATGCGCTGGATGCCTTGCGAGCCTCCCAGCAGGGGTTTCAGCCAGTCTGAGAGCACCACGATGCGGATGATCTCTCCAAAACCGAGGGTGACGATTGCCAGGTAATCCCCGCGCAGGCGCAGGATCGGCAGGCCCAGGATCACCCCGGCTGCGACTGCGACCACCAGGGCAACCGGGGTTGCCAGCCAGAAGCTGATGTGCAGGAGTCCGACCGCTTCGGAGGTGGTCAGGATGCCGAGGGTGTAAGCGCCGATGGCATAGAAGGCAACATAACCCAGGTCGAGCAGCCCGGCAAACCCGACCACGATGTTCAGCCCCAACCCCATCAGGATATAAATGCCCACGTTGTCCAGGACCTCACTGAAATAGCTGCCGAGGATGACCGGCAGAAGCAGCGTGAAAAGCGCCAGAAAACCCAGAGTGCCCCAGCGGATTGCCCGCTTCTGGCGTGGAGTTCTCCTGGCTTCAATTGCCTTACGATCCCGTCCCTGGTTCCAGTAGGCATATCCACCTACCAGCACAAATATGACCAACGCACCGATAATCCCCAGACCACTGGATGCGAACAGCCACATGAATGCATACTGCACAAAGCCCCAATGCAGAATGACCGTAACGATCAGGTCACGGAATAAACCGACCAAAACAACGACCACGACAGCCTGGGTCAAGGCCGCCCGAATTCGTTGCGGAAGGATGATTACTACTGCACCGATCAGACCAGCTACCAGGCAGGCCACCAATAAGACAATTACCCCGGTGACAACAGGGAGATGGAATGTGATCAGCGCGATCAGGTCAGGCGAAACATTGATCAAGACCGAACGCAGGGCAACAACTTGTCCGATCAGGACAAATGCGGCCAGCACTACACCTCCAACCAGGCCAGCTAACCCGCCGGTCAGAAGGAGCTTCACAGGTTCTTTGGAGGGTGCCTGTCGCACGGAAAGGATGGCTTCAAAGAGCATCGGAGACAGGATTAAAATCAATGCCATCGTGAGCACGCCGCTGACCACATACGTGGTACCAAAAGCCACGACCAGCCCCACAACGCTCAAGAGCAGGGATATGAATCCCCCGATCAACCCATTCTGAATCGTCTTGACCCAATACGGAGATTTGTTCTTCATATCATCCTCCTTAGGCCTTGTCTCTGGAGATCCGCTCGCCCAGGATGCCGGTCGGACGGAAGATCAGAATGAGCACCAGCACGATGAAAGCGATGGCATCTTTTAGCTGGGAAGGGGAGGGAATACCCAACCCGGTCAGGAACAGGTTAGGTCCAACCGATTCAAGCAAACCCAGGATGATGGACCCGAGAAAAGCACCGGGTACGTTCCCGATGCCGCCCAAAACGGCTGCCGTAAAGGCCTTGATCCCGGGGAAGAAGCCCATGTAAAAGGTAACTACAGGGAACAGGAGCGTGTAGAGGACACCAGCTGCACCGGCTGAAGCGCCGCCCAGGCCGAATGTAAAAACGATGATGCGATCGACATCAATGCCCATCAACTCAGCCGCCTCCTTATCCTCGGAAACGGCGCGCATGGCTTTGCCGATCTTGGTCCATTGTACAATACCATAGAGGATCAGCATCATCAGGATGGCGCCAATAATTACAACGACCTGTGTAGCATAGATATGGATCCCACCAACCAGCCAGGATTGAGAAAGGGCTTTTATGGCAGGATACCCATATGTGCCGGAGCCGTACAGGCCGCGGAATGTATATTGGAGAAAAAAAGAAGCCCCGATGGCGGTGATGAGCGGAACCAGGCGGGGCGCAGTCCGTAGAGGTCGGTAACAAATTCTTTCCAGCAGGATCGCGATCAAGGTCGAGACCCCGGCGGAGACCACCAGGATGAGGGTCATTCCGATCACAGGCTGCCTGTCAAGAAAACCGGATTTGGACAACCCGATGGCTACAAAAACCGCCGTGAAGGGTCCGGCCATGAATACTTCGCTGTGAGCGAAGTTGATCATTTTTAGAATACCGTAAACCATGGTATAGCCCATGGCGATGAGGGCATAGACGCCCCCAAGTGCCAATCCCTTGATCGTAAGGTCGAGCCAAACACTGCCCGGGTATTGGCCTTGTCTCAAAGTACTGATCGTCCCCCAGATGACTAACACTCCAATGGATAAACCGATCAACCAGATGAAGATATCTGTAAGCGTGATGCGCTGACGCCAGGTTCTTAGCATCGTGTACTCCTCTTCTCAAATGGGAGTGTTCTTTATGATGAGGGGCGAGCAGAGGCTCGCCCCTCCTTGTAAACCGATATGAATCTCTATTTGACGTATTTCGTTGGCCAGATCAGGGTCGGCGGATATTTACCAGTATGGTACTGGTACACGCCGATGATCGGGTTGGCGCAGTCGCCGTCGGCGCTGCAGGTCAGGACGCCAGTCAGGCCTTTGTAATCCTTGGTGGCGGCCATGGCATCGCGTAGTGCCTGGCGAGGGATGTAAACCGTCCCATCCGCTTGCGTTACGGCCACCTTCTCAATTGCCGCCTTGACG
>JADGQB010000398.1 GCA_017882145.1 Anaerolineales bacterium
GCAGCACTTCCAATTCTCGTGAGGTCAACATCTCGACCAGGTCAGCCGGCTTGGCTTGAGGATGGGAAACCGTGCCCGCCTTTTGGTTCGAAGGGAAAGCCTCGAGAAGTTTGGCAACGTAGACCTTCAAAGAGATCAGAGTTGGGTCGATAGCTGATTCCAGTTGACGCGCAGCTGCAGCCAGCAGGGATTGCATCCCTTCCCCCTCCTCTACAAAGATGCGCACGAATCCTTCCGGTTCGGCCAGGGCCAGGGCCTTTATCAAAATTGCCACAGCCGCCTCCCGATCGCCTTGTGCATCCAGGACGCGAGCTTGCAGAGCGAGGCTTTCCAGCAATGTGGCCCTTCGCCCACCCGCCTCGGCGTCGCTGGAGAGCGGGGCCAAGATTGCTTCTACCTCGTCGTTTCTCCCCTGGGCCAGACGCACACGCGCAAGCATGATCAACTCTTGCTCACGGATATTCACCATTTGACTCGTGCCGGGTTGAAGATCATCCATCAAGCGAGCAGCCGTCGAGATATCGTGGGTTGCCATCAATAACCGGATTTCATAAATATCCACCGAGCGTGCCAGGGCCATAAGAACAGGATGCGCTGATCTGAGGCCTTTGGCAATGTTTAGGGTCTCGAAGGCGCCAGTAAAATCGCCCTGTGCCTCCTGGACGCGGGTTAAGGTCAGGTAGGCAAACAAGCGATCGGTCGGCATATCCCACGCTTTCATACGTTTAATCACGCCCGTCACTCGCTGGTGGGCTTCGTCAAGTTCATTTTGTTCGCGCAGCACGTCGCACAGTGCGACCTCCAACTTGGCAAGCGAGCCAAACGGCAGCGCCCCCTTATCCGCCATCCTCCGCAGTGCCTGGCGAGCTGTTTCGCTGGCTTCGCGTAAACGTCCCTGCGCATGGCGTGTGTTGACGACTTCCGTTTCGCCGGTTGCCCAGACCATGAGTTCATTGGAAACTTCACCAATCCGGGCCAGGTGAGCAAATGCCACGCCCGCCTTTTCGTACTCGCCCTGGCCGCGATAAGCTGCACCGAGTGTGTAGGGCAGGATGCTGCGCGCCTGCACGCTGCTCCCTGGCAAGAGAGTCTCAGCAAGTTCGGTCAACGCAAGGGCTCGGGCATAATCTCCGGCCAACATTGCAAAGTAGCCGCGGATGGCAGACACGTTGCCCCGCAATTCACGCACCTCCGGAGTGTCGTTGCTAAACTCGATTTGGGCTTCAATCTCGTGTAACAACAATTCGACTTGAGGCTGGGCCCCGGCCAAAGTCAACGACCAGGCTTTTGAAATGATGATTTGCGGGTGACGACGGGACACGTCAACAGGCAACGCCGCAATCCATTGCAGGAGTGTGGTCAATTCGCCATGGATCATGATCTCCGAGGCGTTCTTCTCAATCAGGTCTGCCGCGGCTTCGAAATCCTGCGCAGCCAGCGCATGGTTCACAGCTTCGATTACAAAACCATTCCGCTCATACCATTGGCTGGCGCGCGAGTGTAGGGTTGTAATTGCATCTGCTGGCAGAGACTGCCGGAGGCGCGCCTGGAGCAAATCTGCAAACAGATGGTGATAGCGGAACCAAAGTCCTTCGTCATCTAGAGGAATAACGAAGATGTTTGCCCGGTATAGTGTTGTCAGCGCGGCCTGGCTGTTCTGAAATCCAGTGACTGCTTCACACAAGCTTGCGTTCAGCCGCTCCAGGATCGAGGTCCGAAGCAGGAATGCCTGTATTTCCTCCGACTGGTGCTGCAGAACTTCCTCCACCAGGTAATCGGCTACATATGCATGGCTGCCGGTAAATGCCTTGATGAAACCGGCGATATCCTTGCGTTCGCGCATCGAAAGCGCTGCCAGGAGCAGCCCGGCAATCCAGCCTTCTGTGCGGGTTGAGATGGATGCAATTTCCATTCGGGACAGGTTCAGCTCCATCGTCCGGCTGAGGAAATCCGCGGCTTCTGCCTCCGTAAAGCGCAGATCGGCGGCGCGTATCTCGATCAGCTGCCCGCGCGCTCGGAAACGGGCCAGAGGCCAGGGAGGATCAACACGCGTGGAAAAGATGATATGAAGGTTGTCTGGGATGTGATCAAGCAGGAAGGAAACTGCCGAGTGGATGGCTGGATTCTGGATGACGTGATAATCGTCCAGCACCAGGATAAGCTTGTGCTCTCTCCCCGCCAGGTCATTGATCAGGATCGTCGGTACTGCGTCTTCCGGCGCCGGCTGCGTCGAGCGGAAAAGCCCCAGGGCGGCCTCCCCAACCCCTGCCTCCAGGGATTGGCAGGCGGCAATGAAATGGGTCCAGAACCGGATCGGATCGTTATCGGCCCCGTCCAATGCCAACCAGGCCACCGGCTGCCGGTATTGTTCAATGAACTCGCTCAGCAGCGTGGTTTTTCCAAATCCTGCCGGCCCCGAGACCAGCGCCCATGTGTTCGGGCGCTCGATGCCCGCCAATAGTCTGGCAGTCAGGTGCGGGCGCAAGACACAATTTGGCTGTGGATGTGGAACATAAAGCTTGGTGGAAAGGATGGAAACCGGCACGTTTTGTCTCGATGATAATTCGCTCGTTGGGAAAATCAGGGATAATGGCTCACCCAGCATTCCTATTATACTTTCCCCAACCAAAGAGGGGTGAAGACTATTATTTTTTTTACAAATGAATCAAAAACACCATGAAAATCCAAAATGACACTTTGGATTTTCATGGTAAAAATTTCTCCGAATGAGCTGTCTTTGCTTTTTATGAGACAATTCTATTTAGGAGTTGAGCTCCATCTGTCAAAGGGACTGACCTATTTCAGAAGGGCAGGCAGCTGAAGGAAGATAAAATGTTGCCCGAGCTTCCCCAAAAGGCTCCTCCTATCGGTTTTTCTTCCTTCCCTATAAAAGAGTAGAATATAGCGAAGCACACGGATATTCCCTCGTTTTTCAATAACGGTTTGCTTTCCCTGATTGGCAGAGAAAAAGGCTTAAAAAATGACCACCTTTGGCGTTCACTCGGAAGTCGGCAAGCTTCGCAAAGTAATCGTTCACAAACCAGATTTGAGCCTGAAACGGCTCACCCCTTCCAACCACGATGAACTGCTTTTTGACGATGTGCTCTGGGTGGAGCGGGCCGAGTGGGAGCATGACCAATTCACGCAGGTTATGCGCTCGCGTGGCATAGAGGTCCTTTATGTCCTGGATTTGCTCGGCGAGACCCTGGCCTCCAGTGAGGCTGCCCGGCGCCTGGTCATCGAGCAGGTTGCCACCGAGTACACGGTCGGCTGGGCGCTCGTGGATGAGATCCGCACCTTCCTGTGGGGCCTCGCACCGGATGTCCTTGCCCGGCATCTGATCGGCGGCCTGACAGCCGGGGAGACCAAC
>JADGQB010000132.1 GCA_017882145.1 Anaerolineales bacterium
ACGAGTTGCCGCCCACCTGGCATTCCTGTTCCGGCGCTATCTCGACGATTATTTCTACCAGGCCGTCGAGCGGACTCAGCTCCTGTACGATGATCTGCCCGCCATCGGACTGGCTCCCAGCATGGAACGCATTCCAGCGGACAAACTGGGGCAGGTCGAGCAGCGTTTGAAGGTTCGCCTTTCCGCCGCGGCCGGGCAACTGCGCGACTGTTTCGTCCAGGCCGGCCTGGTCAAAGATGTCCACATCAGCAACATTCACCTGCCCTGGCAGCGGTTGTTTGAGATCGGTTTCGATATTCAAGTGGAGCTTCCATGACCCTTCCCCCTGTTTCCATGCGCGGCAATTATTTCGTCAGGAATGGACAACCTTTCCTGCCCATCGGCGCCCACTGGGTGCCCGCCAAAACCGGCCTGGGTTGGCCGGTGGAGTGGGACGCAGCCGACCTGGAAGCGGATTTCGCCAAGATGGCTGACCTGGGCTTTAATACTGTGCGCTTTGACCTGTTCTGGGCCTGGTTCGAGCCCCGCCCGGGCGACTATAACCCCGAAGCTTTCCGTCAACTGGATGTCTTCATCCGCCTGGCGCACCAATATGGAATTTACCTGCACCCGGCTCTGTTCATTGGGGGTGAGGTCGGCGAGGCTTTCTGGGATCTGCCCTGGCGCCAGGGCCGCCACCCGCATGCCGACCCGGAGCTGTTGCGCCTGCAGACCAACCACGCCGCAGAATTCGCCCGCCGCTATCGGGACGAACCCGCCCTCCTGGCCTGGGACCTGACGGATGAGCCGCCTTTCTGGATCGTCGGCAACCAGACCACGGATGCCATGGCGATCAACTGGACCCGCCTGGTTGCCGGAGCGCTGCGCCGCTACGATCCTGCTCACCTGTTATGCGTGGGCACCAGCATGGAAGACGTCAGCCACGGCCCCTTCCGCCCGGATAACCTGGCTGCCGAGGTGGACTTCTTCTCCGTGCACCCGTACTCGATCTACACTCCCGGTCTATTCCCCGATCCGATGCTCTCCGAGCGCGGCACGTATGCCGGCGCCTTCGAGACAACCCTTTCGCTGGGCGCCGGGCGCCCGGTCATGATCCACGAGTTCGGGGCCTCCTCGGCCCAGTATGACCCCGAACGCATTGCCGCCTTCGACCGCCTGACTCTCTACTCCGGGCTGGCTGCCGGGGCTTGCGGCTTCCTGCCCTGGTGCTACACCGACGCCGCTCCTGAACTTTTCCGGCGCGCCCCTTACCTGCTCGCCCCCCACGAGACCCAGTTTGGCCTGACCACCTGGGACCGCCAGGACCGACCGCGCGGCCAGGTGCTGCGTGAATTCAGCCGCCTGCTCGGCCAACTGGATTTGACCGGGCTGCAACCGGCTTCCGGCGAGGCTGCGCTGGTCGTCCCGCACGAATGGGCCAAGCCGCAGGGCGATATGTCGCGTGCCGGCCTTTCCGGTCCCGCTACCCTGCCGTACAGCTCCACACAGGATACCTTCGAGAGCGGGGAGGCCAACCTGTGGCTGACGCGTTCGCTGCTCAGCACCTTCATCCTGGCACGCCGTGCTGGCTGGAAGGTGGATATGCCGCGTGAATACACTACCTGGCAGTCCCATCCGCTCTTGCTGCTGCCTTCTCCCTTGACCAGCACAGAGCGTAACCTCGTCCACATCCACACCACTTTTTGGGAGCTTGTCCGTGCCTATGTCGACCAGGGCGGTACGCTGTATGCCTCCTTGTGCGCGGATGCCGCCATCCCCGGCATGGCTGAGCTGTTCGGGGCCTCTCTTTCCGACCATGCCCCGGCTGAAGAGGTCGTCTTGAAACTAGTCAAGCCCTTTGGCAGTCTCCTCATCGGTACCGAATTCCGCTTCCAGGCCGATCCTTCCAACGGCAAGCACTGGCCCGCCACCCTGGACATGGCTTCCGGAACGGTGATCGCAGTGGACGGATCAGGACGCCCTGCCCTGGTGACGAATACGTTTGGACGGGGCAAAACCCTTTTAAGTGCCTATCCGCTTGAAACCTATCTCGCCGTCTGTCCGGCTGCTTTCGATGGCCCCGAAGGCACGCACCTGCTCTACCGCGCTCTGGCCGAATGGGCTGGAGTCAAGCCGATGTTTTCAACGGATGTTCCCGGTGTGGAAGTCGCCGGGCTGTCAGCCGGTCAGCGCGGTTATGCCGTCCTGGCCAACCACCAATCTGAACGCAAGCAAGTGACTGTCGTCTCGAATCTGGCTCTGAAGGAGGTGAAGCGGATTACAAGTCAAGGAAAGCAACTCTTATCGCTCCAGGGCCGTGCCTGGCGGATGGATATCCCTGCTTATGACGGCGCGGTCGTGGAATGGAAATTGTGATCGAACCCATTTGCCACTAGAATACAGAAGGAGAAGCATATGCAAAAGACATTTCGTTCCATCATGTTCCTTGGCCTTGCCCTGCTGTTGGCTCTGACAGCATGCGGAGGCCAGGCCGCCAGCAACCAGAAGGTCACCATCACGGTCTGGGATTACTACGGCGAAGCCACCCCCCTCAAACCCCTGGTAGCCCCGTTCATGGCGGCCAACCCGAACATCACCATCGACTACCAGGCCCTGGACTGGGACACCACTAATGAGAAGCTCAACGTGGTGCTGACCGGCGGGACGCCTCCGGACGTGGTCACCATCGATATGACTTGGCTCCCCAAGCTGGCTGCCCTGGGCGCTTACACTGACCTGAAAGCCCTCTCGGGTGGCAAGCTCAATGGCGTGAACTGGGCGGATGCCTACACCCCCGGCGCCCTGGAAGCCATCACCTATGACAGCAAGATCGTGGCAGCCCTGTATGACTTCGATACCTATGCCCTGTATTACCGGGCTGACCTGTTCCAGCAAAAAGGCCTGCAGGTTCCAACCACCTGGGATGAACTCCTGGCGGTCGCCAAGCAGTTGCATGAAGGCGACAAATACCTCTATGAGTTCGACGCCGACACCTTCCACGGTTCGCAGTGGATCTACGAAAGCGGCGGTTCCCTGATGAGCGCCGACAACAAGACCGTAACCTTCAACTCACCCGAAGCCGTGCAGGGCATCGAAGCCTACGAGAGCCTGTTGAAAGCCGGCGTGGCCATCAACTGGACCACCGACCAGGGCGAACGCATCCAGGGTGTCAAGGATGGCCGCATTGCCATGTTCTCGGATGGCCCCTATTACATGGGCATCCTGAAGAGCGCCGCGCCTGAGATGGCCGGACAATGGAAAGTAGCCCCGCATCCCTATGGCAAACAGCCCGGCTCCTACCTGGGCGGGACTGGTTTGATGATCCCCGCCGCCTCCAAGAACAGTGCGGCTGCCTGGAAGTTCATCCAATATGCCATGCAGGTCGAGAATGAAATCGGCGTATATAAACTGGCCGGCGCCGCGCCCGCCCTGACCGCCGCCCTGCAAAGCCCGGAAGTTAATGTGGCCGACCCCTACTTCGGTGGCGAAAAAGCCTTTGCGGTCTTCCTGGATACGATGAAGACTGCCCACCACTTCCCGTATGTACGCCAGTGGACCGATATCGATGCCGCTTTCACCAACGGAATGCAGCAGATCGCCCTCGGACAGAAATCCGTCAAGGATGCCCTCGACGAAGCCGCCCAGACCAGCACCACTGCCCTCTCAAAATAGATTGAGCTAAGCCTGTGCGCTCTTTTTGCCTGACATGTCATTGCGAGGGCCGGTGTACTCCCGGCTCGAAGCAATCTCCCGCAAGCAATGGGATTGCTTCGTCGCCAAAGAACGGCTCCTCGCAATGACACACTATTAGAAAAGAGCGCCAGGCAATTGTAAATTCCCGGAGTTCAAAACCGGAGAATGGCAGGGAACCTTATGACCGTTGCCCCCTATCCCGATCGCGTCCGGCGCTTCGTGCGCAGATATTCCATGCCTTATCTGTTCATTGCTGTGCCGGTGCTCTCCATCATTGTGTTCCTGTTCATCCCGATGATCGCTTCTTTTTGGTGGAGTCTGAACGATTTCAGCGGCATCCAGGCCGCCACCTTCGTGGGTCTGAAAAACTACATCCAGCTTTTTACCGCCGACCCGATTTTCATCAAGACGCTCCTCAATACGACCCTGTTCGTATTGATGGGCATGGGCATCGGTCCCAGCCTCGGCATGCTGACCGCCCTGCTGCTCAACCAGAAGGTTCGCTTCCAGTCTGTCTTCCGCACCGCCTATTACCTGCCGGTCATGACCTCGCTGGTGGTTGTTTCCACCATCTGGGTCATGCTTTACAACCAGAATGGCCTGCTTAACAGCCTGGTCACCGGGCTGGGGTTTACCAAGGTTGGCTGGCTTTCCGATCCGCGCGTGGCGCTTGTATCGGTCGCCCTCGCCAGCGTTTGGCAGGGCTTCGGCTTTGAAACGGTGATTTTCCTGGCCGCCATGCAGTCCATCCCGCGCGAGCTTTACGAAGCCGCCATGATGGACGGCGCCAATCCATCCCAGAGGTTCTGGTATATCACCCTGCCTTCCTTGCGGCATGTCATCGTGTTCGTTTACATTTACGGCATTATCGGCAGTTACCAGGTCTTTGACCAGGTTTATGTAATGACGCGCGGCGGCCCGGTCTACAGCACCTCCACCATCGTGCATTACCTGTTCACCAAGTTCATGGACCTGCGCCTGGGCTATGCCTCGGCCATCGCTTACGTCCTGTTCGCCATCCTGGTGATATTCTCGTTTATCCAGTGGCGCTTTTTCACCGAGAAGAATTAGGAGGCCACCCCATGCTAACCCGGCGCACATCCCCCAAAAAATATTTCAACCGCGGCCTGCTCTACCTGCTGCTGGTTGTTAGTTCCCTGTTGATGATCATACCATTCTATTGGTCGGTCGGTACCTCGCTGAAACTTGAGCGATTCGTCTTTGCCAGCCCGCCGCAGTGGTGGCCGGCGCCTTTTTCACTGGAAAGTTATATCAACATCCTCACCCGCATTCCATTCCTGAACTATTTCGCCAACAGCGTCTTCGTGGCGGTCGCCACCACGCTCGGGCATGTTTTCTTTGACACCCTGGCGGCCTACGCCTTTGCCAAGTTGAAATTCCCGGGCCGGGACAAGATCTTCTTCCTGTTCCTGATCGTCCTGATGGTGCCTTCCCAGGTCAACCTGATCCCCGTGTACCGCATCATGAACTCCCTGCACTGGACGGATACCTACCTGGCTTTGATCGTTCCCAACCTGACCAGTGTCTTCGGCATCTTTATGATGCGCCAGTTCATGATGTCCATCCCGGGCGAACTGCTGGACTCGGGCCGTATCGACGGCTGCACTGAATTCCAGGTTTTTCACAAGATTGCGCTGCCCCTGGCAATTCCCGGGATCGCCACCCTGGTCATCCTGACCTTCATGGACCGCTGGAATGATTTCCTCTGGCCGCGCATTGTGCTCAACAGTGAGAAATTATTCACCCTGCCGGTCGGGCTGGCCCAACTTCAAATGAAGAACACCTCCAACGAGGCCCAGATCATGGCGGGCACGGTTTTGACAGCCCTGCCGATGATCATCGTATTCCTGTTCATGCAGCGCCAGTTCATCGAAGGCATGACTGCCGGAGCGTTGAAAGAATGATCGGCGCAGTCGATATCGGCGGTACGAAAATCGCGGTGGGCATGCTCGACCGCTCTGGCAGGATCCTGGCGCGCCGTGAGCGCCCAAGCGGGTCGGAACTTCCGGTTGAGCGCGGCCTGGCGCTCATCTTTTCGATGCTCCATGAAACTGCCGATGAAGCCGGCGGTGAACTGGAAGGCATCGGCGTGGGCTGCACCGGGCCGGTCGATCCGCTCACCGGCACGCTTGGACGCATCCAGTTCCTGCCCGGCTGGCAGGGCTGCCGCCTGACGAGCGAGCTCCAGAATGAATTTGTGGTAACGGCTTTCCTCGAAAACGATGCGGACGCCGCCGCGCTGGGCGAATTGGCCTGGGGCGCCGGCCGGGATGCAAAACGCTTTATTTACGTTACCGTCAGCACCGGCATCGGGGGCGGCCTGGTTTTCGATGGCCGCCTTTATCGCGGCGTCGACGGTTCCCACCCCGAGATCGGCCACCACGTCATCGACCCTTCCGGCCCGCATTGTTTTTGCGGTGCGCACGGCTGCTGGGAAACCCTGGCCTCCGGTCCCGCGCTGGCGGAGCACGGCCGGCGCTCCAGCGCCCTGGAAGTCTGCCAGGCGGCTGAAGCCGGCGATCCGTCTGCCCGGCGTGCCGTAGAGCTGGAAGGCTGGTACCTCGGCCTGGGCTTTGCCAATTTGATCAACCTTTTCGTCCCGGACGTCATCGCCCTGGGCGGAGGCGTGATGCGCAGCCGCCATCTATTTTGGGAAAGGATCCAGCTTACCCTGCGCGAAAACTGCGGCCTGGTCCCCTTCGAAAAAACAGCCCTGGTCCCCGCTCAACTCGGCCCGAATGCTGCGCTGGCCGGCGCCGCCCAGGTCTGGATAAAAGGCTCTCAATTCAATGACTGATCCATTATTCGAAGTTCCGTACATTAACGACATCCTTCACCAACCGCAGGCCTTGCAGGACACGCTCACGGCCTTCGCCGGAATGGATTTTGCTCCATTTTCCGGCTGCGCGGCTCAACTGCGCTCCGGGAAGCTGCGCCGGGTTATCCTGACCGGCATGGGCTCTTCCTTCCACGCCCTGCACCCGCTTTATCTGGCGCTGCTCCGGCAGGGGCTTCCGGCTTTCATGCTCGAAACTTCCGAGCTGGTGCATCACGCACCTGCCCTGCTTACCCGGGACTCACTGGTTGTTGCAGTCTCCCAATCCGGGGCCAGCGCCGAGATCCTGAATTTGCTGGATCGCCTGCCTGCGCAGGCCGCCCTGATCGGGGTCACAAACACCTCCGGCAGCCCGCTGGCTGCGCGTGCCGCAGCGCTTCTGCTCACACAGGCCGGCTTCGAAAATGCGGTTTCCTGCAAGACCTATGTTACCGCCCTGGCTGCCCACGTCATCCTGGAAGCTGCCCTGACCGGCTGCGATCCGGCTGCGGCGCTCTCCGGACTCGAGCCTGTGCCCGAGGCGGTGGCTGCCTATCTTTCCGGCTTTTCGGAATACCTGGAAGACCTGGAGCAGCGCCTGCAGGGCGTTCAATACCTGGTCCTGGCGGGGCGCGGCGCCTCGCTGGCGGCGGCCGGCACCGGCGGCTTGATCATCAAGGAAGCCGCCCATTTCCCGGCCGAAGGCATGAGCTCGGCCGCCTACCGGCATGGTCCCCTGAACATGGCCTCCGCCCGCACCTTCGTGTTGGTCTACGAAGGCCTCGACCCCACGCGGGCGCTCAACCGCAACCTGCTGGCCGACATCCAAAAAGTCGGCGGTCTGGCTGCCCTGGTCGAGACCGTACCGGGCCGGGATGTCTTCCACCTTTCTGCCGCCCCGCTTGCGGCCCTGCCCATGCTCGAGATCCTGCCGGCCCAGGTACTTTCGGTTGCCCTGGCGAATATTCACCACCACGTTCCCGGTCAATTCACCTGGGGCAGCAAGGTCACCAGTACCGAATAGCATCTGAGCCATCCTCTTCAGGTATCTTCAAATCTCCTGGTTCACTGAGCTCTTCAGTAACTCGCAAGATTTGGGTGCGAGAGAGTCATCCTGCACGCTTTGCTTTCCAGAAATCCTCTGGAAAATAATTACTGAGGGGCCTGTTGCCAGGGTGTCGAGCGGGATGTGATCTTGAGCGCCTGTTCGAGTCGTTGACGCGGATGCAGCAGCCCATGCAGTCGCACAACTCGTTCCACCTTGCAAGTGATGACGCCCTGGACCGGGAAATCCTCGCGGTGTTGCACCAGGGGATCGAGACGTTGTTTGCGGTCTGTCCGCAGATTCTTGTATTCTCCGCGCCCGATTAGTTCGACACCGTCGCCTGTGTTGAAATCCGGCACCAGCAGCGTCATAATATTCGTCGCGCGCAGGTTGCCGGCGCTCTTGAAGACGCCATCCCCGACGTACTCATTCCAGGTAAGGGACTTTCTCGCCGCCTCGAGTTGGAGAAATCCGGGCGGCCCGCCGCGATGGGCAACATCCGGCTTGCCATCCGGGCTGATACTGGCAAAGAATGCAGTCTCGGCTTTTTCCAGCAAGTCACTCAGCCATGCATCGCCAAGCGTAATCGGTTCACGCGCTACCGGACCCGAATGCGGCTGGTCCTCCAGCGCGAGGCTGGGAGCAATGTATTTTTTGCAAAGTGTAAAAGTTTCCGTAGGCTCCAACTCTGCGCTGTCGTTGCCTCGAACCAGCTTACCGTTAATGCGTGCCCGGCGCGCATTTGCAAGGCTGATAACGAGCCCACCGTAGAAGGCTGGAGCGGCTGGCGGCGCTATGAGGTCGTATGGAAAGCGCAGGCGCAGCCCATTGGGCCCCTTCAGCGGTTCTACCAGCGGCGGCGCGCCGGAGAGCACCCTGAAACTGAGTGTACTATCTGTTTCGGCTGCCGCGAGCAGGATCAGGTCGGCGCCACTTGCGAACTCTCCCACGGGGCCAACCCAGCGTGCAAGTTGTTCGGCGACCAGCAAGGTGCTGGCTTCGGTTTGAATTGCGAGTTGTCCGGAATGATATTTGAGCGGTGACATACTTCCTCCGATCTGGAACACTGGCGGGATGATACCAATGGTCCCGCCAGTGCTTTTAAAGCTAAGGTTGGTCGGCTGACTGCGGCCCTTTGAACTAAATCGCCTTGGCGTAATCAAGCATGCCTTGGAAATCGACGACAACCGCCGGCTCGTTGCCTATTGTCCAGGCATCATGCCCGGATGGAAGCAGGGAAACATCGCCAGGCCGGCACTCGAGCTCGGTCCCGTCGTCCATTCGAACCATCAGTACGCCTGACACGTGATACTGGAAATGCGGGGCTTCACAACTCGCCGTTTTGGCCAGGGGCTGGACCGAGGTAGCCCATCTCCAGCCAGGTTCAAAGATTGCCCGGCCGACTGTTGCACCACCAATTTTGATTAGCTCCAAGCGACCCTTCGGGAATTCCCGAATTTCATCCGGCTTTCCGAAGCCTTTAAGTTCTGCCTTGTTCATGGTTCATCTCCTTTTTGAATGTGTTGGCTTACATTGCCAACTTATGTTGTCCCCAATATAGCTCTACTAACTTGATCTGCCATCGTGGAAAGCACGCAGGTATGTTTCGCTGCAGTACGGATATTTGCCTGCCGGATGCCACGCAGGAAATAAAAAGAGTGGTCACATGCAGCCATGTGACCACTCTTTGAACCATTAAATACTATTCGGGTAGTTTCCCCAGGCCTTTGTCCGCGGCCCAGACCGCAATCTGTGCCCGTGAGCTAAATCCCATTTTGGCGAGAATATTCGTGACGTGTGATTCGACCGTCCGCTCGCTGACGACCAGCGTCCCGGCAATTTCACGGTTGGACTGACCCTGGGCGATCAGCGCGGCGACTTCACGTTCACGCCCGGTCAGCCCGCCGAACTCTTCCTTTTCCGCCTGGCGCGCAGAGAGCGGACGTTGCGCGGGCAGCATCTTCAGCGCCTGTTCCAGAAAATTTTCGCGCAGCCTCTGGTCCTGAATCGATCCAGTCAATTCAGTAAGGATGGCACGGGCTGTGTTGAACTCTGCCTCAGCTTCAGAACGACGTGCTTGCGTCTGAAAAAGCTTTCCCAGAAGGATGTGAATACGCCATAGCCATGTGCGCGCGCCTTGTTTCAAGGCGGCAGCTTGTGCGGTTTTCAGTTCCCTTTCGGCTTCATCCAGCCGCTGGAGCGCGCTGAGAGCCTCGCCGCGCAATTTCCACAAGCGGGGTATGGCGGCGGCCGGTGTCACGTTTGGATCTGAGGCGATCAGGCGCTCGATGATACCCAGCGCGGATTCTGGCCGGGCCTGTGCCAGCTCCAATTCGGCGCGCGCACACCAGCACAGGCGTTGCATCTGCGTTTGGGCGGGCGTATCGGCTGTGAGAACCGTCTCAAGCAGCGTTCCCGCCCGCCTCAAATCTTTTTGTGAAACGCAAGCCGAGGCGAGATATCCCGTAACGGTTCCAATCCACACCGACGAACCGATCGCCTGGGCCAGACTTAAAGCCTGCTCGAGCTGTTGGCGCGCTTGCGACAGGGATAACAGGTCGAGATACAGCGCGCCCAGAACGCAGTGCGCGGCGATCTTCCATTGGTCATGTTCGATCTCTTCACTTATTTCCAGCGCCAACCTGGCCATTTCCAGCGCGCGTTGATAATCTCCGCGCGGGCCCAGGCAAATGCTCAAGCACCATAGTGCGAAAACTTCGCCTGAGCGCCAGCCGGTTTCACGTGCGATCTTGAGTGCTTCTTCACCCTTGGCTATCGCCTCCGCCAGGCTAAAAGGGGAAACTGACGGGTCATGCAGGTAGCTGGGCCCGCACAATGCCAGCGTCGCCAGGCTTGAGACCAGTCCGCGACGATCGTCCAATTCGCGAAAAAGCTCGACTGCGCGCTGGTAATACGTAGTGCCCTGCAGCAGGTCGCCATTAATTTGGGTTGCATTCCCAAGCAGATCCAGCGTCTCCGCCAATCCGGGCCGGTCGTTCGACCCTAGAAAAAC
>JADGQB010000399.1 GCA_017882145.1 Anaerolineales bacterium
CAGATCTGGAGCAGGCGCTGAAGGTTTTGAAGATGTAGTTTTAGGTTTTTGTTTTTTGCTTCTTGTTTTTTTATTGTCCTGCTCGAATCAAGCTGCCGGCATTCGAATAAGAGCTGGCAGTAACGATCTGTTCCCCGCGCCTCAGGCTGCCTTGATAGACCGCGCCGCCGCTGTGGACGATCCAGCCTTCCAGGTTGAAGGGGATGGCGCTGTCCACCGGAATCCACTCGCCATTGTATTTGCGGGCAATATGAACGTGCGTACCTGTGGCCTGGCCGCCCTCGCAGGAAGCGAACCCCAGCGGGTCACCTCTTTTCAGCCGCTGGCCGAGCCGGGCTTCTCCAACCGAGGCGATATGCAGGTAGAGAATATTCCAGCCGGTGCGCTCGTTTCCATCCCCATCCAGGTCCTCCATCACCACCCCGGCCTCCGAACGGGCGACGACCCCGTCTGCCATCGCCACCACCGGGACATCCGAGAGGTTGCAGCCCAGCACCGGCGGGGCGAAATCGATCGCCGCCCACGGCCGGAGCGCTGCCCCGCCCCAGGCGGAATGCGGGCCGCCGGTGAAGGACCAGGCATAGCCCACCGGGAAGGGCAGGACCAGCGCCGGCTGCTGCAGGTTGGCCGGGATGTGCGCCACGTCCGCGCCGGCTGACCATGGATCGCCAAACAGGTTGAAGTAGACTGCTCTCAGGCCGTCCGGCCCGCTGGCACGCGTATACTCGGCCTGGGAGCCCAGGGAAAAATAATATTGGAATGCCACCGTGGCGGCGGTCTGCCAGGGATCCGGGCGCTCGACGCTGTAATCCGGGTGTACCAGCTGGGTCAGGCCGCCAGTCCGCCAGCCGTAGTAACCGGCGTTCAGGATGTTCGCCGCCCAGACCAGCTGCTGGTAAAGACCCTTGGCGTTTTCATCGATATGCCCAAGCGGATAATCACCCGCAGGTGGGACGGGTTGCGAAAGCGCCCCGGTCTGGTATTCGAGCAGCACCAGCAGGGTGCGCGGGCTGATGCTGAAATTGGCCGCCACGATATTGATGATCTCTACCCCCGAGTGGTAGGCATCCCCGACCTTTTCGCTGTAGGCCTTCAACCAGCCGGGGCGGCTGGAAACAAAGGCCCCGGTATCGAATCCGTTGACTGAAGGTCCGTCGACGTACAGGCTGTCGGGCATGATCCGGGTCGAGGTTCCCCAGGCAGACGCAGACGGCATCCGGATCTTCATCGGCATGCCGGGCTGCAGGGTGGTCGGATTCCCGGAGATTTGCGGGTTGGCGGCCAGGATTTCGGCGCTGGTTGTGTTGAAATGAGCTGCCAGCGCCAGGAGCGTATCGCCGCTCTGGGCCACATAATCCACCAGCTCGCCGGGTTTATACTCCGGGCGCGGCACCACAGTCGGGATTGTGATTGGAACTGTGACAGGTATGATCGTGGCTGGGAAGATCGCAGGGAGCGGCAGAAGATCGAACAGCCAGGTGTTGCGGGCATGATCGTACGACAGCGTATAAGGATAGATGGATGTGTCGAACTGCCCGTTGTAGTAATCCAATCGCAAAGTGACATTGACAGCACACGCATCTCCCTGACACGTAGGCGAAACGTCCAACACGGTCACCTGCTTGATAGAATTCCAAAAGTCTACATACCCCTGGTAACCGCCTTGCGCAGGTCCATTAAGGGTGTTCTTGAAACGATCGCTCAGGAGCGTCCAGGTAAGCGTGTAATCCCTGGAATTGATGCCATCGAAATAAGAAGTAATGAAATCCTGGGGTGTCTGGGTCTGCGAAGCGACCGTCTGCGTACTGGCCGCCTGTGGTGTGGCTGCTTGTGGTGTAACCACCGGCGTTGTGGCTGCTCCCGGTGTGGAGGATGGATATGCGGTCAGTGTCTTGGCGATCATGGTCCCGATGTAGGTGGCGTACGGGATCGTTGGGGTAGCCGGGCCGGAGGAGAAAGACCGGACGCACGCCGAAAAGAGAACAACTACCAGTAGGATTCCAATGGAAAGAAGCTTGAAATGCTTCAAGGGATATCTCATCTGGTTGGTCCCCTAACCGGCGTGCCTGTCTCACCCCCTCCCTGTTGAAGGGCTTCGACCTCTTCACCTTCTCCGCCTTGAACAGGTACCATAATATTTCGGTAAAGAGCCGCTCCCCGCCTCTGCTCGACAACTTTGATCCATATTTCTATTTTATGAAACGTCATAACGATAAGTCCTCGAACCGGTAATTATACAGTACATCTTCCCCCCTATCTCGCTCTCACCTTCTCTCCACCCGCATGGATGGCTCGCCTCTCGAGGCGTTCATTAAGGCCGAATAACCTTTCAGAAAACCCGTTTGAAATTAAATTCTTTATGTCGATATTTTTTATGTATAAACGTATTTACGTATATACATGGATGATTTATAATATGCAAGCAGCACTTTCTTGTTTCAACCCACAATTGAATAACGCATGGAGGGCTCAACTATGCCGGAAGAGCAACGATCGAGCAGATATGTCCTGGTCATCGACCTGGGTACCAGCGGGCCGAAAGTTGGCCTTGTGGATCAGCAGGGACAGGTGGCCTGCAGCGCCTCCGCTCCGGTGCAGCTGTCCTTTCTCCCCGACGGTGGCGCGGAACACGATCCCGTCGAGTGGTGGCGCGCCATCACCAACCTTGTAAAGAAGGTCATGCAGGCTTCCGGCGTGCCCCCGGCGGCGATCATCGCGGTTGCTGTCACCAGCATGTGGTCGGTCATCCTGCCGGTGGACGAGCATGGCGAGCCCCTGATGAACGTGATGTCCTGGATGGATAAGCGCGGCGGACCGTACAACCGGGAAGTCGTCAAAGGTTTCCCCAACGTCCAGGGCTACAAATTGAGCACCCTGCTCAAGTATATCGATCTCCATGGTCTGGTTCCTTCCCTTTCCGGGACGGATGCATTAGGCCACATGCTCTTCGTCAAGCACGAACGCCCGGAGATCTACCGGCGGACATACAAGTTCTTTGAGCCGATGGATTACATCAATATGCGCCTGACAGGCAAGTTTGCTGGCACGCAGAACACGGTGCTGCCCATGATGATGGTGGATAACCGCCGGTTGGACGCGCAGGAGTACGATCCCTGGCTGCTCAAGATGGGGGGCATCGACCGCGAAAAACTGCCCGACTTGCTGCCCATTGACGGCATCCTGGGCACGATCACTCCCGCCATCGCCAGCGAACTGGGGCTTTCTCCCAATACCGTGGTGGTGTGTGGCGTCAATGACAATTGCACATCCGCAATTGGAGCGGGCGCCATCTCCGATTCTGAGCCGGCGGCGGTGATGGGCACTTCCGGACACCTGGCCT
>JADGQB010000133.1 GCA_017882145.1 Anaerolineales bacterium
GTATCCTGCGGATCTCGCTTGCATTTCGGTTCGTATGGAATTCGTAGATCGCATCACCGTCGCGTACGCGGACTAGAAAACCCGCAGTGATCATTTGTGCACAGGCCTCATCCGGCCCAGGCAGCCCAATGCAGCTATCCGGCCAATCCACGGGCGTCACATCCACCAGGGAAATCACCAGCGGGTCCACTTTCAGTTCTGAGGCAAGGTTGGCACGGACGGCTTCGAATGCACGCTGGTCAGCCGGCAGTGGCATAAAAATTTCGGGGGTGGTGGTCGGCAGCGGTTCAGATGTTTTGGGAGTCGCTGCGGTGCACGATACTATTCCCAAACATAAGAGGACCAAAAGTATGGAAATTTTTGTAGACATGGCTACTCTCCTTGTGTAAGAACCGATCTTAGAACATCCAAAGTCTTTTCGGGAGAAGAGCTCTTACAAATAAATCCGGCCCCTGCACAACGCGCGGTTTCGGCGTCTTCCGGATTCAGGCTAAGCAGGATCACTTTCATAGCGGGGTAGGTATTTCGGAGCAGGATGCAAGTCTCGGGTCCAGGAACACCGTGGATCGACCAGTTGAGCAGCAACAGGTCGGGAGGAGCGTCCGCAAGTTTTTGGATCAGGGTACCGGTATCGCCGGCTTCGTCAATCGATTGAACATCCAGCCTGCGCGTAATCAGCAAAGCCAGAGCTCTTCTGAAAGCCGGATCTGGATCGGCAATTATTATTCGCTTCATATTTACCTCGATCAATAGTTTACGCTGATAAAGAGAACTCAGCGCCTACCTTAGGTCGAGGTTTGGCCCTAGCCGAACGGATGGTTTAAAAAAGTTGGGGATTAAGCCGAACTGCTACCGCTTGGTGTCGTCGTGACAGGAAATAGAGATTAAAGGAATTACAAGACTACTAAGGCGGGATACGATCCCATAAATTGCCGCCATATCGGGCAGATTCCCGATAAGGATTGTTTCGTCAGTACCACTGTCGCGGACTTGCAATCCTTCAAACCAATCCGCCCAGTTTGGATTCATTTTTCCTTTAACATGAATTTCAGTCTGATACATGGATGTAATCAATTCTTCCGTGTTGGAGTCCGGTTAAGTGTGCGTCTTTCAGTCGGATAGTTTCGAAGGCGCAGGTTATTAATTTTCATTCCAGTTCAAGCGCACCGTCGTACCCTGCCCGGGTGTGCTTGTGATCCCAAAATGAGCATGGATGGCATCGGCGCGTTCCCGCATGATGCGCATCCCCAGGCTGGTCGGTTTGACCCAGATATGCCAGAATTCCTCCAACCAGGAACAGGAATATGTTCAGTATGAACGGAAAATTCTAGTCCAGCCCGGATAGAATTCCCGCGATCCAACCAAATGGGACGGTGATCAAGATGATGCCAACACACAAAATGGATTGTATTCTGGCGCGTTCTTTCGGATCGATGGTCAAGACAAGCATCTGGTCAACCAGCAGGTTGGTGGTAGCCAGGCTGCAAGCTTCAAGCAAGCCACTCAGTAAAAGCAAGCCATAACCATTTTCGGGCACAGTGACAAGTACCAACTGGCTGATAGTAAAACCAGCAAAACCAAGTATCAGCAATCATTTGGAATGAATGGCACGCATGCGCGGAATCAACAAGAAAAACAGGCGAAGAGACTGGTTCCTTAGGTTTTGGCATGATAGCACTATGTTGTATAATACCCCGGTAGGAAGCTGGCGGAAATGGCAGATGCAGCGGACTTATATAACAAGTCACACTTGGCTGCCCGAATGGAAATGGTCAAGATCAAGCCTTGACTTGGAATATGTCCACCGTTGGGGCTAAAATGGTAGACGCATGCCAGATCCAATTATATTTTGATCTTCATCCGCTGTGGCTGTCACTATCCATTCGAATTCCCGGCCTGACCGCAAAAGACCCATTCAATTTGGCTCGCGAAAGTAAAAAATTTTCAGGAGACGCATAATGTACGGTTCAAATGAAAAACTCTTACGAGTAAACCTTACCACCGGCAGTCTGAATGTGGAAACGATCAGTGAAGAATTTTATCGTCTATATCCGGGCGGCAAGGCCCTGGCCGGGTATATCCTTCTAAACGAAATTCCACCCCATACCGAGCCATTTTCGCCTGAAAATGTTCTTGTGATCGCCAATGGGCTGTTGACCGGCGCACCTGTTTCCACCGCCACACGCTACATTGTCTCAGCACGTTCCCCGCTTACGAACGGCTACGGCGAATCAGAAGCGGCCGGCTTTTGGGGTCCGGAGCTCAAGATGGCCGGTTTTGAAGCCATTGTCGTCACCGGCCGCTCCGAGCAGCCGGTTTATCTCTGGATCCATGATGGCCAGGCCGAGATCCGCCAGGCAACACACCTGTGGGGCCACGAATGTGCTGAAGTTCAAACGACGATCCGGACGGAGTTAGGTGACGAGAAGATCCGTGTACTCCAAATTGGAATTGCGGGTGAGAACCTGGTACGCTATGCCGGCCTCACCAATGACTTGCGCCATTTCAATGGGCGCAACGGCATGGGCGCGGTAATGGGGTCAAAAAACTTGCGTGCGATTGCGGTGCGCGGCAAGCAGCGTTACCAGACCCTTGCACACGACTCTGGGAGTTTGCTGGCCTTGGGCAGCAAACTGGCAAAAGGAGTGCGCGAAAATCCCCAGAGCTGGGATTTGCAGGTCAAAGGCACGCCCAGCCTGGTAGAACCGCTCAATGCCGCAGGCATCCTGCCAACCCGAAATTTCCGCCAGGGAGCTTTCGAAGGCATGGATGACATCAAATGGGAGGCTTACGAAAAGCAGATCCTCACTGCCCGCCGCAGTTGTTATGCCTGTGCAATCCGCTGTAAACGTGAAGTGGCTATTAATGGCAAACCCTCCCCATATGGCGGGCCTGAATATGAAACCATCGGCTCCATGGGTTCAGATTGCGGAATCAATGATCTGCAGGCCATTGCCAAGGCCAACGAGCTTTGCAATGCTTACATGCTCGATACCATTTCCACAGGCGCAACCATTGCCTTCGCCATGGAATGCTTTGAACATGGTTTGATAGGCCTGGATGATACGGATGGTATTGACCTGCGTTTTGGCAATACCGAAGCCATGCTCGTAATGATCGAACGCATCGCCCGGCGACAGGGCTTTGGCAATTTACTGGCCGAAGGCAGCAAGCGGGCGGCTGACCAGATTGGCGGAGATGCCCATTTCTTTGCCATTCAAGTCAAAGGGCAGGAATTGGCCATGCACGATCCGCGCGGCAAATATAACGTTGGAATTGGTTATGCCGTCTCTGAGATCGGCGCAGACCACCTGGTGGTGACACACGACAGCACGCTTGCCAAGTCAGAATCAATTATGTTCAAGAATGCCCAGGCGCTGGGAATCCGGAATGCCCTGCCGCCACGCCTCTTGAATGATGAAAAAATGGAACAGTTCTATATTCTGGAAAAGTGGAACAGTCTCGAAAAGGTGGTCGGCTATTGTTTCTTTGGCCCGGCGCCGCGTTCCTTTATCCACCCTGACGATGTGCTGGTTTCGATCAACGCCGCCACCGGGTGGAATCTTACGATGGAAGAAGCCTTGCAAATCGGCGAGCGTGCCATCAATATGGCACGCGTGTTCAACGCTCGCGAGGGCTTCTCCCGTAAGGACGACTGCCTGCCCGAGCGCTTGTTCCAGCCCTTGGAAAACGGCGCCCTCGCCGGCCAATCCATGCAACATGCAGATTTCGAGCAAGCGCTCACCCGGCTCTATTATCTGAAGGGTTGGGATCCTGAAACGACTGTTCCCAGCCGCAAGCGCCTGGAGCAGCTTTCCCTGGGTTGGGCGGCGGATCTATTGGAGCAATCTGAGGCATCCAACTGAGTTATGAATCTTCAACTTGGCGGACATCTCCCATTCTATGTATCCACCCGGCAGGGAAAGCTCGAAGTTCCATTAAAAGAGCCTGCCCGCTTGAGCGAGGTGCTTTCTCAGTTGGGCATTCCCGTTTCTGAAGTGTATTTGACGGTGGTAAATGGCGAGCTTGTGACCCTGGATGAAACCACGGTCAGCGATTCAGATGATGTCCGGCTGTTTCCCCCGATGGATGGTGGCTGAGAAATCCCATTTATTAGAAGAAGATCGCCAGCACAGGCGAAACCCAAACCGGTGCGAGCCATCCTCAACTAACTTATAACGATTCGGCCGCAGCCATCCTGGTTTATAAGAAACGACCACCGTTGCATATTGCTGCGGTGGTCGATGCTTTAATTTGGTCTGACATGCCATTTGAACGTCAGGCAGACATCCCTGCCTTCTTGCAGGCTTTTTATGACCTGCCCCTATCAGGGAATGAGCACGATCCTGCCAGTCACCTGACCGGTTGCCAGTTGGGTGAGCGCTTCATTGACCTGCTCCAGCGGATAGCTCCCGGCGATAAGCGGATGCAGCTGACGCCTGGCAACCAACTGAACCACCTCAGCCAACTCCTGGCGTGTATTACCACGTGCCCCCACCACGCGCACTTCCATGCCTTGTACGAAGCGTTGGTCCAGGTTGAGCGTCTTGCCGATGTCGATATAAGCAACCATCACCACCGTCCCATCCGGTTTGGCGCACTTGATGGCCGGCTCGATGACCTCGGCATGCGGCCGGAAAACCACGACCGCATCCGCCCCTTTGCCTCCGGTTAGACCACGCACCTGCTCGACAAAGTCCCCCGAGCCGGAGTTCACGGTATGCTGAGCCCCGTTCTCTTTGGCCATTTCCAGTTTGGATTCCAACGAATCAACTGCGATGACCTCGGCGCCACAGGCACGCCCGCACTGGACTGCATGCAGCCCCAGGCCTCCCAGCCCCACCACCACCAGGGTTTGAGCAGGTTTGAGATTGGCCTGGGTGCGCACAGCGTGCCAACTCGTCGCCACCGCGTCTCCGAGGATGGCCGCTTCTTCATAAGATACCGTTTCGGGAAATGTCACCAGGTTGGCTTCCGGCACCAATACATATTCGGCAAAACCGCCATCCCGGTCGAAACCGAAGAATCCGCGCCGGTTGGCGCACAGGTTCTCACGACCGGTGAGGCAGGGCTCGCACTGGCCGCAGGTCATGTACATATAGACCACCGCCCGCTCACCTACCTTGCGCAGACGCACCTCGGGTCCGACGGCCGCAACCTCGCCGGCGAACTCGTGCCCCAGGACAAGCGGCAGCTTCAAGCGGGGATTCTTTCCGCGGAAGAGCTTGAGGTCTGTCCCGCATACCCCGGCTGCACGTACTCGCAGCAAGACTTCCGTACCGACCGGGTCGCGCAACGTTCGTTCTTCCATGACGATCGGCTTTTCATATTCGCGTAACACCATTGCTTTCATGCTTGCCTCCTTTACCAGTATTTTGGCACTCCGCAGGAGATAAGTTCCTCGCACGGGTATTTGGTGAGAACCTCATAACCGGTCGCGGTTACCAGGATTTCTTCCTCGATCCGACAGCCCTGACGGGCATCCGGTGTCTGGGCATAGGTCTCCAGAGCAAAGACCATCCCTTCCTGGATGGGGAACGGATTCGTCAGGGATTCTATGCGATTGATCCCCGGCTTTTCGTGGATCGATAGGCCGATGCCATGCCCTGTTGCCAGTCCTCTGGCCTCCAGTTCGCTGTTTAATCCCCAGGCTTCATAAGTGGGATAGCGGGAAGCAATATCAGCCGAGGTGATGCCCGGCTTTACCACACTGGCAGCATCGTACAGCCATTCATACGTCTGGGCGTAGGCCGCTTTTTGCTCGGGCGTCGGACGACCGCAGATGAAGGTGCGGTAGTAGCAGGTCCGGTAACCGTTATAGGCATGCATCAGATCGAAGTAGACCAGGTCTCCCGGGCGGATGATCCGGTCCGAGAATACGTGGGGATGAGGATTGCTGCGCGGACCGGAGACAACGTTGACACACTCTACATCCTCAGATCCCAGGCGATAGAGCGTTTCATTCGCCACAGCCACCAGTTCGTTCTCCTTGATCCCAGGATGGATGGACCGCACAATCGTGTCATAGGCCGCATCCGCCATCGACGCAGCCACCTTGAGCAGCTGGATCTCATCCTGGTTCTTGATCAGTCTCGCGTCCAGCATGGGCGAACGTGCATCCACCACTTCCAGGCCTTCGCGATGCAACGCATCCAGGAATACAACGTCCGCCAGGTCGACCCCAAGTGGTTCCTTATCCAGACCATAGTCGCGCAGTATTCCCTTAATGGTGCGAGCCAGATTGCCGGCGACCTCTGCCCCCTTGGGGCCATCAGCACGCGTCCAGGTCGGCAGTGCATACCGGACCTGATCGGCCATCCAGGGCGAGTAAAGCTTGTGAGCGAGGGCAGCCGTCCCCATCTCAAACAAGATGGGTTCCTGTCCGCGCGGCAAAAGCGCGTAGCGGTTCATCTTGTCCCTGGACCATTCGCCGATATGTGCGCCGGTGAGGTAACGAATATTGTAGAATTCGAAACAGAAAAAAGCCCCGATATTGTTCTTCTCCAATTGCTCCCTGGCACGACCTAGCCGATATTTACGCAATCTGTCGTAATCGACCCTGGTCTCCCAGTCAACCGCCATCGTTCCCCAAGACATAATTAACACCTCCTCAAAAGAATAATCCAGCCAATCAGTACAATCCGTTCATAAAATGGAATTATGTTCCACGTGGCAAGGTTCATTTTTTGAATATAATATTGGAAAAATAGACTAACGTCTCGTTAATTTTCTTCAATTTACAGTGTACCACAGTCAATTTCCGCCCGTCAATGGCCAAATCAACTGGTTTCCAACTGAGATCTATCGATTTATCGGGAGAAAATGGATAGTATTCGGGGATTGACCGGCTGTATCGAAGAAAAATATGGTTTTCCTGGTATTGACAATGAATTGGACACGTGCTATTATATTATTAATTCGGAACGGTAGTTCATTTTTTTGAGCATAAACATGCCTATTATTAGAAATTTGTTCGGTATATTGTTCCATATAGATTTAGAGCGCTTCCTGGCGCTCTGTTCAGGAGGAATATCAAGTGGATGAGGTAATTGAGGTTCCAACCGGAGTAAAAGCGGTAGAGCGGGCACTCGATTTATTGTCGTGCTTTACTTTGGAAATCCCTGAATTGAGTCTGATTGAAATCTGTGCCCGGACCGGACTCCCGAAGGCAACTACACACCGTTTATTGTCTACGCTGGCCCAGGCCAAGTATATTGTCCAGGACCCGGCCACCAGCAAGTACCGGCTGGGCTATAAGATAATGGTATTGGGCGCAATCGCCCGCAGCCAGGTAAACTACCTGACCAAGGCCGAGCCGATCTTCAAGGAACTGGTTTACGACATCGATGAGACCGTCGCAGTGGCAAGCCTGGATGGCGACTATCACGTCTGCACATTGGTGGTGGAACCTGAACGGTCAGTACGTGTAACAACTACGGTAGGTACACGCCGTCCGTGCTATTTTGGCTCTGCCGGTCTGGTCCTGCTGGCCTATCAGCCCGAGGCACTGCTCGACGAGGTATTGCCATCTGATAAATTGGAGGCCTTCACCGTTTGGTCAGTCACCGATCCGACCGAGTACCGGCGGCGCCTTAACGGGGTGCGTGAGCATGGCTATGCCATTGAGAAAGGCGAGGCCTTCCCGGATGTGACTGGTCTGGCTACCCCGATCTTCGACCACGAGGGTCTCATCGTTGCCACTGCCAGCGTCGTGGCACCCACCCACAGGGTACCCGATGATCGTATCGGCGTACTGCTGAAGAAACTCATCGAGGCCACCAACGAAATTTCGCGCGAGTTGGGCGCTTCCCAAAACATGCCTACGGCCACGTTCACGTTCGGATAACAGGAACAGGCGCCGTTTATAAGTGACTCGTACAGCCGGGAGGCTGTCGATGCTCCCTTGGGCCAGGCAACCTGCGTCGTTGTCGCCCGTTTATAGCCACCTTGCAACGCTGAGCGTCTGCAAGCCCATAACTAAATCAGGAAGGAGCAACTTATGTCTTGGGGTACGATGGGTGTCGATTGGGAAACCAGGGTTGACTATGATAGGCTGCGCGCCTACCGGTTAGGCAGAGCCAAAGAGCAATTGGAACAGCGAAAGATTGGCGCTTACCTGTGCTTCGACTTCAATAACATTCGCTATCTCACTGGTATTCATATCGGGGAGTGGGCGCGTGACAAAATGCACCGCTATGCGGTCCTGCCGCGCGGTGGCGAGCCGATCCTTTTCGAATCGGGCTCCGCTGGCGCTGCACGCCGGCTCTACGCTCCCTGGATTGCCGATCGTGTGCGCCCAGCCGTAACCTGGTCGCGCGGAGGCATTCCCAATGGAGACCATGTAGCCGATATACTGGCCGCTTCCATTAAGAAGATCATGGCCGACCACGGGGTTGAGGATGAGCCTCTGGGCATCGATTGGACAGATATTGTCCTTCTGGACGCCCTGCGCCGTGCTGGCATCACCAACATCGTTGACGCCCAGGACAGCCTGCTGGATGCTCGCTTGATTAAATCTCCGGACGAAGTGCAGTTGATGAAGACCTCCGCCTCGATGGCGGATGCCGCCTATGACACCCTGGTGCGCTCTATCCATCCGGGAGCCAAGGAGAACGAACTTGTCGGTCTGGTCTGCCAGACTCTCTACAGTCTGGGCTCGGATGATGTCGAGTGTGTCAATGTTGTTTCCGGTCCCCGCAGTGCTCCCCATCCGCACGTCTTTTCGGACCGGATCATCCGTCCAGGCGACTTCGTCTTCTTTGACGTTATCCACTCCTTCAACGGCTATCGGACCTGCTACTACCGCTCATTTATCTGTGGACGGCCGACGGACGATCAGAAAGCGGCCTACCACCAGGCTTATGACTGGCTGTACCGGGCCATTGATATGGTGAAACCAGGCGTAACCTCCAAGGAAATTGCCTTGAGCTGGCCGGAGTGCACCAACTGGGGCCTGAGCACCGAGGCAGAGGCCATCGGGATGGCAGTCGGCCACGGAATTGGCTTGTCGATCCACGAACGGCCGTTCATCAGCCGTGTGTGTTCCCTCGAATCCCCCTTCACTCTGCAAAAAGGCATGACCATTGCCCTGGAGACCTATGCACAGACCCCGGATAAAAAACATGGGGCGCGTATAGAAGAAGAGATTCTGGTCACCGAGGATGGACACGAAGTCATCACCAAGTATCCATGTGAAGAACTCATTTCCTGCGGGGTGCCGAAATACTGGTAACCGCAAGCAATGCTGGTGTCTGGGGTAAGCCTGAGCCAGCCAGGCAGAATTGGTTTCGCTAATTATGAGAACTAATTATGGAAAGGAGGTCAAATCGGGGAAGTTTACGGACGCTGACAAGTGTGTCGGAGCCGTTTCATCATGATACAAATATCTTCCAAGGTCGAATGTTGTTCTAAAATTGGTGAAGGATTTAACAGAGATCCTTCCAATTATCGAATTGGTCATAAGAGGAGAATTGCATGAAAACCCTAGGAAATAGGCTGATCAGCCTGACGATCTTCTTCGTTTTGATTGCCCTGAGTGTGGGCGGCTGTGCTGCACCGACAGCAGCCCCTACCGCAGTAGCCCCTGCACCCGCGACCGCTGCCCCTGCGACTGTCGCTCCCGTCGCGACTGCTGCCCCGGCTACCGTCGCCCCCGTCGCGACAGCTGAGCCCAAGACTTTGCTCCTTGGCGATATTGAAACCCTCTCGGGCGCTTCATCCGACAACCTCAAGCTCGCTGCCAGTGGCTCTTATTTGGCCCAACAGTACATCAACAAACATGGCGGCATCACCATCAACGGCGAAGTTTACATGGTTAAAATCCAGCTTGAAGATAACAAGGGCACTGCAGATGGTGCCCAGGCTGCAGTCACCAAGCTCGTCCAGGATGATCATATCATGTTCATCACTGGCAGCGGCCCCCCGCCCCTGACCGCCGCCATTGGCACCGTGTCTGAGCCAGCTGGCGCCCTTTATGCCTCCCTTTACAACAATGGCACCAAGGCCGAGCAAAATCCTGATCGGAAGCTTACTTTTGTCGCAAATCCGGACAGTTTTGCCGGTCAGATCAGCGCGATGACCTATTTGAAACAGCTTCACCCTGAGGTGAAAACCATCGCCTACGTCTTGATCGATGATGGCCAGATCGCTGACAACACTCCGCAGGTGAAGGCTTCTGCCGAAAAGCTGGGACTCACGATCGTTGGTGACATCATTGGCTTTGCTCCCCCCACCGTAGACTTTATGCCGATTGCCCAGCAGGCAGTCGCGCGCGGCGCGGATGCGATCATGCTTGGCAATGGACCTACCGACTACATGGGCCAGATGCTCAAGAACGTTCGTACTCTGGGCAACACCAAGCCGGTCTTCGTCTGCTCGATGACTCCTCCCCAGGACATCATG
>JADGQB010000400.1 GCA_017882145.1 Anaerolineales bacterium
AGCTGGGCCACGGCCTCGGGTATCCGTTTCGCCTGGCGATATTCCTCCGCCAGGGCGCGCTGCAGAACAGCTTGAGTGGGATTTTCGTTGACCAGTTCTTCCAAAAAAGGAATGGCCTCGCCGCGCCGGCCCACACTTTCCAGATGGGCCATCATATTTTCCACTTCTGCCGCGGCTTGCGGTTTTTGATCCAGGCGGATATTCAGTTCGATCAAATTCTTGCGGACTGCAATATCGCCCGGTTCGAGAGTGCGGAGCTGTTCGAAGACGCGCAAAGCCTGGCGCCAATCCAGGTGCTGCATATCGATATCAGCCATGCGCTGGAGTAATTTAACGCTCCAACTCCGGTTGGCGCCGCCTTGCTGGGCCAGGTGTAAAGCCGTCGTGTAAGTCTTGCGAGCCAAATCCAATTCCGCCAGGCGGTAATAAATATCCGCCAGGTCCAGGTATTCGCCAATGGCATCTTCAACCTGGCCGCGCGCCGCCAACTGGTCAATCAACCGGGTACGAGCGGACAGGTCCATCGGAGCGACCTGAACAACCTTGCGAAGCAAGCTTACTGCCTGGGCGGCTTCGCCCCGTACGCTGTAGGCTTGAGCCACAACGGTATACTTGGCAATGGCATCCTGCGTACGTCCTTCCTGGATTAACAGGTCGCCCACCAATGTGTGCAAGGGCAAATAGGTCGGAGCAAATTTGAACGATTCAAAAGCTTCATCCATCGCCGAACGCAAGTATCCATCGCGCGCCAGTTGGCGGATTTTTCCGACCGCTTCGATTACCTGGCCGCTCTGGGCCTGTGTCAGGATTTCGGCCAGCGGCACAGCCCCTTCAGCATATTTGGGAAGCTGTTCGCGCGCCTGGGTGATGGCCGCCCGCCAGTCCGGACGCAGAAGCAGTTGTTTAATGTTCGTGCAGAGCTGCTCCATTTTTTCAGTATCGGTCTCATGACTCTGGGTCTCAATCAACGGCTCATACAACTGACGAATTTCGGCGGATTGTTCAGGCGGAACGATCAAGGTATCGGCCACCTTAAGCGCTTCCAAATACTCTATCGCCGCTTCAGACAGCCGCCTCGACTGGTGCTGTATTTCTGCCATGAGCAAGCGGGATCCGATGGCATAATCCTGATGATTTACTGCAATTAGCAAGTGCCGCATGGCACTTTCCGGGTCTCCGGTTTTGGAGCGCAGGAGACCCAGGTCAAAGTAAAGCGACGAGTCAGTGAAACCATCTGCCAGGGCTTTCTCAAGCTCCTCAGCAGCCTGGTTGTCGTGTTCCTTGGTCTGGGCATCAATGGCCTGGCCAATGTGGATCATGACCTTTGAGCGTTCACTTTGTTTGATATTTAATGACCCGGTACCGTGTACAATCGCTTGCATACCACGTTTGGATGAGACGGCACTCGCCCCGGATTCTTCAGATAGGTCGAATAGGACCTCTGCCAGACGATTGAGGGCATGTTTACGCGCCTCAGCAATCGGGTCCAGGCCTGTATCGGCGGACTTGGAAGGCTCCAATTGTTTCACCTGCGCCACTCGCAGCGCGCCAGTGCCTCCCTGACGGTGCATGGGCTTGGGCAGCAGCTGCCCATTTTTGAGCATGCTCTCCGCCTGGCGAACTTCCTGACTCTGAGGGGCCAACCGCAGCGCCCGGTTTACCATTTCGTTGGCTTTGGCTGCATCCCCCGAACGTTGGTATAGACTGGCAGTCGCCAAATATTCACTGGTGGCCTGCGGAATATGACCCACGCGTTCGTGGACCAACGCAAGGTACAAACGTGCAGTGATGTTTTGGGAATCAAGTTGGGTGATGCGTATCCAATTTTCAAGAGCTTTTTCGGAGTTCTGGCTTTGGATGTGAAGTTCCGCGGCGCGCAGGAATGCCTGAATGGCTCCTTGAATATTTCCCAACCGTTCCGAGAGCTGCCCCACCTTCTCCAGCGGGATGGGATCCTTGGGGGCCGCCCGGGCTGCCTTCTGGTAGGCCTGGAGGGATTCTTCGTAGCGCTGCAGCTCAAACAAAGCCAACCCCAGGCTGGTCAGAGCTTTGGGGCTGTCTGGAATTTCTTCAAGGGCCTGCTGATAGGCAAGCGCGGCTTGAGCCCACTGCTGGTCCCAGGCTGCGGAATGGCCCTTGCTCATTGCTTCTTGGAATACTTCGCTGCTTCCTGCCATCTTTTCTCACAACAAGGTTATACGCTTGGCTGCATTTCGTCCCAATTCGTACCCCAGCGTGCATCGGTGGTCAATGGGATGGACATCGGGTAAGCCGTTTCCATGACAGCGCGTGCAGCACGAATTGTCTCGTTAAGCTCAGGCAGCGGGCATTCGATCACCAATTCATCATGCACCTGCAAGAGCATCCTGCCATGCAGACCGGCCTGCGCAATGGCAGGCGGGATCCTGATCATGGCCATTTTCATTATATCAGCAGCCGTGCCTTGAATGGGAGCGTTGATGGCTTCACGTTCCTCACGGTTCCGTAAGGCCTGGTTCAGCGAGCTTTTAAGCGCCGGGAAGTAACGCCGGCGGCCCAACAGGGTCTCGACATAGCCGGTCTCACGGGCGGAGTGGCGGATGCCGTCCAGGTATTTCTTGACCCCCGGGAACTGCTTAAAGTATGCTTCAACAAAATCCTGCGATTCTGCCAACGTCAATTCGGTTGTACGCGTCAGGCCAAAGGCAGACATGCCATAAATCAAACCAAAGTTAATGGCTTTGGCATGCCGGCGTTGTTCCTTCGTGACCGCTTCAAGTGGAACCCCGTAGATGGCGGCTGCGGTGGTGGCATGGATATCTTGACCGAGCCGAAAGGCGTTCAACATTGCCTCGTCATTCGCCATATGCGCCACGATGCGCAGTTCGATCTGGGAATAATCCAGGCTGATGAATACATTGCCCTTGTCAGCTACAAAACCGCGCCGGACGCGCCGGCCCAGGTCGGTACGGATGGGGATGTTTTGCAGATTGGGATTGGAAGAGGACAGCCGCCCGGTCACCGCGCCAGACTGGCTGTAGGAGGTATGCACGCGCCCGGTCTCCGGATGGATCTGGGCCGGGAGTGCATCCACATAGGTGGATTTGAGTTTTGAGTACTCGCGGTATTCCAGGATCATGTCCACCACAGGATGCTGTCCGCTCATCTCATCCAGCACACCGGCCGCGGTGGAATAATGGCCCGAAGCTGTCTTCTTGCCGCGGTCGGGTGGGGTCAGCCGCAGAGTTTCGAACAGCACTGAGGAAAGCTGTTGGGTGGAGTTGATGTTGAAGGTCCTGCCGACCGCCTCGTAAATTTGTTTTTCGAGGGCAGCCAT
>JADGQB010000401.1 GCA_017882145.1 Anaerolineales bacterium
AACCTACGGCTGAGACTGCAAATGCCACAGCCAGAACGATACTCAGAATCTTCGCGATCTTCATCGAAATACACTCCTCTCAGGATTTGAAATCAGAAATTGGTTGTTTGAGTTACGGACGAACAAACAATTTTTGGGTTGGTTTTCTCATCACCTCCTTTATTCTAAATGGAAGCTGGGTGCAATGTTTTGCTCTAAAGAACTTGCGCGAATGACCAACTCCGGCTTGAGCATTGTGGATAACTGCTGCAATGGCTCCCTTTCCGACCGGCGTGCGCTGATCATCTCGTGCAAGGTTTTTACTGCAATGCCGCCCACATCAACCAGCTGCTGGTAAATGGTTGTCAGGGGCGGCCAAAAGAAAGCCGACTCCGGGGTGTTGTCGAAGCCAACAATGGCCAGTTCCTGGGGCACCCGGCGCCCCAATTGATGGGCGATCCCCAAGGCGCCAAGTGCAATCTGATCGCTGCTCGCAAAGACAGCATCGATATCCGGCGACTGCTCCAGCAGCGCGCGCATACCGCACTCGCCGTACACCGAGGACCAGTCGTCGCTTTTGGCCACCAGGGAAGGCGAGGCTTCCAGGCCGGCTTCTGCCAGGGCTTCCTGCCAGCCTGCAAAACGTTCGCTGGCTTCCCACCAGGCCAGTGGACCGGTGATGATGCCAATTTTGCGCCGGCCGAGCTGCAACAGGTGCCTGACTGCCTGTTTTGCGCCGTTGCGGTTATCGATCGAGACTACAGAAATCCCCCGGCGGGATTCCATTGTCAGGAAAACGACCGGGGGAAGTTGATCAAGGTGATTGGTGCGAATCCATTTGCGGTTATCGCCCACTTCGGGTATCGCCCAAATAATGCCTTCGACACGCCGGGAAATCAATGTGTCGAGGATCTGCTCGTGGTTATCGGTTGGATGACTCACCAGGCTCAGGAACAGGGAATATCCCAATTCATTTGCCTCTTGCTCGATCCCCACGATGGTGCGTGACGGCCCATAATAGTCAATGCCCCAGGCAATCACCGCCAGGGTATTCGAACGCTGGTGGATCAGACTGCGCGCCAGGATGTTCGGGCGGTAATCGAGCTGGTCGATGGCAGCCTGGACCCGCAAGCGGGTAGCTTCGCTGATTTCTTTCTGGTGGTTTACGACGCGCGAGACAGTTTTAGTAGATACACCTGCCAGATCGGCCACATCCCGCAGCGTGGCCGGCAGATGATTAGTAGACTTATGAACAAGCTGTGTTCTGGACGAAACGCTGCTCATTTTTGCGCGGGATACTATTAAGGGAGATTTGGCGTGGGATTATTGTCTATGGATGACATCGTTGTCGACAACGTTGTCATCCATAGAATACAATATTCTGAACCAAATGTCAATAGGCAATTTTCGAAAGAATCGCAAGAGCCGGGGACGCCGGCCCCGGCTCTCTTGAAAGGAGGAGAAGAGAATCGCCTTACGCAACCATGGTATCACTTTGTCGAAAAATAGCTTGACGGCTGCCCTACGCTCTCCCTATTATTATCTGACAATTTGCGTTCCTGGCTACAAAATCGCGATCCGGCCGTGGGTGCCGTCCAGCCGGATGCGTTGGCCATCTTTCAGCCGCAGCGTGGCCTGGTGGACGCCCACGACTGCCGGGATGCCATACTCGCGTGCCACAACCGAGCCATGCGTCATCATTCCGCCCACTTCCATCACCAGGCCGCCGGCTGCCATGAACAATGGCGTCCAGGCTGGGTCAGTGCCGGGGCAGACCAGAATTTCACCGGGAGCCAGCTGGGCGCCGCGCGGGTCGAGCACTACATGTACGATCCCGTCCACCACACCAGCCGAAACCGGGCTGCCGGTGATGTTCTCGGCGCTATCGGTTGCGGCCCCCAGACCTTCGTAAAATACACGACCATCGCTGACCAGCAGGCGCGGCACCTGCTTGCGGAGCAGCTCACGTTCATAGGTCGATCGCCGCCTGGCAACGAGCATTTTCCAGTCCCGGGATACCTGGCGCGACAACTCTTCAAGCTCTGAAACATGCAGGAAGAATAGGTCATCCGGACGGTCGATCGTCCCGTTGGCCGTAAACTCAGCTCCGACTTCGAGCAGATAATTCCGCACGATGCCCATGGCACGCACGGCGAAGAACTTGGGACTTTCGCGGGCGCCCATCAACAAGCGCACCCGGCGGGCCGCGCCGCGCAGCAGTTTCTGCTTGATCCAACCGCCGCGCTGCTGGCGTGCCCGGTCTGACAATCGCTGGATGGCTTCTTCGGCGGCACGTGCTCCCTGCTCAAAGACCCGGTCCGGAGCAAACTCCGGCTGGATTTGCAGGTAACTCTGCAGGGAGTGCATGACCGGGGTCGGATCCTCGCGCCAGCGCGGCTGACCGAGATCGATCTCGCCCACTCCACGCACGCCGTATTTATCCATGAAACGCTTTACAGCCGACTGGGCCACTTCAGGGAGTGTGCCTTCCCGAAAAACGGCTGCCAGGATGGCGGCGTTGGTACTCTGGAAAAGCTGTTTTGAGGAGGTATCAGCCATGATCAAATTGGCAGTCTGCCACAATTCCAGATCCATCCCAGTGGTGACATTGTTTGGCAAGCCGCGCGTTATTTCCATGGAATCCATCGAAAAGGTCGGATTTACTCCAGCCTGCCTGGGCAACAGGTGCCCGATCTGGGCGAGCGAGGCCATGGCTGGAGCAAAGATCGGGAGAAAGCGCGGCAACACACTCGGTAGGGCGTCCGCCAGCCCGCCTTGTGCACCCATGAAGGCGGAAAAATTTGCCAGACGTTCGAAACGGTCCGCGCCGGGAGGAATTTTTACACTTCGCAAGTATCCTTCGAGAAAATCATCAAAACGGCGGCGGGCTTGCTCCGGCTGAAGTATGGTCTGAACCATCCTTGGGATGGCCGGTGATAAAAAGCGCAGCAAACGCCGTAAGCTGCTGAATTTCACGCGGCCTTTACCAGCGCCCAGGCGTGGATCTGCTATAAGTTGAAGAAGGATCTGCCTTACGCTCGGATCAATGAAGCTCAAAGCATCTAAAAGACGCTCACCAAGTGGGTTGCGGATCAGGTCATTGATCCGTATCCAGATCCGTTCGCCTGCGGCATCGAAGAACGCCTGCTTCGAATAATCGATCTTTAGGCCGAGCTTGGTGCTTATTCCCAAAACCACACGCTGGATGGATTCCTGGCCGAGCGGAGTCATGGGACCCACGAGACCCTGGAAGGCTCCAAATGAGAACCAGACGAGGAGCGGGTCGAAGGAAACCCTTGGAATCGGAAAAAGCGAAGTGATC
>JADGQB010000025.1 GCA_017882145.1 Anaerolineales bacterium
CATGAAGGAGGTCGGAGATAAGTTCGGAGCGGGAGAACTGATCCTGCCCTTCGTGCTGCAATCCGCCGAGGTGATGAAAAAAGCTGTTGCACACCTCGAGACCTACCTGGATAAAGTGGAAGGAGTTACCAAGGGAACGGTGGTGATTGCCACTGTCTATGGGGATGTGCATGACATCGGCAAGAACCTGGTCAAGACCATATTGGCCAACAATGGTTACAGCGTGGTGGACCTCGGCAAGCAGGTGCCGGCCGAAACCATCATTACCAAGGCCGTGGAGGTAAAAGCCACTGCCATCGGTCTCTCGGCGCTGCTGGTCAGCACTTCAAAACAGATGCCATTCATTGTCAACGAACTCCAACGGCGTGGGCTGAAATTCCCGGTTCTGGTAGGTGGGGCGGCAATCAACCGCCGCTTTGGTCGCCGCATCCTGTATACCGAAGATGGCAGCCCTTACGAACCGGGCGTGTTCTACTGCAAGGACGCCTTCGAAGGGTTGGAAACGATGGGCCAGCTGATCGATCCACAGCGTAAGCCGGCCTTGATGGAGCAGATCCGAAAAGAAGCGGAGATGGAGATGGGGCAGGCTGTGCAGCAATCCGGGCGGTCAGCGGTCAGTATTCAGAGGTCCCAAATCGTTCCTGCGCCGATCCCTTTACCTAAGAAGCTCGGCGCGCGGGTTGTCAAAGATATGCCGCTTGAGTTCATATTCCAGCACCTGAACGTGAATGAACTCTACCGCCTTTCGTGGGGCGCTAAAAACACGCATGGCGCGGAATGGGAGGTACTCAAAGCGGAGTTCGATGCACGTTTAGAGAACATGAAGCACGCAGCATTGAAGGAAGGCTGGCTCAAGCCGCAGGCAGTCTATGGGATCTTCGCCTGTCAATCGGACGGCGATGATTTGCTGATCTACAACCCTGAGAATCAGGCGGGAACGCCCGAACTCCTGACGCGTTTCACGTTTCCGCGCCAACCCTATGATGATCATCTCGCCCTCTCTGATTACTTCGCCCCGGTTAATTCCGGTCAAATGGATGTAGTGGCTTTCCAGGTTGTGACCGTCGGGCAGGCCGCCACCGAGCGCTTCGACCAATTCCAGGTGGAAGGCAACTATTCCGAAGGCTATTTTACGCATGGGCTGTCGGTCCAGACAGCCGAAGCCACCGCCGAATATTTGCACCAACATATCCGGCGTGAGCTGGGCATCTCCGCTGGACAGGGCAAGCGCTATTCGTGGGGTTATCCGGCCGTGCCGGACCTGGCAGACCATCGCAAGGTTTTCGATCTGCTGCCAGCCGAAAAGGAGTTGGGTATGAACCTGACGGCCGCCTACCAACTGGTACCGGAGCAATCCACCGCTGCGATCATCGTCCATCACCCGCAGGCACGATATTACACCACCGGGGAGAGCCGCGTGGAACAGTTGATGAAGTAGTTACGGGATTATCTCCAGGAAATCAAATCCAATGACCGGAAAATTCCTTTCCCTGCTCCAAAGTTCGCCTACGCCGCTGCTGGCAGATGGCGCCATGGGCACACTCCTGCATACACGCGGCATCGCCTTTGACCGCTGCTTTGACGAGCTGAACCTGAGCAACCCGGCGGTCGTGACAGGTATCCATTCTGAATACTTGGAAGCCGGGGCGCAAATCCTCCTGACCAACACCTTCGGCGCCAACCATTTCAAGCTCGCCAAACATGGCTTGCAGGACAAGTTGGCGCTCATCAACCGCGCCGGGGTCGAAATGGCTCATAAAGCCGCGGCCGGTACGGCGCTTGTGGCAGGTGATATCGGACCGCTGGGAGTGCGGATTGCGCCCTTCGGGCGCGTCCAGCTAGAGGAAGCGCGTGCGGCCTTCGCCGAGCAGGCAAGCGTGTTGAGCGAGGCAGGGGTGGATTTGATCGTCATCGAGACGATGAGCGATTTGTTCGAAATCCAGGCTGCCATACAGGCTGTGCATGCCAATACTGCTGAGATGCCCATCATTGCATCGGTCACATTTACGCGCGATGACCGCACGGTTCTGGGCGACTCGCCTGAAAAAGTGGCCCGCAGCCTGGCGGGCGCCGGAGCGGACGTGATCGGTGTCAACTGTTCCGGCGGCCCGGCGCAGCTGCTGCGTCTGCTCAAAGCCATGCGCGCAGCCACCCCCCAGGCAAAGATTTGGGTCAAGCCGAATGCCGGTTGGCCCGAACAGGTGGGCGGGCGCATCATGTACCCGGCGGACCCGGATTACTTCGGCGATTACGCCCTGGCATTCTGCGAAGCCGGAGCAAGCATCATTGGCGGCTGCTGTGGGACCACACCGCAGCACATTGCGGCGATGCGCAAAGCCCTGGATACCAACCCGCAAGGCTGCGGGATCCCCGTCTTGCAGACTTCCGAAGCCCTGGAGATCGCGGTAGTCTCGGAAGCTGAAACTCCCTCCAAGCTGGCGCAAAAATTGTCGGAAGGGAAATTTGTCATCTCGGCCGAAATGGATCCGCCGCGCGGTCTTTCCACCCATAAACTCATCGCCGGGGCTTCGCTGCTTCAGGAGGCCGGCGCGGATGTGATCAATGTGGCTGACAGCCCGATGGCGCATATGCGCATGTCTGCCTGGGCAGTGTGCGATGTGATCGAGCGTCAGGTGGGAGTTGAGACCACGCTGCATTTTCCGACACGCGGCCGGAACCTGCTGCGAGTCCAGGGGGATCTTCTGGCTGCCCACGCCCTGGGACTGCGCAATATCTTCGTTGTCATGGGCGACCCGACCTCAGTCGGGGATTACCCGGAAGCCATGGATAACTATGACCTGGTGCCATCCGGCCTGATCAAACTCATCAAAAAGGGCTTTAATGCCGGCGTAGACCATTCCGGCACCAGCATTGGCCAGCCAACCAACTTCTTTGTTGGAGCAGCGCTTAACCTCAAGGCAGCCGAGCCCGAGCAGGAGGCCCGAAATGTTCACCGAAAGGTGCTGGCAGGTGCGGATTTCTTCCTGACCCAGCCGATCTATCGCGCGGAGGAAGGCCCGGCGTTCCTTGAACAATATGGTGCCAGATATGGAGCGCTTGACCGGCCGGTGCTGGTTGGCATCCTGCCGCTGGTCAGCGCCCGGCATGCCAGTTTCCTGCACAACGAGGTACCGGGAATTTCCATCCCGGAAGAGACGCGCAGACAAATGGAAGAAGCCGGGGAAGACGGCGCCAAGGTCGGCGTGGAATTGGCTGTCGCGTTGATCCAGGCGGTAAAATCTTGGGCGCAGGGCGTTTACCTGATGCCACAGTTCAGCCGCTATGATCTTGTGGCCGAGATCATCGAAAAATGTAAAACGCTTGACATGTGAATGAAGAGTTCATATAATATGAACTAAGGGTTCATATTATATGGCTTTAGATGAGTGGGCGAACTTCCAACCTTATATTCAACAACTTGAGCAGGAAGGCAAAACCACCCGCACTTTCAGGCGGCTGGATGCGACGCGCCAGCAGGCGGTGATCGATGCAATCCTGGAAGAGGCCACCGAAAAAGGTCCGGCCTCGCTCAATATCAAAGAGATCGCCCATCGGGCGGATATATCTGTCGGCTCGCTGTACCAGTATTTCCCCAACCGGGAAGGTTTGCTGGATTTCGCCATCGGGTTATGCGTGCGCTACATGACGAATATGTTCGATATGTCGCGGCCTTACATGCTGGCCATGCCATTGCGGGAGGCGCTGCAGGCTTATCTTACGGTTGGCATCGAATGGGGAAAAACTGATATTGGCCTGGTGCGTTTCTTTGGGCGGGCTGCTTACCAGGGCGACCCGGATTTGGCCGAACGCGTCGTGCGTCCTGTTGCAGCGGCCATGCGGAAAATCACCTTCGAAGTGCTGGAACAAGCCGTTCAGCGGGGCGAGATACGCCGGGATGTGGATCTGGAGGCTGCTTCCCGGCTGGTCAATGGATTAATGATCGTTGTCGGGGACAGCCAAATACTGCCCTATTTGAACACCTATTTCCAAATCACGGACGAGAAAATATCCGCGGAACACATCCTGGAAACCCTGGTTCCATTCATCCTGAAAGCGCTCAGTTGAAGGACAGACATGCGACGAATATTCCGGTTCTTGAACAAATTCTTCATGGTGCCGATGTTCCGCCTGGGATTTGGGTTCTTCTTTGGGAATCCATGGACGAGCTATGTTATGGTGTTGAAAACCATCGGGCGAAAAACCGGCAGGCTGCGCTACTCGCCGGTCAACTACGCCATTCAGGATGGCAAGGTTTACTGTGTCTCGGGCTTCCGGCAGGATTGCGACTGGTACCGCAACCTGCGCAGTCATCCGGCCATCGAAGTCATCCTGCCAGGCGGCGCGATCACAGGTACGGCGACTGAAATCACAGACTCAGCCCTACGGAACACTGTCATCCGGAAAGTCCTGCAGAATGCCGGGTTTGCCGGTTTTTTTGAGGGATACAACCCTTTTCGGATCAGCAATGAGGAACTGGCTATTAAAACAGAAGATATGCCGCTGATCTGCATCCAGCCGACCGGCCTGGGCAGCGGAGCGGGGGACCCGGGAGGCTGGGCCTGGGTATGGACGCCGATATCTGTCATACTGTTGATCCTGGCGATCTGGCTGATCCTTCGATAACCGGAGTCCGGCATGCCATCCACCGTCCTCCAGGCACGCAACCTGACCAAGCGCTACGGCGCGCTGACAGCCGTTCAGGGCCTTTCGCTCGAAGTCTATGAAGGTGAGGTCTTCGGCTTGCTGGGACCGAATGGGGCCGGGAAAACCACTTCGATTAACATGTTGTGCGGGCTGCTCAAGCCGGATTCCGGGCAGGTCAGAATCCAGAACAAGATCGTCACCAATGGGGATGCCAATGTCCGTGCCCGCGTGGGTGTTTGTCCGCAGGAGATTATCTTGTGGAAGACCCTGACCTGTCTCGAACAGATGCAATTTATCGGAGAAATGTACGGAATTGGAGCGAGGTCCGCCCGCCAGCGCAGCGAAAAACTACTGACTGAACTTGACCTTTCCGAAAAGAAGGATGAACAGGCGCGTACGCTTTCGGGCGGCATGCAGCGGCGGCTGAACCTGGCCATGGCATTGGTGCATGACCCTGAGATCCTGGTCCTGGATGAACCGGAGGCAGGCCTCGACCCGCAGAGCCGGGTGCTCGTGCGGGAATACATTAAATCCCTGGCCCGCAACAAGACCATTATCCTGACCACCCATAACATGGATGAGGCCGACCGCCTGGCCGACCGGGTTGCAATCATAGACCACGGTTTATTGCTGACCGTGGATACACCTGAGGCTTTGAAACACACAGTTGGAGAGGGGATGTGCTGGAAATTGAGTTGAACATCGAAAATATGGATCCCGCCAAAGCCGCCCTTGCAATGATCGTTCCGGATGTGTCAGTGATCAACCATACACTGACCATCCGGGCACGCGGCGTAGTGGAAATGCTGCCGGCCATCCTGGAAGCCTTGCGCAGAATGGATGCCCGGACCGGAGAGGTGCGCCTGCGCCCGAATAGCCTCGAAGATGTATTCCTGGCGCTGACCGGAAGGAGGCTGCGCGAATGAGGCTCTGGACCGTGTTTCGAAAGACAATGCGGGAGATCTCGCGGGATAAATGGATGCTAGGGCTGACCCTGGCGTTCGCACCCTTCTTTGTTTTCTTGTACTGGTTGTGGTTCCAGGGCGGTTCCACCGTCTACCCGATCGCGGTAATCAACCAGGACCAGGGCATATTGCAGGCCGATGGAACGATATACAATGCTGGGGAGCAGGTCAGTTCTGCAATCCGTGCCATTACGTACGCGGATGGGCGGCCCCTCTTGAAAGTGGTGCCTGTAATCGATCAAACCGCAGCCGAAACCATCCTGCGAGAGCGTGGCGCTACTGCATTTATCCAGATCCCGGCAGATTTCTCACAAACCATTCGGGCAATGCAAGCTGGCGATCGCTCGGTTACGACCGCCATAACTTTTGGTGGTGACCTTTCCAACACTTACTATATGGTCGGCGCCAACATGGCCCTTTCCACGCTGGATGCCTATGTACAGAAAGCCACCGGCCAGAAACCGCTGGTTAACTATATCGAAAAACCGCTTGGCGCCTCAGCCACACGCACCGAGTTCGAAACCTATGTGCCCGGCACACTCGTTTTTTCCGTGATCCTGCTCATCTTCCTGGCCTCCATGACGGTGGCACGTGAAATCGAGCTGGGAACCCTGCGGCGTTTGAAGCTCACACGCATGAATTCCTTCGAACTGTTGGGCGGCATCACCCTGGCGCTCCTGCTGGTTGGAGTTGTTTCAAGCAGCCTGTCGTTCCTGGTGGCGCTGGCGCTCGGTTTCCACAGCCAGGGCCCAATCTGGGTCGCCATCCTGGTCAGCATCGTTTCCAGCCTGTCCGTGATCGGCCTGGGTATGCTGGTGGCCAGCCTGACACGCTCAGTTTCACAGGCTTTCGTGGTTGCCAACTTCCCACTGGGATTGATGATGTTCTTTTCCGGGGTTATCTTCCCCATGCCTGCAGTCAAGTTGTTTACAGTCGCCGGGCACGCGATCAGCCTTTATGACGTCCTGCCGCCTACACACGCCGTGGTGGCCTTGAATAAGATCCTGACCCTCGGCGCAAGTCTGAGGGATGTGGCTTATGAACTGACGGTATTGCTCATCCTGTCGATGATTTATTTTTTGGCAGGTGCATGGTTGTTCCAACGCATGCATTTACGTTCAGCTTAGTGCATTCCAGTATCCTTTGGCGGTACAATTAGGCCATGCTCCTGACGATTGATCTTGGTAACACCAACCTGACCATCGGCCTGTACCAGGGCGAAACCCTGACCCACCACTGGCGGCTTGCAACCGATGCGGCACGCATGCCGGATGAGTACGGTCTGCAGCTGCTCGGACTTTTGACCAATGCAGCCAAGACTCCTGCCGACCTGAGCGGGGTGTGTCTCTCTTCGGTTGTGCCTCAGCTGACCGGGCGTGTAACCCAGGCCTGCCGGGAATATCTGATGCAGGAAGTTCTGGTGGTGGATACCGGCGTCCGGACCGGCATCCGCATCCGCTACGAAGACCCGAAAGCAGTCGGCGCGGACCGGGTCTGTGACGCGGTGGCGGTGATGCACCTGTACGGCGGGCCGGCCTGCATCATTGACTTCGGCACCGCCACCACCTTTAATGCCCTGACCAAGGAGGGGGATTATCTGGGCGGAGCGATCACGGCCGGGATCAACCTGGCAGCCGAAGCACTGTTCGCACACGGCGCCAAGCTGCAGCGGATCGACCTGCAAAAACCGCCCTCGGTTATCGGACGCAACACCACGAATGCCATGCAGTCCGGACTGATCTATGGTTATGTTGCCATGACCGAAGGCATGGCGGCCCGTTTCCGGGAAGAGCTAGGACCGGAGATGAAGGTGATCGCCACCGGTGGGCTGGCAGTGTTGATTGCCAAAGAAACACCGGTTATCCAGATCCATGCACCCTGGCTGACCCTGGACGGCTTGCGGTTCATCTGGGAAATGAACCAGTAGGCGAGAAGCCAGCCAGGCAATCAGGTGCTAAGGATTTGGAAGACCAATCAACCGGATCCAGGCCCAAGTTATGCGGCGTCTTCACTTCTTTTTTCTGCTTTTCTTCCTGCTTACCGCCTGCGCACCGCAGATTCCCGCCAATACCGGGGTCGAGGGGCAGGTGACAATTGGCCCGATGTGTCCGGTAGTCCGCCAGGGCCAGGAATGTCCGGATAAGTCTTATCAGGCTACCCTGGGAATCCTGACCACTAGGGGCAGACAGGTGAAGCAATTTACCACTGATACGTTGGGTAATTTCCGCATCCCTCTGGCACCCGGGTCTTACATCCTGCATCCCCAAACTCCGGCGAATCAGCCCATGCCCATTGGCAGGGACCAGCCCTTTAGTGTGGTGCAGGGCCAGTTTACCCAGATCAAGGTCATTTACGACAGCGGCATCCGCTGAGTATTCCTCGGAAAACGAATTCCTGCGGGGGGAATGAATTGGTAATCTTTACACAACTTTAACATGGCCTTAAAGACATGACAATCAAGGGGGTATATCATAGTAATAAATCAGTATTTATGAGTAGAAAGGATAAAACCATGTTAGCAATTCCCATGACAAAACGAACGACCATCCCGGAAATCGGCCAGGATACAGGTTGGGCCACTTATTTGCCCAGCCCCTTGCTCTTGCAGCTGGTTATTGAAAACGGGTGGAAAGTCGTCAAGACCGAATTGGCGCCTTCGGAAGATCAAAACGGATTTGTTTACCTTGTGACCTTCAAATCGGATGATTGCCCGCAGAATCAGCATTTGATTCTTCCCAGGACAGTCCTGATTGAAAAAATCCTGAACGAGAATTTGAATATCGGTACTTCTTTGAACTAAAACCATCCAGGCGGGGAGCGCAAACCAACTTGTGATAATATAAGGGCATGGCGGAAAAGATTTTGGTGGTCGAAGATGAACCCTCGCTCCAGGAGACCCTGATCTATAACCTGGAAAAGCAGGGCTATAGCGTGGAAGCTGCCGGGGATGGGCGGGCTGCAATTGAGGCTGCCCGCAGGATTGCCCCGGACCTGATTGTGCTCGACGTCATGCTGCCCGAACTGGACGGGTTCGAGGTCTGCAAAATACTTCGCAAAGAGATGACCGTTCCCATCCTGATGTTGACCGCCCGCGACAATGAAATCGATCGCGTGGTGGGCCTGGAAGTGGGGGCGGATGATTACCTGACCAAGCCATTTTCCATGCGAGAACTAATGGCACGTGTCAAAGCCCAGTTGCGCCGGACGGGGATGCTGCGGGAGGAAATGGCAAAGCTCAAGATCCCTGAGACGGACAGTCCACAAGAAGTGCTCACTCTCCATAATCTCAAAATCAACCTGACCCGCCGGGAAGTCCTGCTGGATGACCAGGTGCTGGCACTCAAGCCGCAGGAATACGACCTGCTGCTGTTCTTTGCCCAACATAAAGGCCAGATGCTCTCGCGCGAGTTCATCCTCGAGCGCCTCTGGGGCTGGGATTACACCGGAGATAGCCGTACGGTGGATGTGCACGTGCGCTGGCTAAGGCAGAAGATTGAGAAGGAGGCGGGCGAACCGACCCGCATCGTCACGGTGCGCGGCGGGGGCTACCGCTTCGAAGGTTGAAGCCTTGCGAAGAATTTCAACTCTTCGCAAGGCTTCATTTTTAGAGAGAAAAAGAGAGACTCTGCAAGCCTAATCAGGGTAAAACTTCGCTATGAAAATAAACCTGGAACGTTTCGCACTTGGCCTGATCCTGGCCCCGCTCGCTCCGCTGGCAGGGCTTTTGAGCGGTTGGTGGGCTGCCTACGCCTGGCTGCCCGAAACCTGGATTCCATTTGTCGCCCTTACAGGGCTGCTGGTTGGCGTAGTGGTTGACATTTTCATGTTGAAGAAGCTGCTCGAGCGCCGTCTCAGCCTGCTGCTATGGGTCGCAGTCTTCCTGTTTTATTCCGTCGGAGTGTTTGGCTTTTCGATGGGTGTGCCGGTCCTCAATACGGCACTGGCCATCCCGGCCGGGTTTGTAATTGGCAGCCGGCTGGCGGCAGAGAAAGCGGACCGGCTGAGAGTCCGGAAAACTGCACAGCGCACGGCCTGGTTCACCACTGCCGTGTTGGCGTTGATCTGCGCAGCCTCCGCCCTGATTGCCCTGGTCAGTTCATCCACCGCCAATGACCTGCAGGGCATGTTGGGCCTGGGTTTTGAGGTCACCCAGGGCATGATTATCGGGCTAATATTGGCAGGCGGTGCCGGGCTGCTGGCGGCTGGATGGGGACTTTCGTTTGCATCCGTGCGGCTCACTTTCTCATTCCTGCAACGCAAAGTATGAATTGGTTATCCTTCATCCCTGCTGTAATATTGGCGATCACTTTAGCCTGGCTGGGCTGGCGTTATTTCGTTCTGCGTAGAAGTTTGAAACGTTATGAGGCAATGCTGCACGCCGTTGCAGATGCGGAAAAAACAGTCAGCGACCTGCCGGAAGATTTGCCAGCCTTGGAGGAATTCTCCAATACTGTCAAAACCCTGGCGCTGGCTTTGAGCGTGCGTACCTCCGTGGTGGAAGCTGAACGGGCCAGATTGGCAGCCGTCCTGGAACGCATGACGGACGGGGTTCTGATCGCAGATTCCGAAGGAAGGATCCAGTTTGCCAACCCGGCCGCCGAGAGGCTCTTCGAAACCGGGCAGGCAGTCGGGCGCCGGGTGGTGGAAGTGCTGCGCCAGTACCAACTGGTGGAGGCCTGGCAGCGCAGTCGGGAGACCGGCGAGGCGCAGGAGGAATCGGTCGAAATCCCTGCCCGCCGGCGCTTCCTGCAATTGGTGGTCCTGCCCGACCGCCAGACCGGCGGCAGCCTGCTGGTGGTACAGGACCTGACGCGGGTCCGTCGACTGGAAACCGTCCGCCGGGATTTTATCTCGAATGTTTCGCACGAACTGCGTACCCCGCTGGCCAGCCTGAAAGCCCTCACCGAAACCCTGCGGGACGGTGCACTGGAGGACCCCAAAGCTGCCTCCCGCTTCCTGGGCCGGATCGAAACCGAAGTGGATGCCCTGACCCAGATGGCGACCGAAGTCCTGGAGCTTTCAAGGATTGAATCGGGCCAGGTCCCGCTGGAGTTGAAGGCAGTTCCGGCAGCCAGCCTGTTGATCTCCGCGGCCGAGCGCATGCGAGCCCAGGCCGAACGCGCCGGGTTGGCCCTGCGCATGGGTGCTGACCAGGATATGACCGAGGTGCGGGCGGACCCGCCGCGCCTGGAACAGGTGCTGGTCAACCTGATCCACAATGCGGTCAAGTTCACCCGCCCGGGCGGGCAGGTGGTGTTGGCGGCGCAGGCTGAATCGGATTTCGTCCGTTTTAGCGTAAGCGATACCGGCGCCGGTATCCCGGCTGAAGAACTGGAACGCATCTTCGAGCGCTTCTACAAAGCCGACCGGGCGCGCTCCGGTGGGGGAACCGGGCTGGGGTTATCCATCTCGCGCCATTTGGTGGAAGCGCATGGGGGCCGGATCTGGGCGGAGAGCACGGAGGGGCAGGGCAGCACGTTTTACTTCACAATCCCAATTGCACTCTCAAAACCTTAACAGAGAGATGATGGATCATTAACGGGGCGTTAGGAAAATTGGTTGGCTAAAGTATTCGATGTGCATTTTATTGTTTCTTGTTTACCACCCTATAACAAAACCATAACTTATCAATAGCAGGTTATTACAACCGGCGTGTTATTCTTTGGAAGAAAGAATTACGCGCCGGTATATTATTGTTTGTAGCGGCTATTGCGCAGAAATGTCAGGGTTTCCGCCGGACCCGCCAGGGGCTGCGTGTATACCCCAGCCGTCTGGATGAACGCATCGATCCGCGCGACCGCCCCTATTATTGGATCGGCGGTGAAGCTCCCACTGGTGTTCCGGAGCGCGGCACGGATATCGAGGCGCTGGCGAAAGGGGTTATCTCAGTCACGCCCCTACCGTTGTATTTGACTGCTTACCACGTTCTGACCAATCTCTCAAATTGGGAGTTCCCTGGTCAATCCAATAAAAAATTCTTCAGCCTGCCGGCTTTCACTGTCTTACACGCATAACATTAACCAAATGTTAAACCAGTGTTTTTTAGGCCTTAATGATGGCTTGATATTATTGCATTATGAAACTCACCCGGAAAGGCGAAGAATTTATCTTAAAAATCCTGATCGGATTTTTTCTGGTTTTGTCTCTGGCCAGTCTAGCCTATGGTATTTTCCAAATTATGAAATGAAAAAGGAGAAAAGAAAATGAATAAAAAATTATCCGTTTCCATGTTTGTTCTGATCGTTGCCGCAATGCTGCTCAGCGCCTGCGGAACGGCCGCTACGCCGACTGCTGCCCCGGTAGTGCCGCTTACCGGGAATGACAGCTCAGTTCCCACTTCTGCTCCTGCATCGGCCGCGACTGCAACTGCTCTCCCGGCCGGCTCTGTAACCATTAACGGCGCAGGCAGTACATTCCAGCAGCCCGCCATGAGCCAGTGGGCCTATGGTTACTCCTATGTCGATCCATCCGTGGCGATCAACTACCAGGGTACCGGCTCAGGCGCAGGAAAAACGGCCATCCTCAACGGCACGGTCGACTTCGCCGGTTCAGATTCGGTCCTGACCGATGCGGAAATCGCTTCAGGGAAGGATCTGCAGATGTTCCCGATCCTGGCTGGTGCAGAGGTGATCACCTATAACCTACCCGAGCTGGACGCGACCAAGGATCCCGCCCTCATCCTGGACGGAAACACGCTGGTCGGTATCTACAATGCCACGATAACCAAGTGGAACGATCCCGCCATCCTGGGCTTGAATCCGCAGCTTGCTTCCAAATTGCCTGCCAAGCAGATCACCGTGGTGCACCGCTCGGATGGTTCCGGCACGACCGAAATCTTCACCAACGCGCTAACCTCCTTCAGCAGCGCCTGGACTGCCGGACACGGTACCACCGTCCAGTGGCCGGTTGATAAGGCTGGCAACGGTATTGGCGGCAAAGGCAACCAGGGTGTGGCTGCTGCCGTCCAGAACACGCCTGACTCACTTGGATATGTGGAATATGCCTTCGCAGTTTCCAATAAACTGCCCTTCGCCCAAATGGTCAACCAGGCCGGTCAAACCGTTACTGCTACTCCCGACAGCGTTGTTTCAGCAATGAACGATTTTGCAAACGCCTTTACACCGCAACTGACTGCAGTCATTGTCAACGCCAAAGGCGCCGCCTCCTGGCCGATCGCCGGTTACACCTACACGATCCTGCACATGACCAGCATGACCGACTGCGTCAAAGCCCAGAAACTGGTGAGTTTCGTCAACTGGTTCCTGACCGACGCGGGCGCAGCCAAGCAGGCCACCACGATTGGCTTTGTCTCCCTGCCATCCGCTGTGCAGCAGCAGGTGTTAGCCAAGCTCGGTCAGGTTACCTGCAATGGCCAGGCCTTAATGTTGAAATAACTTGCGATAACATCCTGTTTGGTCCCAGGAGGGCCCTCGACCTCTCGCAGGGCCCTCCTACCAACTTTATTTAATGCAGGTGAAGGGATTTCCATCAATGTGACGGGACCTCATCTTGAAGGAAATGGCTTGAACTGCAGGGAAGGGTTTCAGATGCCAGTCAAAAAACGTGTTCTCTTTGTTTGTATCGAGAACTCCGGCCGCAGCCAGATGGCTGAGGCGTTTGCACATCTAAATGCGCCGGATTCGATCCAGGCCTTCAGCGCCGGGTCGCGGCCTTCGGGCCAGGTGAACCCCATGGCGATTAAAACCATGGCGGAATTAGGTTACGACCTGAACGGGCAGCATTCCAAGTCACTGAGTGAAGTTCCCCAAGATAGATACGATTATGTCATCACGATGGGCTGTGGAGACGAATGCCCCTTCATCCCGGCTGACCATCACGAAGATTGGGATATCCCCGACCCAAAATTACTGCCGCTGGAAGAGTTCCGAAAAGTGCGCGACCTGATCGGGGAGCGCGTCAAGGAACTGGCTGCGAGATTCTAAAGGAATAATATTATGCAATCAACAAAAGCGATTCCCCGCTCATCTTACAGCCCGCTGCGGCGGGCTTTCAAGCACGGCGACCGCCCCTGGCAAGGCTTGATCGTCCTGGTTTCGATACTTGTGCTTCTCCTAGTTCTAGGGATCGGCTGGAAGCTCTGGCAAGGATCCGCCCAGGCGCGCAGCGCCCTGGGTTGGAAATTCATCCTGCCCACACTGGATGCCAATTGGAACCCGGCCCTGGACCAGTTCCAGGCCTGGCCGTTCATTTACGGAACCCTGATCACCTCTTTAGCGGCGATTGTCCTGGCTGTCCCGATCAGCTTGGGAGTGGCGGTTTTCCTGGCGGAATTGTGTCCCGCCTGGCTGCGCCTGCCGCTGAACTGGATGGTGGAATTGCTGGCTGCCATCCCGAGCGTGGTCTATGGGTTGTGGGGTATATTCGTTTTCTTGCCGCGGGTAGTGGTGCCCTTCGGAGAGGCGCTATTCTCTGTATTGGGTCATATCCCACTACTTGGGATCCTGTTTACCGGACCGATCCCGCTGAGTGGTTCCTCCCGCCTGGCAGCCGCCATGATCCTGACGATCATGATCATCCCCACCATTACCGCTGTCACACGGGATGTCTTACTGGCCATTCCGAACAGCCAGCGCGAGGCCGGGCTGGCATTGGGTGCTACCCGCTGGGAGACCATCTGGCAGGTGCTGCTGCCCTACGGTTTGTCAGGCATCCTGGGCGCCGCCATCCTGGGCCTGGGACGCGCCCTGGGTGAAACCATGGCGGTCACAATGGTTATCGGGAACTCGATCGAGAGCAGCCCGTCCCTGTTGAAACCGGGCTATACCATGGCTTCCATCATTGCCAACGAATTCTCCGAGACGGTCTCGGGACTGCATACCCAGGCATTGATCGAGATCGGGCTGGTGCTGTTTGCCATGACCCTCATCCTTAACCTGTTCGCCCGTCTGCTGGTCTGGCGGGCGGCACGCCGGACCCCGCAGGAGGTGCGCGCATGACCCGCTTTAGTGAGGTTCTAAAGCGCAGCGGCAGAATGCGTTCCCGCCAACGCAAAATTGCCAATGCGTTCATGCTTTCCCTGACCGCCTTTCTGACCGCCCTGGCGCTTGTCCCGCTCTTCTGGATCATCACCTACGTGATTGCCCGCGGCGGTCAATATATCAACCTGGACTTCTTTACCCAGCTGCCGCGCCCGATGGGCATCGCCGGCGGCGGTGTGCTGCATGCCATCGAAGGGACGATCGTCATCTCCATACTGGCGGCGCTATTCTCCATCCCGCCGGGGGTCCTGGCAGCATTCTATGCCGCCCGCAATCCGAACTCACCGCTCGGGGTGGCTGTGCGCTTCAGCACGGATGTGCTTTCCGGGATCCCCTCCATCGTGATCGGCCTGGTGGCTTACGCCCTGATCGTGCAGCCGCAGGGTCATTACTCCGCCCTGGCCGGCGGAATTGCACTGGCCATCCTGATGCTGCCGATCATCCTGAGGACCACTGAAGAAATGCTCAAGCTGGTTCCTCACAGCCTGCGGGAGGCCTCCTTGGCGCTGGGGGCGGCCGAATGGAAAACCTCCTTGAGCGTGCTTTTCCCGGCGGCATTGAACGGCATTCTCACCGGCTTTCTGTTGGCCATCGCCCGCGCGGCGGGTGAGACGGCCCCACTCCTTCTTACAACATTGGGAAACGACCATTATGACATTGCACAGATCATCCGTGGGGGTCTGCAGACTCACCAATCCATCTTCCAGATCGTCGGGCGGATGCTGAACCAACCGGTCGACTCGCTGCCCCTGACCTTGTGGAAATATGCCCAACAGCCTTACCCCGAGCGTATCAACCAGGCCTGGGCGGTCGCACTCGTGCTGATGATATTTGTGCTTTCGATTAATATTATCGCCCGCGCCTGGATCCAGGTACGCACCCGGCGCTTACAAGGATAGTTGCTTATGAACACCCAAACAAGAACTTTATTAAATACCGGAAAGGCTGCCTCCATAATGACCAAGCCCTCGATTACCCAGTTTGAACATAAGTCAAATAACGATGCCCCGGTAAAAGTCGATGTGAAAAACCTGCAGGTCTTTTATGGAAAATTCCGTGCCCTGGCCGGGGTCGACCTGGCGGTGCGGGAGAATCAGATCACGGCCATCATTGGACCCTCCGGCTGCGGCAAGTCCACCTTGCTGCGCTCCTTTAACCGCATGAATGACCTGACGGCCGGCTGCCGGGTGCAGGGTGAAGTCAGCCTGGACGGGGACAATCTCTATGCAGCCGGTGTGGATGTGGTGGATATCCGCCGGCGGGTCGGGATGGTTTTCCAGCGCCCCAACCCGTTCCCCAAATCCATCTATGATAATGTTGCTTATGGACCACGCCTGTACGGCGTCCGGCGCCGTACAGACTTGCAGGAGATCGTAGAACGCAGCCTGAAATCCGCTGCCCTGTGGGATGAAGTGAAAGACAAACTGGGCCAGTCGGGAATGTCGCTTTCAGGCGGGCAGCAGCAGCGCCTGTGCATCGCCCGCGCCCTGGCTGTCGAGCCTGAAGTGATTTTGATGGATGAACCTGCTTCGGCGCTCGACCCAATTTCCACCTTGAAAATCGAAGAGTTGATGCAGGAACTCAAACGGAATTATACGATCGTGATCGTGACCCATAATATGCAGCAGGCGGCACGCGTCTCGGATTACACCGCCATGATGATGATCGACGAGCAGCGTGCCGGGCGTATGATCGAATACGACCAGACCAACATTATTTTCACCCGCCCGAAGGATAAGCGCACCGAAGATTACGTCACCGGCCGGTTTGGATAGTCTTGGAGATTGAAAATGGTTATAATTGATGTATCGTCAAGGCAAGCGAGGACTCCTATGCGTAAAACCTTCGAAATGGAAATCCAGCAACTGAAAGACGAACTGCTCTTGATGGGCAGCATGGTGGAGCAGCAGCTGCTGGATGCCGTCGATGCTTTGAAAAGGCGCGACGTGGAGGCCTCCCGCCGGATTTATGCCGCGGATGGCAAGATCAATTCCAAACGTTTTGGCATCGAGGAACAGGTCATGATACTGATCGCCACCCAGCAGCCCATGGCGCATGACCTGCGCCTGTTGGCCTCCATCCTGGAGGTGAGTGCCGAGCTGGAGCGCATGGGCGATTATGCCAAGGGGATTGCCACGATTAATATCCGGATAGGGGATGAACCTCTGCTCAAGCCGTTGATCGATATCCCGCGCATGGCACAGAAAGCCGCAGACATGCTTCACCGGGCCCTGACGGCTTTTATTAATGAAGATGTGGAGACTGCCAGAGCCATTCCGGCTGAAGATGACGAAGTCGATGAACTTTACAAACAAGTCTATCGTGATCTGATGGCATTCGTGATTGCGGATCCCAGGACAATTGATCGTGCCAATTTTTTGGATTGGACTGCGCATAACCTGGAGCGCTTTGCCGACCGCGTCACCAACATTTGCGAACGGACGGTCTTCATCGTCACCGGCGAGATTATCGAAATTGGTTCATCCAGCAGCGGGGATGTATAGATAAAACCAGGTTACTTTTGCCGGCCGCCTGCATTTTTGCACTTATCCCCCACCCGCCGCCAGGAGTGGGGGAATTCGTTTTTTGGGAGGCGATGTTATAATTCTAATCCTCCCGGTTATTTAAGAAAGGCAAATCATTATGGCTCCAGAAACCAAAGCTCCTCAGCACCCGAATCCGCCGCCGCTGGTCCAAGTCTCCGGGACACACCGTGAGATGGGACGCCAGATCGGTGAAGCCTGCCGAAAACAGGTCCAGCACGGCATTGAGAACAGTCGCAAACTGGTCTCGGATGCCTATGTGCAGTTGGAACTGACCTGGGAAGGCGCCCAGATCCAGGCACGCAAATATATCCCATTTGCACAGGAACGCTACCAGCAATATGTGGATGAAATGACGGGGATCGCCGAAGGCGCCAATGTCGCGTTTGAAGATGTAGCCGTGGTCAATTCCATGGAGGCGGTCACATCCGACGCGCTGCACCTGACCCGCTGCACCAGCATGGCGGTCAATGATGACCGCACTGCGGATGGTCATGTTCTGCTGGCGCACAACGAGGATTGGGTGCCGGAGGATGAGGATGATGTGTTCATCATCCATGCGAAACCGAAAAGCGAACCGCCTTTCCTGGCAATGACCTACGGCGGTTTGCTGCCCAACATCGGCTTCAACGCATATGGGATCGCGCAGTTATGCGATTCGGTCTATCCGAATGATTCACGCATCGGCACACCGCGCCTGGTGGTCAGCCGGGCCGTGCTGGCATCCGAGACACCCGATGAAGCCATCCGGCACATGCTTTCGGCTCAACGCGCCGCCGGGTATAACCATTTGCTGGTGCATGAGAGCGGTGAATTATATTCGGTGGAGGTTTCAGCACGCCATTTTGGCATTTTGTATGGTGAGGATGGCTACATTGTCCACACCAACCATTACCTCTCTCCGGGGATGCAGCCGGTGGAGCGCGAACCTGAGGATTTGATCGCCTCGCGCGTGCGCTACTTCCGCGCCCTGCGTCTGGTCAAGCGCGAGGACCAGCATACGATCAAGACTCTGCAATCTGTCCTGCGTGACCACGTCAACTTCTCGAATTCAATTTGCAACCACGCCGTGGATGTCAATGACCCGCTCGACCGCGAAAAGACCGTCAATTCCATGGTGATCGACCTGACTGCCCGCGAGATGCATATTGCCTGGGGCAATCCCTGCGAGAACCCCTACCACACCTACCATTTGGATGCTTGATGATTCTCAAAAAAGCACACCTCCGAAGGCAGGCGTGCGGTACAACTTTTTTTGAGAAAATGCGTAGACCTTCTGTGGAGGCAAAAATGATTGAGAAAAATAAAAAGCATGTCCCCTGGTATCTCTGGCCGTTCTGGGCCATCTGGAAACTTGTGGTCGGTATCGTGGCCGGGACCGGGCGGTTGGTGGCAGTTATCCTTGGATTGGTTTTCCTGATCGTTGGTGTGGTGCTGACCGTCACCGTGGTCGGGGCGATCGTCGGGATACCGTTCATTATTTTTGGCTTGTTGTTGATGGTGCGGGGGTTATTCTAAAGTCGCCTTCAACCCTTCTTGTGATTAAATAAATCCAGCCACTCCTCTACCTCATTCGGGGCAAGAGTGGCTTCATGTTTTGAATTTGATCCAAGTAGTGCCTGTGCTCTGGATACTTCCTTTGTGAACTCTTCTGAGGAGAGCACCCCAGCATGCACGGCGCGCGCCGCCCGCTGGACCCGCCCATCCGAACTGACCACAGTCCAGTTCCTGGCAGTTTTCGCCAGGCGGGCAAGCTGGGCCTCGATGGCTGCATCCGCACTGGATCCCAGGCGAACAAAGTGGGCGGTCACTGCGCCAGACTTGCGAATGGAGGCCTGTCCGGCCGGCGCGCCATCAAAGAAAACCTCCACTTGTGCGCGCCTCAGGCGGCAGAATTCCAGCAAGCGCGAGATGAGCGCTTCTTCATCGTCCAGAGAATCCAGCCGCAAACCAAGCTTTGGGATCAGGTTATGGCCGTCGATCAGGTAGAGCATATTTATCTGCTTCTATTTTTGGGTAACCAACACGACTCCGACCAATCCCGCGCCGGTGTGGATGGATAACCCGGGCGTCATTTCAACACAATGGATTTCCGCCGGGCAGGGCAAGGCGCTGCGGACCTGTTCTTCGAACCTGGCAGCCGCTTCCGGGGCGTTGACATGCAGGATGGCCAGCTGCTCAATGGCACAGCCTCCGGCCGCATCCAACGCCAGTTGGATGATACGTGTCCAGGCTTTTTTCTGCGTACGGATGCGCTCCAGCATCTCCAGTTTTTCGTTACGGAGAGTCAGGATGGGTTTGACGTCGAGCAGTTTGGCGAAGCCGGCGGCGACCTGCCCTACCCGTCCGCTCATGGCGAGATACTTCACGGTCGAAAGGGCCGCGAAGAGGTGGGTGCGGTCGCGCAAATCTACTGCGGCTGTGATTGCCTCATCCATGGAGCAGCCGTTTGCAATCGACTTGGCCGCCTCGATGGCCATTAACCCCTCTCCAAACGCCACCGTACGGGAATCCACCACTTTAATCGTTTTATCGGGAAACAATTCTGCAGCCGTGCGCGCCGCGGCATAGACGGCGCTCATTTCACTGGAAATGGTCAGGCATAGGATTTGATCCGCACCGGCGGCAAAGGCGGACTTATAAGCCTCGACGAATTTTCCGGGGGAGGGGGCGGCGGTGGTGGGTAGTTTGCCTTCGCGGTCGACGCGTGCGAAAACGACCGCATTGTCGATCTCATAGACATCCTGGAAGGATTCCTCCCCAAACTGAACGATGATCGGAACTTGAACAATATTGTATTTCTCTGCCAGGGCGATTGGCAAGCTGGAATCGGTGTCAGTAATTATGGCGGTGGGGGGCATCGCGTCTCCTTATCGGAATAGTGGTATGGGTTATAACACAGGCAGACCATACTGGATATGGTGCCCAGGCGAGCTTCAGAGCTTTCATAAAGGCTGAAAGCCGAAAAAACCTCACTTTGTGAAAGCCTGCGCTATCTTGACAATCCCGACAGAAGAGGTGTAGAATGTTTGCATATCCCCCCCGGGGGGGTAGGGTATGAAAGAAGGCGAAAAAATGAAGAATGAAGATACTTTAAAGAGATTGAAAATCATCGCAGGACACATGGGTGGCGTCATCCGCATGGTCGAGGAAGACGCCTATTGTATCGATGTCATGCGCCAGATACAGGCAGTCCAGGCAGCCTTGAATAAAGTCAGTGCAGCCATTTTGGAGGACCACCTGAATTCGTGTGTGATCACCGCCATCCGCGGGGAGGACCCCTCGGAACGAGAGCGTGTGCTCAAAGAAATCACGGATGTGTTCGAAACTGCTACAAAAGTCTAGCAAGTGGAGACTGGCGATAGGGATAAATACCAAGCAATTCCTGTTTTCCTGTTTCATAAATTCTCTATTCTCAAAGGAGTAAAACCATGAAGACCGTAACCTATTCTGTTCCAGATATTTCCTGCATGCACTGTGTGCATACCATCCAAATGGAGCTGGCGGACGTGCAGGGTGTCAAGTCTGTCAAGGCGGACCAGGCCAGTAAAATGGTCGAGATCGTCTTTGATGCCCCGGCCGACGAAGATAAGCTCAAGGCGTTGCTGGCTGAAATCAATTACCCAGTCGCAGCCTAAATTGGATCTATTAGTGGGGGCACGGCCTAAAAGCTGTGCCCCATTACAAAATTTGGTGAATTATGCCTGAAACAAAACAGCTTACTCTCCCCATTACCGGCATGACCTGTGCCAACTGTGTTGCAACCATCGAACGCAACGTCCGCAAACTACCCGGTATCAGCGTTGCCAATGTAAACCTAGCCAATGAAAAGCTGACGGTTGCATTCGACCCGGCACAACTTGACGAGCATGGCATCATTGAACGGGTCCAGCGGGTTGGTTACGGCGTTGCCACCGGTAAAGCCGAACTGCCAATTACCGGATTGCGCGACAACTCGGATGCCATCACGTTGGAGAAGCTGCTTTCGAAACAGACAGGCGTTCTGGCTGCCAGTGTCAGTTACGGCACCGAACGCGCTTTGCTTGAATATATCCCCGGTATGACCAGCATCGCCGAACTGGCGGTGGTGATCCGAAAAGCCGGTTTTGACATCGTGCAGGTTGGGGAAACCGAAACGATGGAGGACGTGGAGACCAAAGCCCGCTCCGTGGAAATCAACCGCCAAAGGCGGTTATTGATCATCGGTCTGATCTTTACGATCCCGCTGGTAGCTTACAGCATGATCCGCGATTTCCTGCCGGTCAAGTTCGCTCAAGACCAGTACATCATGCTGTTCGCGGCCACGGTAGTACAGTTTGTAGTCGGCTGGCAGTATTACGTAGGGGCTTACAAGAGCCTGCGAGCCGGCGGCGCGAACATGGACGTTCTGATTGCGCTCGGCTCATCGGTCGCTTATTTTTACAGCGTCGGCGTGACGTTTGGCCTGATCTTGAGTTCGAATGTTTATTACGAGACAGGCGCGGCGATCATAACGCTTATTATGCTGGGGAAATTCCTTGAAGCGCGTGCCAAGGGCAAAACTTCCGAAGCTCTGAAAGCGCTGATGGGGCTGCGCGCCAAGACCGCCCAAGTGATCAGAAATGGTGTTGAGACCGAGACTGATATTGAACAAGTGGTTGTCGGCGACACCATCCTCGTGCGTCCTGGCGAAAAAGTGCCCGTGGATGGCATCATTAGCGAAGGCCGGTCGGCCTTCGACGAATCGATGCTCACGGGCGAGTCGATGCCCGTCAGTAAAGGCCCCGGCGATGAAGTGATCGGTGCAACGATCAATAAAGAGGGATTGATCAAATTCGAAGCCACCAAAGTCGGCAGGAACACCACCCTTGCCCAGATCGTCCGGATGGTGCAGGAAGCCCAGGGCAGCAAAGCCCCGATCCAAAAGCTGACCGACCGCATCAGCAGCTATTTTGTACCGGCAGTGATCGGGATTGCGCTGTTGACTTTCGTCGGTTGGCTGGTGCTGGCGCACGCCGATTGGTCGGGTGCCATGATCAATGCCGTGGCAGTGCTCGTGATTGCCTGCCCCTGTGCGCTTGGCCTGGCGACCCCTACTGCCATCATGGTAGGCACAACCAAGGGTGCAGAAAATGGCATCCTGTTCAAAAATAGTGAAGCGCTGGAACGCGCCGGCCGTGTCCGGATCGTTGTGCTGGATAAGACCGGAACGATCACAAGCGGCGAACCGGCTGTTACAGATGTGGTTGCCGTTCAGCATAAGAGTGCCAACGAAATTCTACGCCTGGCTGCCAGCGCCGAACGTGGTTCAGAGCACCCTCTGGGTCGCGCCATGGTCCAGGCAGCCCAGGATAAGGGCCTGCAGTTGGTCGAGCCGGAGCAGTTTTCGGCCGTCAGCGGTTTTGGTATTCGGGCCAACGTGGAAGGCCAGGCGGTTATTATCGGCAATCCGCGCATGATGCAGAACGAAGGCATTGATATCTCCGCCCTCGAAAAGAATATCGGGCGCTTGCAGGCGGAAGGCAAGACCGCCATGATCGTTGCAATCCGGGGGGCCAGCGACAAAGGCCTGCCCCAACCGGTCGGTTTGGTGGCGGTCGCCGATACAGTCAAGCCTGGATCGCGCGAGGCTGTTGCTGAAATGCGCCAGCTTGGCCTGGATGTGGTGATGATCACCGGTGACAACCTGCGGACTGCCAAGGCGATTGCCAAACAAGTTGGCATTACCCGGATCCTGGCGGAAGTCCTGCCCGGCGACAAAGCTGCCGAGGTCAAGAAACTACAGGCCGGCGGGGAGCAAGATCAGAAAGGTTCTCATCAATATGTGGCCATGGTCGGCGATGGTATCAACGACGCCCCGGCGCTGGCGCAGGCAGATGTCGGTATAGCCATAGGCACCGGCACGGATGTGGCGATGGCGGCGGCCGGCATCACCCTGATCAGCGGCGATTTGCGCGGGGTCGGGCGCGCCATTTCACTGTCACGCGGCACGCTCCAGACGATTGTGCAAAACCTGTTCTGGGCTTTCTTCTATAACGTATTTTTGATCCCGATTGCAGCTTTTGGTTTCCTTATCCCGATGGTGGCTGCGGGTGCCATGGCGTTCAGTTCCATATTTGTGGTCACGAATAGCTTGCGGTTGAGGTCATTCAAAGTTCAAAACCTCTCCGCTCCCAAGCCACTTGCACGCCAGGTGATCGAGCTGGCGCCCCGGCTGGTTATACCTGCAGGTACGCTGGTTTTGTTGATTGCGTTTTCAATCGGATTGTTCCAGCCGGCCGGCGCCAAAGGCACCATGATGACCGGCGGTGCGGCCCCCAAGACCTCCTATCGGGCATTCATCGATCCGGAAACGCCGGTAGTGGCCGGGGTAACTACTTCCCTCAAAATTCGGATCGTCGACCAGTTTGGCAAACCCGTCACCAAATTTGAAACCCAGACTCTGGGGAACTACAGTAGATTTCCGTACAATTTATATCTGGCGCTGGCTTCCCGTGACCTGACCTTTATGGAAGCAGATCCATTATTGCTGGGGCTGGACAATTTGATGTCTGGCGTCGCAGCCGGACAACCTATGGGGAGTACTGCTGCTGGAATGGGAGCCGGCTCCGGTCAGGCGACACCCGCTCCCAGCCAGT
>JADGQB010000134.1 GCA_017882145.1 Anaerolineales bacterium
GAAGAGATCCTGACACGCTTGCGGGAAATCCCGCACATCGAGATCGTGCGGATCGGGTCGCGCGTGCCGGTCTTCATGCCGCAGCGCATCACCGACGAACTATGCGATATGCTGCAAAAATTCCATCCGCTGTGGATAAACATTCATGTCAACCATTCCAACGAAATCACGAAAGAGTTGGCTGAAGCCTGTGACAAGCTGACCCGGGCCGGCATCCCGCTCGGCAACCAGTCCGTTTTGCTGGCGGGTGTGAATGATAATGTGCACATCCAGCGCAAGCTGGTGCAGGACCTGGTGCGGATCCGTGTGCGGCCGTATTACCTGTACCAATGCGACCTGGTGCACGGCGCCGGGCACTTCCGCACACCGGTAGCCAAGGGGATCGAGATCATGGAGGGCCTGCGCGGGCACACCTCCGGATACGCCGTGCCACAGTACATCGTGGACGCCCCTGGCGGAGGCGGAAAGATCCCGGTCATGCCAAATTATCTGATCAGCATGTCCGATCATAAGATCGTCCTGCGCAACTTCGAGGGCTATATCACTACCTACGAGGAGCCGACCGATTACACCCCGGCCATGGCAGCCAAATATAAGGGCCCCAAACGCCCCGAACCCGGACAGGAAGGCCTGACCGCCCTGCTGGACGGCGACCAGATGTTCATCAAGTCGGAAGGCTTCGACGAGGTGCATGACCGGCACGGCAGCCAGCACCGCCTCAAAGACGAGGCCAAGTGGAAGCCGCTGGGTATCGGGCCGGGGGAAGAAAAAAAGTAATGAGTAAACGAGTAACGAGCTGAAGAAAAAGAGCCGGGAGTAAATTCCCGGCTCTTTTTGATTTGTCCCCTATCCGCCTTATGAGAAAGTTCAGGCTGCAAACAACAAAAATCGCATTACTTCATAGTAACTGTCATTCTCAAACCGGACCGTCACATCGTCTTTCTGAACCGCTCCAGGAAAAAAACCGAAATGATAAGCATCGTAAGGGCGCTGGTATTGGATATCCACCGAAAAGTGGGAAGGTAATTCAACCCGACACAAAGACAGATCCCCTTGCAAGGCTTTGGATATGCCATCCCGGATCCTGGAAACTGCCAGATCCGGGTGAATACTTACCGTTGAATTCCCGATGCCTTCTTTTACCGCCACGGTCGCAATGTTCGGGTTGAACTGGTTGATTTCATTGCACAAGCCCTGGTCGCCCGACACAAACACGACCGGCACTTTTACGGAACCAGCGGCATAAGTATGGATCAGGAATTCGGAAGCCGGACGGGCATTGATACTTATGCGGGTGATGCTGCCCGTCATGGTGTGCGCCAGCGGACTTGTTCCTGCACCGCTGCGGGAGTGATAGCCGATCAGGATAAGCCCCTGGAAAGTTTCATTTAGTTCCTGAACCATGATGAACGGATGACCGCTCCAACCACGGATGAGCCTGGCTTCATGCGGCAGCCTGGAGGCAATAATATTCCTGGCGCTGTCATGCGCATCCTTGATCCAAATCTCGGTCGCGCCGGCCCGGATGGCCCCTTCACAGGCTGCCACCACTTCAGCCGTCATTTGATCCCGAAATGGGCCGCTCTCTCCTTTACCCAGATCAGTTTCATCCCAATGGGTCACACCGGTAACCCCTTCAATATCTGCGCTGATATAAATTTTCATTTTTTCTCCTTTTCAATTCGATCCATCAGTTCCGCGCACCGTACGGGTGGGCCAGTGTTGAGCGCCCAGGCCAGTAAATATCATCTAAATCAATAACTTCACGACAGGCTTGCCCGGGTGTTTCAGCTCTGGTTTAGATGTTGTACTTGGCCAGCTCATAACAGGTGTGGTGTCTGAGGAAATCTGAGTTTAGGAATAGTATATAGCAAAACATCAATTTTAAAATTTGGGTTGAGAGGGACCCTGACAGCTTCCGCAGCATGTGACTATTTTTTGATTTGACAAAAGAACAAAACTATATTATTATATCCGTTACGGATATATCTAACACGGATATACATAGGATGCGTATGATAAAAAACACGTCTCCATCATCAAATCAACCTCTCACTCCGGCAGTCTTCCACATCCTGCTTGCATTGGCAGACGGCGAAAAGCACGGCTATGCCATTATGAAGGAGGTTGAGTCGCAGACGGAAGGCCGCATCAAGATGGGGCCGGGCACTTTGTATGGCTCGATCAAACGGATGCTCAGTGCCGGCCTGATTCAAGAGACTGACGACCGTCCCGATCCGGAGCTGGATAACGAGCGCCGGCGCTATTACCGGCTGACCGGCGTCGGTGAAAAAGCCCTTAGAACTGAATGTACCCGCATGGAACAAGCAGTCACGGCGGCCAAATTGAAAAAAGTATTGCCTTCGATTTCCAATGCAGAGGTGGGAGGATGAACACTAATAGACAGATCGAGATCTCCCGGCAAATCTATACCCGGCTGCTGGGCTTATACCCACAGGAACACCGTTCCGAATATGGGACGGAGATGGCGCTGTTATTCGTTGACCAGTGCCGCGCGGCCGTCAACCAACGCGGAAAACCTGGCCTGGCGGCATTGTGGCTGCATACACTCGTTGATCTCTGCAAGACTGTCTTGATCGAACATTTTTCCACTCCACATGCAAGATCGGGGCTTCTTCAGGGGACCCCAGGGCGGCCCCTGCCCTGGAAAGGTGTGCTGTTGGTATTGGTCCCCGGGCTGGTCTTCTTTGTAAGCCAGATCGGTACATTAACCGGGAAGGATTGGTTTTTCACAACCTTGAACTGGGCCGCGTATGCGTTCCTGGTACCTGTTTTATTGATCTGGTTGTACACAAAGAAATTCCCCATCTGGGGTTTGGTACCACTTGGGCTGGCTTTCCGCAATTTTACAGATCAACGGGCATACTATTGGCTCTATCGCTTGTCACTTCTTTTTATACTTCCTTTGAAAGCCAAGATCCAACCAGCCAGTAACTTGCTCGTCGGTGATGGTTTCCTGGGCGTCCCATTATTATCTTTTATTATATTGGTCTGCCTAGCGTTCATTGTTTATCGTCGTCAAAAATTCAGCCGGCCAGGCTGGGTGTGGCTGGGCGTTTATGCCCTGATCGTCTTTTTGAGGCCGCTGATCGAGTTGATCGGTGCACTGAAGGCATATCAACTCGATCCAAAATACCTTACCATATTTAAATACCTGGTTAGTCCATTGGTAAACGATCTTCTTGATACTGTTCCTGCCGTCTTATTCTTAATTCTTATATTATTGGGTTACCTGCTGGCATACCGCCATGGCAGGGCTGCAATTTTATTGCTGCTTGGCTACCTGCTGCCTGTCATACTTTATGGAACATATCAAACCTACCAAGGCAGCACAACTGCCGGCATTCCCCCAGTATGGATCAATACCGTCGTTTTCACTTATCGCCTATGTATTGCCCTCATTGCGCCGATTTGGCTGGCCCGTTCCGCTTCCAAGCGCGGACTAACGCTAGCAGTCCTGATCCCGACGTCGATTGCCATATTGTCCCAAGTTGGGATGCAAATTGCTTTGGACTTTTCCTACAACAGCCATTTCTTGAATACATGGCGGTTGAACGATATCATCGGCATTTTTTCGACACCATTGACGACGATTGCCGGCTTTATCCTGGCGCTGAGGCTGTATCGTTCCAGCAACGCTGTTGCGCGGAAAAATATCCAGATGGAAGAAAATATAAATCCATCGAATTTGGCCTGACTATAAATCCCCTGGCAGGCGAAACATTGCCAGTCCAAAAGACTTCATGAACCAAGCAAGTAGAACGAATCCAGACCGTTCAAACGAAAATGCAAGGCATAATATTCACAGATCACGGAGTTAATCGACGGGTAACCGTTTTTGATCGGTAAGGCTTGATTGTGGCCAGGACCTTCAATTCTTCATTCTGGGCATGATACAAATCCCAACGCAACTGCAAATTCATCCAAAAGTCAGGTGAATTTCCAAAGAACTTTGATAACCGCAACGCAGTGCTTGGCGTGATACCGCGACGTCCATTGACAATGTCATTGACGCGCTGGTAAGGCACGTGAATGGAGCTGGCCAGCTCGCGCTGGGTTATGCCCGCAGGAACGAGAAATTCTTCCAGTAACATTTCGCCAGGATGGGTGGGTACACGATTTGTGGGAATTCGAACCATAGTCACGACCATTTCTTATCTGTGATAATCAACGATTTCAACTTCGGCAGGGCCCTGATCAGTCCATGTGAAGCAAATACGATATTGGTCATTGATGCGGATACTGTATTGGCCTTCCCGGTCCTTTGTCAATGCTTCCAAGCGGTTTCCTGGGGGTGCTCGCAAATCGTTTAACGAAACTACTGAGTCGAGTAAATCCAGCTTCCTGAAAGCTACTTTCCAAAGACTCTTAGGGCAAGATTGCCTGGCAGCTTTCGTATTTGCCCCATTGAAGACATCTCTGGCGCCTGCATCTCGAAAAGACTGTATCACACTAACATGATAGCACGATACTCATGCTAATACAAGAGACAGAATGATCAAAAACATCCCGCCAGGGTGCTGGCGGGAAAATTATCATGATTGGTTTAGGTGAAAGTTAATGGTTAATGGTTACAGTTAACAATTTACTTACTACCGCCCTCACGCACCTGCTCCGCCGCTGTAAAACCGGCCTGCAGAGCCTGGCGGTTCATCTCCTCGGTGCCGCGCGGAGCACGGGCTGTGACGGCTTTTTCGATGGCTTCCCGGGAGACCACACCGGTCAAACCGACCAGCACGCCCAGGGCAACGGTATTGGCCGTGATGGACTTCCCGGTGGTGTGGAGCGCCAACCTACCAATGGGGATCTTTACAGCCTCTGGCACATCGATTGAGCGCACATTATCATCGTCCACGATCAAAAGGCCGCCGGGCTTGACAGTGGAGGCATACTTGTCAAAGGCCTCCTGGCTGAGTGTGACCACCACATCGGCAGAAAGGACTTCGGGATGATCGATCTCTCCAGCCGAGATGACCACCTCGGATTTGCTGGCTCCACCGCGCGCCTCGGGCCCGTAACTCTGAGTCTGAACAGCCATCTTGCCATCATAGATCGCGGCAGCCTCGGCCAGGATGATCCCGGCCAGGATCATGCCCTGCCCACCTTCGCCGGCCAGCCGGATCTCGGTGCGGGGCGCGATTGACCCGGTCATTGTTCGCCTCCCTGGATACGTGTGATCAGGCTGGAATACGAATTCGTATATTGCGGACGATCGATGTTGACAAAGTTGCCACGTACGATCTTTGTATTGTTGGTTTTTTCTTCCGGGGAAAGGTTCCCATAAGCGGTCTGGGATATGCTGGTATCTTTCAATGCACGCATCATATCGGCTGCGGTACCCAGCTTGTTAATTCGGCCATAGGTGGTGTGGCAGTAACTGACCGCTTCCACCATGCTAAAACCGTCCTTGGAAATGGCTTCGGAAATGAACTTGTCAAGTTCGAGAGCATGATAAACGGTGCTGCGCGCTACATAACTGGCACCGGCAGCGACAGCCAGGTCGCAAATCGGGAAGGGCGGCTCGATGTTGCCGTAGGGAGCGGTCGTGGCCCGGCTATTGAGGGGGGTGGTTGGGCTATATTGGCCACCGGTCATGCCGTATATGGAGTTGTTGATAACAATGGCGGTGATACCCATATTCCGGCGGGCAGCGTGGATGAAATGGTTTCCACCAATGGCCAGCGCGTCGCCATCGCCCATAATGGCAATGACTTTCATATCGGGACGGGCAATTTTCAGACCGGTGGCAAAGGCCAGGGCACGTCCGTGGGTGGTGTGGAGGGTATTGTAGTCCATGTAGATCGGCATGCGGGCCGAGCAGCCGATGCCGGCCACCAGGGCCACATCATCATTTTTTAGGCCGAGATGGTCAATGGCACGGATGAGGGCCCCCATGACCACACCGATCCCGCAACCTGAACACCAAATGGTGGGGAATTTCTTGTTCCGACGGAGTTTCTGAAGAGTTTCACTGCGTTCGAACCAGTCCTCTGCAGGCAACTGGCCTTCATCAACTTCCAAACCATGAGCTTCGCGTATGTGATCGTTCATGCTTCAACCTTCCAATGCGTCCAGAACCATCTGCGGGGTTACCATCTCGCCGTTGGCACGCGTGACACGTTTTACTTTCTTCCGACCGACCATGCGTTCCACTTCATAAGCCAGCTGCCCGAGATTCATTTCGGGGACGATGATCCGATCGACCCGCTCGCCGAGGGCTTCCACCTGGGCTTCTGGGAAAGGCCAGATGGTAAGCAGCGTCATAAGATCCACTTTCTGGCCGCGTGCACGCGCCAGTTTCATCGCATGCCGGGAAGTGCGGGCAGAGGCGCCGTAAGACAAGATGGCCAGCTGCGCGCCGGGCATGCGATCCTCTTCGAGCATAAGGATGTCATCCAGGTGTTTATCCAGCTTTGAATTGAAGCGTTCCAGCCAGGGGTCGATTTCATCCACACGCTGGGTTGAAAAACCCTGCTGATCGTGGAAGAGGGCGGTGATGTGATAACGATAGCCCACGCCGAAATTGGCCAGCGGTGGCACGTCGCCGGGCTCGTTACGGTATGGGATATACTCCCCGTCTTTTTTGGTCAGGCGGTATTCAGGGAGCTGGATGGTTTTGAAATCCGGCAAATCCACCGGCTCACGCATATGCCCAATGATCTCGTCGGTCAACAAGATAACCGGCGTACGGTATTTCTCGGATAGCTCAAAAGCCTTCACCGTCAAATCGAAGGCCTGGCGAACGGAGGTGGGGCTTAAGGCGATGATCGGATGATCGCCATGGGTGCCCCAGCGAGCCTGCATCACGTCACCCTGGGAAGCCGCAGTAGGCTGGCCGGTGGAAGGGCCGAGGCGCTGCACATCCACGATCACGCACGGGATTTCCGTCATGGCCGCATAACCGATGTTTTCCTGCATCAACGAAAAGCCGGGTCCGCTGGTGGCAGTCATGGACTTCAAGCCTCCCACTGAGGCGCCGATGATGGCCGCCATGCTGGCAATTTCATCTTCCATCTGGATGAATTTTCCACCGACTTTTGGCAATTCACGCGATAGGATTTCGGCAACTTCCGTGGAAGGGGTGATCGGATAACCGGCGTAGAAGCGGCAACCCGCCGCAATCGCCCCCCAACCGATGGCATCGTTCCCTTGCATTAACTTGATAGACAACGTTTCCTCCTAACCATGGTAACGACTGAAGTCGTTACTACTCTCGTTACTACTCTCGCTACTATTCTCGATACTAATCCAGCTTCCTGACCACAATGGCAAGATCAGGACAATGGGTATCACAAAAATGGCAGGCAGTACATTTTTCCGGCAACACCACGCGGGGATAGTCTTCGCCCGGATCCATGGCCAGAACTTTGGGAGGACAGAATTCGACGCAGATGCGGCACCCCTTGCACCATCTGGCATAGATGATGACTTCACCGCGCGGGCCTTTTTTAACCGGGGCTGGGGCAATACCGGGTAACGATGGTCGTGGAGAAATATCTGGCATAGGTACCTTTCATTCATTTTTTTTAGCCGGAAAGGATTTATATTCTACTATAAGACCCAATCCTATAAGAGATGAAGAATATCCTCTTTCCCTTATTACGGACTATGTCCCCTGTCATTGCATACAAGCATCTCCGGACTGAGCCCGGCTGCTCGAGATCAACCAACCAAATGGTCTATTTGAATTAATTGTTTTTTCTGCTATACTTTTATTGACCTTCCAAAGACAATTTTTTAAAGAGGAGAATACATTATGAATACCCAGAAGAAATTTTGGCTGGTTTTAATTGGAGCCGTCCTGGCGATGGTTATCATCGCCTGCTCGTGCGGTTCGCTTGTGCCCACACCGACTGCCGCGCCCCAGCCCCCGGCGGGCGCCAGCATGGCAGGGAAATGGCTGGACCCGGACACAAGCGGAACCATCACCACCATCGCGGCGAAGAGCGGCGGGTTTGAAGCAGTCTCAGTGATCAACCCTGAACGCGGCAAAAACGAGCTTACCAAATCTTCCTGGTCGAACGGCGTGCTGACCTGGACCTATTGCATCCCCGGCGGGAACTGCATCACCTCTGTGACCGTCTCCGTGAATGACAGCAGCCTGGAAACAACCTGGACAGATGATCGAGGCTACTCGGGTACGACAACATTCCAACGCCAACCCTAAAAACCTGCGATCCATAACCTGACGAACTGCCCTGGGGAGAGGTCCTTTCCGGGGCAGTTTTAAGGCTGCAACTGTAGGAAGAGTGTCAAACGAAGAACCGGGTTTCCGGATTCGGTCAAGAAGCAGTATAATGCCGCCATGCTTAACCGCCCACTGCGCCCAAGGCATGCATCGGTTTCCCCACTCGTATATATATTCATACCGCTGGCATTCTTCCTGGGATTGGGAGGAGGATACCTGCTCTGGGGCGGTTCACAAGCAGCGGTCGCGGCAGATCCGAACACCAACCGGCGCGTGGACGTTTCGACAGATGACGATCCATCGATCGGGCCGGATAACGCCCCGATCACGATCATCGAGTTCAGCGATTACCAGTGCCCCTACTGCCAGGTATGGTACCAGCAAGTCTACCAGGAGCTGCTGGCGAGTTATCCCGACAAGATCCGTTTCGTCTACCGGGATTTGCCGTTGCCAATGCACCCCGAGGCGATCCCAGCCGCCGAGGCAGCGGAATGTGCGGGTGAACAGGGCGCCTACTGGAAATACCATGATGCTCTTTTCAGCCAACAGTATGGCTTGAACCGGGCAGCTTATGAGCAATACGCCGTTGATCTGGGATTGGATACAAAAGCCTTTGCTGCCTGTATTGACAGCCACAAATATAAAAGCGAGATTCAAGCGGATGCCAGTGATGCTGCCCGCGTTGGCATTAACGGCACGCCCTCTTTCGTAGTAAACGGCAGGATCCTGGTAGGGGCGCTCCCGATAGCAGATTTTAAAGCAGTGATCGACGAAGAATTGGCTGCCAAGCCCTGACATTTCAAACGACCCGGCGGGTCACATTCACGAGAGTAAAAAAATGAAAAAATTTATTGCCATTGCAGGGAACATTGGCGTAGGTAAATCCACGCTGGTGGAAATGTTGTGCGCGAAATTAGAGTGGACGCCGTTTTTTGAGCCGGTGGCGGAAAACCCTTACCTGGCAGATTTCTATCGGGATATGCAGACGTGGGCCTTTCACAGCCAGATCTTCTTCCTGACGCACCGGCTGCGCGCCCACCATCAACTGGCCCAATATCCCACTTCTGCCATCCAGGACCGTTCGGTTTACGAAGATGCCGAAATATTTGCGCACAACCTGTTCCTGCAAGGACATATCCGCCCGCGCGATTACCAGACCTACCGTGAACTCTACCTGACGCTGGTCGAGTTCCTGCCTCCGCCGGACCTGGTCATTTACCTGCATGCCTCGGTTCCGACCCTGGTCCAGCGCATCAGCAGGCGCGGGCGGGATTACGAACGCACCATCCCGTCTGACTACCTCGCCAGCCTTAACAACCTGTACGAATCCTGGATAACCGAATTCACACTTTGCCCGGTGCTGACCGTTCCAGCAGATGACGTTGATTACGTGGCACATCCCGGTCACCTGGAACTGATTGTGAGTAAAGTGGAGGAAAAATTGACCGGCAAGGAAGAGGTGATCTTTGAGCCGGAAGAAGTAGCCCGAGCGGCCTTTGATTAAGAAAGTAAAATCCCCGGCAAGCCGGGGATTTTTTATTGTACGAAAACACCCCATTTCCAGTGGTCTTGCAGCCAGAATATCCGCTCCAGGGGGTTCCCCGAAATCCTAGCGCCAAAGCCTCCGCACTCGGCAAAAACCAGCGGCTGCGGGGCAGTGTTTATCTGCGGACAACTGGGATTTTCAACTGTTTGAGTGCCTGGTACGGGGGTGGCAGTAATGGAAATGTTGGGCCGGCTCGGAGTGGGGCGGCAGTTAAATCCCCAACGGTCGCCGCCATCCGGCAGTCGGCACCAGGTTCGTTCGGGCACCTCCACCGCAGGATAGGTAAATGCATCGAAAATGCGCCCATCCGTCCTGAGCAGGCGGACCGTCCCGCCGCCATCGCTCAAGGAGATGCCGGTCTGCGAGCCAAAAAAGACCGCGATCCCACGCGGCTTAAGCAGGGTATCCGGCAGGGTATAGGTTGTTGGGCTATTAAGGCCGGTATCAAGTCTCCAGCCTTTCATATTAAGA
>JADGQB010000402.1 GCA_017882145.1 Anaerolineales bacterium
CTGGCCGCAGCGATTGCCAACTTCGCGGTCGGCATGGGCGTTCCAACCCTCTTCCTGACCGTCCCGGATTTACTCGACCTGCTGCGTTTCTCTTTCGATTCCGCGGATGTCACCTTCGAGCAGCGCTTCGAGCAGATCCGCACCGCGGCGCTGTTGGTGCTGGACGACTTCGGCACACAGTCTGCCACCGCCTGGGCCCAGGAAAAACTTTTTCAAATCGTAAACTATCGCTATATCAACAGACTTCCGTTGGTAGTGACTACTAATGTGTTATTGGACGATATCGAGGAGCGAATTCGTTCGCGTCTCCAAGACCCAGAGTTGGTCGGTAAAGTAGTTATCACTGCCCCTGATTATAGACACCCGCTTGACGATACTGGACACCATGAATTATCATCGCTTGGCCTGCATGCGAAGAAAACGTTTGCTAATTTTAATGAACGGGGGAATGAGGGTTTGTCTTCAGATTCAATCCAATCCTTAGAAAAAGCACTTAGAGCGGCCACTGATTTTGCTCGCTCGCCAAAGGGTTGGCTTGTCCTGACCGGAACTTACGGTTGCGGAAAGACACACCTAGCGGCTGCTATCGCCAATTTTCGCACCGATAAAGGCGACCAGCCTCTGTTTGTCACGGTACCTGATTTGTTTGACTACCTCCGTGCTACCTTTGGCATCAATAGCAATGTCCGTTACGATCGCCGATTCGACGAGATCCGCACTACTCCGTTGTTGATCCTGGATGACCTGGGTACGCAATCCATGACCCCCTGGGTACGCGAAAAGCTGTACCAATTGTTCAATTATCGTTACAACGCCGAATTAACGACTGTGATCACCAGCGCGGATACTTTGGAAGAGATGGATGCACGCATCCGCTCCCGCATGTTGGATGGCCGCCTGTGTACCATTTATGCCATTACGGTCCCGTCTTACCACGGAGGAAAAAAGAAATCCAGAAGATAGGCCAATAATCACTTCCTATTTGAAACCAGGGGGTTAGAATAGATTATAATTGGATAAATAATATCCAAAATATGATCTTCTAGAGGTGTTCCTTGCTTTCCTCATACATCCTTTCCCTGCGTGAGGGAATTGAAGCCGCCTTGGTGCTTGGCATCGTTCTGGGTATTCTGCGCCAAATGGGCCGCCTGGATCTTTCCAGCTCCGTTTGGCTAGGCGCGGGCAGCGCAGCGCTTCTGAGCTTGATCACAGCGGTTTTGCTCACATTTTTCGGTCTGGAATTGAAGGATCCGGCGGAGGCAATTTTCGAAGTCAGCACCATGCTACTGGCAGCCGGCATCCTGACCTGGATGATCTTCTGGATGAGCCAGAAGGCACAAGATATTAAAAGGGACCTTGAGTCAGGTGTCCAGAAAGCCTCCCAGACCGGCAAATGGTCACTCTTTGGACTGGCGTTCCTGGCAGTTTTGCGCGAAGGTGTGGAACTGGCGCTGTTCCTGACTGCAGCGGCTTTTTCCTCGAGCGCACGCCAGACACTCCTGGGCGCTTTGTTCGGGCTGGCTACGGCAGGCCTGCTGGGTTGGTTCCTCTTTTCCACCACTGTCCGGCTGGATCTGAAGCGTTTCTTCCAAATAACTGGCATCCTGCTGATCTTCTTCGCGGCCGGTCTGGTAGCTCACAGCCTGCAGGAATTCAACGAGTTCGGCTGGATACCCGCCGGTATTGCGCATGTCTGGAATCTCAACCCGATCCTGAACGATCAATCCCCGCTCGGGCAGGTACTGGCAACGCTTTTTGGTTACAACGCCAGTCCTTCCCTGACCGAGGTTCTGGCATATGTGATCTACTTCGGAGTGGTACTCCTGGGACTGCAGTGGGCAGGCTCAAAACCAGTTCCGGCTGTGCAGAGGCGGGCTAAAAGCTAATGCCACCATCCATCACAGCTTACCCATGAGAGCTGCCAGACGCAGGCTTACAACTGTACGAACATACTTTCTGCCGCGCCGCAAGTAATCCAATAGATTTGTGCCTGTTTTTGATTCACCACTCTTGCGAGGCATTGCCATATAAGGGATTTCACATACCTTGAATTTCTTATGCAAGGTTCGAAAGATAAAATCGACAAAATATTCACCATAATCCCCACGCAGAGGGATTTCCTGCATGACCTCTTTGCGCACCGCAATAAACCCGCTTGTATAATCTGCAAAGGAGGCATCCAGGAAGAAGCGCGTAAACCAATTGAGCGAAAGACTTAGAAACATCTGCATGGATCCCCATTCCCCACTCCGGTCCTCGCCGCCACCCACAACATAGCGCGAATTAACAGCCACGTCGAAGCCCTGATCCAACATATAAAGCATCTGGGGAATCCGCTCCGGGGGATGTGAAAAATCACAATCAAGCCAAACGATTACGGCATGCCTGGCAGCCTTAATTCCATCCGAAAGCGAAGCAGTTAGCCCGTGATCCTGCATCCGACGGATGACTTCAACCCGGGCAGGCGGGCAAACCACCTGCGAGGCTATTTCCCAGGTGCGATCGGGAGAATCGTCATCCACGACAATGATTTCAATTTCATTTATTCCGGCACTCTGGATGGCTTCAACCGTGCAATGGATCAGGCGGGCAATGTTTCCGGCCTCATTCAGGGTCGGCATGATCACCGAAACAGAAGAAATTTTTTTTCGCACTTCATCCAAAGGAACCTGGCCGTTTCATTCTGCAAGTCAAATCTATGGGAGTGTGGGGCTGGTGACAGTGAAATTATCGAAGCGGATATTTACATCTCGCTCGACTGCACCGGACCGGACTGCCAGACCGGTATCTCCGCCGGTCAGGGCTTTGTTATAAGCCAGGGAGACTTGCTTGCCATTGGCAAACAAGGTCAGTTTTTCTCCAACACAATCCGCGCGAATATGGTTGGTGCTGCCACCCAATTTAATCCCGTCCATTTTAAGGAATTTAAGACCGGGGGAAATCAATGTATCCTGACCGTCTTTCCGCATGGCGATACCCGAATAGCCGTCACTGGTTATCATGAGAAGATAATAATTCTGCGGGTTTTGATAGTGGCAAAGAATGCCAAAATAATTATCATTGGAACCTGCGGTCTTGCGGGCTTCCACATCAATACTGACATCTCCATCGAAGGATTTCCCAGGGGTGGCAAGCAGCAAAGTGGACGGCTTATTTACAGAAATTTGATAAGAGTTATTGTTGTATTCGATCATACCGCTATCATTTTTAAGCTGGGTCCAACCGGTACCGCTATTTGAAAAATTATCAGAGAACAGGGTATTGGTGTTATCCGGTGT
>JADGQB010000403.1 GCA_017882145.1 Anaerolineales bacterium
ACAATTGATCTGGCTTATGTAAGTCTGCCGCGCCACCTGCTGCTGGCTCTGCCTGTTTTTATCGGGCTGGCGGCGGCACTGCGCAAACCCTGGCAGAAAGGGGTTCTCATCGCCGTTCAACTCAGCGGAATGATGTTCCTGATGGTACTATACGTTTTTATGCAATTAATCCCATAATCAAAGCTTGGAAAGGAAGGAAATTAATCATAATATCCAAATGTTGGATCAGAATTACCTGACAAGGCGTCTTAATAAGCTGTCTAATGGACAGACCTTCGTTTTACAAAGAATGGAGACTAGTTATGAGCATTCCTGATCTTCCTACCATACCGGAAGTAAGCGGTCAATCGAAAGGCGGGCTTAAATATCATATCCTGGGGACAGTCCAGCAAACCCTGGCTGTGGAACTGCAATCCAATCAGATCGTTTTTTCGGATGCCGGAGCCATGTCGTGGATGACCGCGACGATCAATATGAGCACCAAGGCTGGCGGCGGATTGGGTGGCATGCTCAAGCGGGCCGTCTCCGGAGCCACGCTTTTTATCATTGATTTTTCAGCTGTCGGCGCTCCCGGACAGGTTTCCTTTAGCACAGATTTTCCGGGCAAGGTGCTGCCGATCGAATTGGAAGCCGGGCAATCGGTGATCATGCACAAGCACGCCTTCGTATGCGCCGAGAAAACCGTCGGGCTGGATGTCTTCTTCACCCGCAAGTTGGGCGCCGGTTTCTTCGGTGGTGAAGGCTTTATCCTGCAGAAACTGACCGGACCTGGCATTACCTTCGCAGAACTGGATGGGGATGCGGTGGAATACCATTTGAAGGCCGGTGAAGTAATGCGAGTTGAGCCAGGTCATGTGGCCATGTTCGAGGCAAGCGTGGCTTTTGATATCCAGATGATCAAGGGCATCGCCAACATCCTGGCGGGCGGAGAAGGCCTGTTCCTGGCCACGCTGACGGGGCCGGGCCGCATCTGGTTGCACTCGATGACCGTCAGCACGATGGCGCACCGCTTGATGGAGTTCATGCCTGCGAAATCTGGCGGATAGAGCCAAATTTATTAAGATTTAAACAAAGAGAGCAGCAGCCGAACAGCCGCTACTCTTTTTGATTTTAACAGTGAGCTCAGGCCAGTTTTACATTGACCGGCTGCTGGCGGATGCGATAATTTCCAGTGTTGGCCAGCACCTGCTGTGCCAATGCTTCAGGCACATCCACCAGGGAAAGCTTATCCTGGATAAAGATCTTGCCGATGGCTGATCCAGGGATGTCCGCGTGGAATGCGATCGTCCCGACGATATCGTTCGGACGGATGCCGTGCTTCTTACCCATGTTGAGACTCAGGCGCACCATGCCACTTTCGTGGGACTGGTTGCCGGGTAGTTCGAAACGCCCGCCAGGACGAAATGAAGCATGGCCTTGATCACCCCGGTTGCGTTCGCGTGCCGGTCGTTCGGAGCGATAGTCGGCCACGATGCTGATGGGAGCGATCGAACGCTGTTTCTCCTCGCCGCGTGCCATTTTCAGCGTCACGGCAGCAATCTCAATTGGGTCGTGCCCGGCAGCGACCAGGCTCTCAACCAATTCGCGCTCGCGTTTGCAGCGGCCGCGCTGGAGCCAGACCTTTACCAGGCTCATCAGGCGTTGCTCGCGGTTGACGAGGATGTCATCCTCGGTCGGCAGTTCGGCACGTTTGATGGTCTGGTGGGTAAAGGATTCCACCTGGCGCAGATGACGCTTCTCGCCCGGGGTGACCAACGAGATGGCGATGCCGGTCTTACCGGCGCGACCTGTGCGACCGATGCGGTGGACATACAATTCGGGGTCATCGGGCAGATCATAATTGAATACATGCGAAATGTCATCGATATCGAGACCGCGGGCAGCCACGTCGGTGGCCACCAGCACTTTGACCTGGTTCTTGCGGAAGCGGCCGAGGGTGCGTTCGCGCGCATCCTGGTTCAGATCGCCGTTCAAAGCCTCGGAAGCGAAACCGCGGGCGGTCAGAGAAGCAGCCAGTTCCCCGGTGGCAGCGCGCGTGCGCACGAAGATCAGGGCACTGGTGACTTCTTCCATCTCGAAGATGCGGGTCAGGGCAGCCAGCTTATCCTTGCCGTTGACGATGTAACAGCGCTGCTGGATGGCAGCTACCGTGATCTGTTCGCGCTGGATGGTGACAGGCTGCGGGTCGTGCATGTAACGGTCAGCCAGGCGGCGGATGGGGGTCGGCAGGGTGGCGGAAAAGAGGGCAGTCTGGCGCTCGGGAGGCGTTCCGGCCAGGATGGTCTCGATATCATCGATAAAACCCATGGAAAGCATTTCGTCGGCCTCATCTAGAACTACGGTCCGGACATGGCTCAGGGTGAGACAATTTCGCTCCAACAGGTCGAGCATGCGGCCGGGGGTGCCGACCACCACATCCACACCCTTGTTGAGGCGGGTGATCTGCGGGCCATAGGGCTGCCCGCCATAGACAGCCAGCACGCGCACATCGCTGAACTGCCCGTATTCACTGAAGGCCTGCGAGACCTGCAAAGCCAGCTCACGCGTCGGGCACATTACCAACGCCTGGATATGTTTCTGACCAGGTTGGATGTTATTCAAAATTGGGAGAGCAAAAGCAGCGGTCTTGCCGGTGCCGGTCTGCGCCTGGCCAATCACGTCCGCGCCGCCCAGCATGAGCGGGATGATGGCGGACTGGATGGGAGTGGGCTCGGTATAGCCGAGTTCAGAAACGGCGTGAGTCAACTCAGGGCGCAGGTTGAGGGTAATAAATTCTTCGGTCATCAAAACTCCTGTGTTGCTTGTGACATAACGAGCAGACAAAACCAGCGAAGCTATCTCCACCTTATGTGGGAGACTGCTTCGTCGCGAAAAACCCCAAAAGTACTGGGGCAGGCTGCTACCCGCAATGACACCTAATAGGCTGTTTTGAAGACTCCGTCCCCCTGTCCCATTGCCAACTTGCTCCGGGGGCTTCCTCGCGGAAGCGCCGCGTCTGGCAACAAAAAAGCCCGACCTGGTTTCCATCGGGCATGCTTCGGTAGTGATCAAAACAATTCCCTGAAACGTCCGCTCCGATTGGAGCGCGGCGAGTAGTATACCACGGATCGAGGAGAATTGAGGATTTTAGATTAGTTCAGAAATTTTTCATAGTGCCAAGGAGTGATATTGCCTGAGCTTGCCAATTGTGCTAAAATCGGACAACTCTTACCAAAATAAACTAAAATACAACCAGAAAGCATTACTGGTGAAGGGAAAAATGCTGACGGACGAAGT
>JADGQB010000026.1 GCA_017882145.1 Anaerolineales bacterium
ACTACTCAATTAGTTGAGCGGTTGTGTCTCCTGGATGCCGACCCACTATTCCTTTTGCCGGTGCGTTTGACGCCACGAAAAAATATCGAATTGGCATTACACATACTTACTGAACTGCGGGATCAATTCCCAAAAGCCGCATTGCTGGTCACTGGTCCGGAAGGACCCCACAATCCGGCCAACGCGGCTTACCGGCTGAACCTGCTGGCTTTGCGCAATAAATTGAAACTACAAGGGTCAGTCCATTTTCTGGCGGATGTAACGGATGCGGTCATACCGGATGCCGTAATCGCCGATTTTTATCGGTTGGCGGATGCGTTGTTATTTCCCAGCCGTGAAGAGGGTTTTGGCATTCCCTTGATCGAAGCCGCATTCAGTTCAATCCCGGTTTTTTGCTCAGATATCCCGGTGTTGCGCGAGCTGTGTGGAGAGGATGTTACCTATTTTGACCCAGACTCTGAGCCGCGCTCCATTGCTTATATGATCATTGAAAGGCTGCAAAGCGAAGCCTCATCTCGGTGGGCACGGCGTGCCAAACACAACTATTCCTGGAATTCGATTTACACTTATCTTATTGGCCCATTGATTCAGGAGGTAGGAAAATGAAAACTCCTTTGCGGAATATTAAAAGTGCGCTGGTTCCGGTTGGGGCAGGCACGGATGGGCAAACCGCACTTGCTATTGCCCGGAACATCGCCGAAGAAGTCATCCTGGTTGGCGTCGTTCCGATCGCTGAGCATGAATCCATCAGCGCCGGGGCTCAGATTGCAAGGCAAGTCCGTAAACGCCTGCTTTCCTTGGGGGGCGGGTCATCCATCCGATTCAAATCCACGGTAATCGTTTCAGAGACGCCATGGAAGGATCTGCAGGCTGTGATTGCCAGTGAGGACCCCGATCTGTTAATCGTCGAGTGGGAGGGCAAACTGACCTCCTGTGGCATTCCCATCTCGGATGTGCTATCCAATTCACTTTGCAACGTAGCCATTGTGCGCGGCCCCACTCCGCCCAGACCCGATCGAATTTTAATCGCGGTACGTGGTGGTCCGTCCGCCGAGTTAGCATTCCAAATCGGTATGGGTTTGCGATCCACGCAGATGGATGTGTTGCATCTCGCCCTGGCCGGAGCAGTGAACGATGCCCCCTTCAAGGGATTGAAACATATCCTGCGCCATATTCCTGAGGTCCAACTCCGGTCGATCACAACGGAAAACGCCGGAAAGACTATTTTTGAGGAATCGCAGCATTATGATTTGGTGATCCTGGGCGCTACGGCAGGCAAGAGAATGGGAAGTTCATCCATTGGCCCGGTGGCTGAAAAACTTTTCCAGGAGTCGTCCTCTACAGTGATGGTTGTGAAAACCCGCCACCCCATCTCAGAATCCATGTTCGATGAAAGTGCGGGCGCCCAGGCTATTTCCATATTGGTGGATAAATGGTTTGCTGAAAATACCTTCCATGCAGACGAGTTCTCAGACCTGAAACAGCTAATGGAACTCAAAGAAAAACAGGCCGTGACTATCAGTCTCGCTTTGCCAACGTTGAACGAGGAGGGAACCGTTGGTAACGTCATAAAAACCATCAAGAAGGCTTTGATGGAGGATTTTCCCTTGCTGGATGAAATCGTGCTGATTGATTCCGATTCAACGGATCGAACCAGAGAAATCGCTGAAGATCTTGGCATTCCAGTCCATATTCACCAACAACTATTGCCTGATTTGGGTGCGAGAAGCGGCAAAGGAGAAGCGCTCTGGAAAAGCTTACTGGTCACCAAAGGAGATATCGTAGCCTGGATTGATACTGACATCATCAACATCCACCCACGGTTCGTCTATGGGATCGTCGGTCCCCTCCTGCTCGAAAGTAACATTCAACTTGTGAAAGGCTTTTACCGCCGCCCGATAAGGGTAGGCGATAAAATGCAAGCAGGTGGCGGCGGCCGTGTTACCGAACTAGCAGCTCGGCCTTTGCTGAATCTCTTTTACCCTGAACTCTCCGGCGTTGTCCAGCCACTATCTGGAGAATATGCAGGCCGTCGCGAAGGTCTGGAAAATGCAGTTTTCTTCTCAGGCTATGGCGTAGAGATAGGGTTGTTGATCGATATTTTTGAGCACTATGGTCTGCGCTCCGTAGCTCAAGTGGATCTGCAGGAACGAATTCATCGCAACCAAGGGTTGGAGGCATTGAGTAAAATGTCCTTCGCCATCATCCAGACAGTTCTCCGCAAACTGGAAACCAGCTACGAGCATTCAATTATTGAGGATGTAAACAAGACGATGAAACTGATCCGCAGCGATAGTGGCGGCTATTTTCTGGAGGTGGAAGAGGTGGCCGAATTGGAACGGCCTCCGATGATTACAGTTCCGGCGTACCTGGATTGTCATAAGAAATGACAAGATTCTGTCTGGTACGGCATGGCCAAACGGATTGGAATCTCGAAGGAAGGTATATGGGTCAGAGTGATATCCCGCTTAATGATACGGGTCGCGCCCAGGCGCAGGTACTTTCCCAAAAGTTACTCGGCTGCCTTTTTGCCAGCCTCTACACCAGTGACCTGAAACGCGCCAGGGAAACTGCCGAGACCATCGCGGCAGTACTCCACGTGCCCGTCACCAGCGATCCGCGCTTGCGGGAGATCAATCAGGGCGAGTGGGAAGGCCAGCTCGTAGACACCATCAAGGCCCGCTACGCAGATTTATGGCAACAGCGCTCAGTGGATCCTGCCAAGATCCGCCCGCCTGGCGGTGAGACAGTTGGGGAGGTGGCAGAACGCGTCCAGCATGTTTTGGATGATATTGCCCACATTCACCCTGAGGATTCTATATTGATCGTTTCGCATGGGCTTGCGCTTGCCACTGTAATTTGCAAAGTGCGAGGCATTCCGGTCGGACAGGCTTATCACGTGATCCCCGAAAACGCCGATCCGGTTTGGGTGGAATGGGAAAAAAACTAGGCATCCTGTATAATAGCTGATTCGAGGAGCAGCTCTGATGACCAGCCTACAGAAAATCGATGAATGGATCAAGGAAGCCGAAGAACGCCCGCAATCCGCCCTGATGATCCTAAGGTTGATTGCGGGTCGCCTGCGCGAATTGACCGAGCGTAACGAGGAACTGCTTGCCGAGAACATCGCTTTGCAGGATGGCAGCCGGGTGGAGGATTACAGCCGGCGGATTACTCACCTTGAATACCAATTGGAAATGCTCAAACGGCGTTTTGGCCCCGAGGGCCTCAAGGCAGCAGAGGCGTTAGCTCTTCCCGCCGTTCCTCAGACGATAAGCCTGATAATCTATCAGGCACGCGGCAAGATTGTTCGCATCGAACCCAGTTTGCAGGAGCTTAAAGGCATTGTCTCGCTTGGACAGATCACCGGAGATGTATTCCCGTGGGGCGAGTTCCCACGCATGCTGGTGGTCCCATCCGCGGAAGAACTGCTCATGGTTTTCACCTCCGGTCGGGTGAGTACCTGTGCAGTTGCCCAGGTTCCTGTCCTGGAAAACGATAGTCTCTGGAACTGGGATCAAGCCTCTCTGCCGGATGAGCCACATGGAGGCGAACTTCTATCTGCATTGATGCCGTTTGCGAGCCTGCCTCTAGCGGATTTCTTCGTGCAGATAAGCCGCCGGGGCTGCGTCAAAAAGACGATGACTTCCCTGGCAGATAATATCCTGACCAACCATTATCTTGGCCGAGGAACCTTACAAAAAGCGGACAAGCCCTTCGAGGTTGTACTCTGCCGGAAAAATGCCCGCCTGGTCATGGTTACTTACGAAGGTCGATTGCTGGGTCTGGATGTGGATGACCTGACCTACTCTACCGAGGAAAGAATCCGCCTCGAGCCACACGACCACGTAATCGCTTCCTTCTTGATCGAACCGGATGAATCCCTGATCTGTCTGACCCAAAACGGCAAGGTAATCCACCGGGAAAGCTCTGTGATAGAACCGGCGAAATCCGCCAGCGCACGAGGCCAGGCGCTGATCTCCCCTTCCCGCCTGGAACAAGGAACACGGTTTATCGGTGCAGCCGCGATCCGGGAGTTGGATAGAGTCCTGGTGTTGGACACGGCCGGAGGTTTGACTTTGCATGCTTGCCGCGAGATTACCGGGTCCGGTGCTCTGCCCATATCTGAGCCAGTTTTGGCATTCGGGATTGTCCTGGCTCCCAGCCAGGAGACCAAGCCATGAGCTTTAGGGTAGGCCTGGATTTCGGGACCTCCAACTCCGGTGTGGCGGTTTATGACGGTCAGCAGGTGCGATTGCTTCCAATCGACCGCAAAAACGTCCTGCCTGAAGTGGTCAAGACTGTGCTCTACATCACGCGCGACTATCATGCATCGATCGGACAAGAGGCCATCGAATTGTATTACCGGCACAATGTCAACCGTCAGCGCCATTACGTAAAGCAATGGGCAGGGGAGATCGATTACACCGGCGCGGATTTGCACTATGTCCGGGATGTGTATGTTTACGTGGATGAGCTAAAACCAGGACGGCTCATGCAATACCTGAAGACGGCACTGCGAAAAAACACTCCGGGTGGTTACGAAGGAACCCAGATCTTCGAACGTTTCTACACGGTCGGCGAGCTGGTTCAGGTGTACCTGGGCCTGCTCAAAAAACGCGCCGAAGAGTTGTTGGGAGAGCCGATCCGGTCGGCGACTCTGGGACGGCCGGTCCAATATTCCAGCTCTCAGGAGCAGGATGCCAAATCCGAGGAAACCATGCGGCAGGCCGCCCTGGCTGCCGGCTTTGAAAATGTGGATTTCGAACTGGAGCCGGTGGCTGCAGCGCTGGATTATGAACGGTCCATCTCCAGTCCACAGAACGCAGTAATATTCGACTTCGGCGGCGGTACACTCGACATTGCCGTAATGCACCTGGGTGAGAAGAATGGTCGTAAAGTCTATGCCAGCGGCGGCGTGGACATCGCCGGGAGTGACTTCGATCGAGCCATCATCGAAAAGCGCATGCTGCCTCATTTTGGGCTCGGACAGGTGGACCATCAACCCGCCATCCTCGAATTGATTAATTCAGTGCCGGATTGGATGGCGCTGCCCGACCTGGCTACCCCTCAAAACAAGAATCTACTCGAGAAAGCCATGCGCGCCGGCCTGGCTCCAGTCCGCTTGAAGGCGCTGCAGGCCTTGATCTATAACGATATGGCCTTCACATTCTATAACCGTGTCGAGAGCGCCAAGATCAGCCTCTCCGACCAGGGTGCAGCGGTGATCAGTCTGGAGGACCGGGATATTCCCGTGTGGGAACTATACACCCGCAACCAGTTCGAGGCGGACATACTAGAATTCCAGTCCAGGGTCGAGAAAGTGCTGCTTGACACCCTGGCGGCCTCCGGCCTGGAGCCGGGTTCAGTGGATGCAGTAGTCAAGACTGGCGGCTCATCCAACATCCCACTTTTTACGGGCATGTTGGTGCGGATCTTTGGAGCGGAAAAAGTGAAGAAATCCAATCCCTTCAGCAGCGTGGCAGCCGGACTGGCTATCCGGGCAGGGTTATAAGCAAAAAATAAGAAAAAACCATAGCGCCCATCTACCGGTTGTAGTAAAATAAGGATAAAAATAGTCCGATTTTTATTGTAGAAATGTAACAAAAGGTAGGAAATGAAATTCTTTACTGGTAGAAGGCAAAAAGGGGGCCTTGCTCAACCTAATCCTCCCTATCGGATTGGCATTCTGACGATACTCTTATGTACATACCTGGCTGCCTGCATGGCTCAACCGGTTGGGCGTACCCAATCCCCGCTTGCCTTACCGACAGCCTCAGTTCAGAATATCCCTATAACCGGATCCAGCACCTCCTGCAATAGCCCTGCACCCCTGACGGTGGGTGTGACGCAAGGCCCTTATTTCAAGGCAGATTCTCCAGAAAATACCTCCTTGATTGAAGCGGGCATGCAAGGGACGAAACTTGTCCTGAGCGGGTATGTTTCTACGACGGATTGCAAACCGGTCGCCCATGCCCAGCTGGATTTCTGGCAGGCGGATGCCAATGGCCAGTATGACAATAGCAGCTACAATTTGCGCGGGCACCAGTTCACGGATTCAGCCGGGCATTACCGGTTGACCACCATCGTCCCTGGTCTTTACACCGGCCGGACGGAGCACATCCACGTCAAGGTGCAGGCTCCAGGAGGGCCGGTTCTCACGACACAACTGTTCTTCCCGGGAGTGGCTCAGAATCAATCGGATGGCATATTCAATCCATCCCTACTGATGAGTGTTAAAAACAATTCTGATGGAGAGACTGCCATATTCAACTTCGTCATCAGTCCATGATGAAAAGGAATTCCATCCGGAGGTATTGGCTGAGTATTGCCAGTTTTACTTCAGGAAATTCCTGAATGGCTGGAAAGGAGCAAACCAATGAACGTTTCAAAAATGGCTCTACAAACGCCTCACCAGGGTGAATTGGTCCGGACCGCCGGCGATCCGCTCGGAGTTGCCAAGGCGGCCATGTTGATGGTGCATGGACGGGGTGCTTCGGCTGAAGATATCCTTTCCCTGGCTGAGCAGTTGGATGTAGCCGGGTTCGCCTATTTTGCACCGCAGGCCTCCAATAATACCTGGTATCCCAATTCCTTCTTAAGCCCAATCTCTGATAACGAACCCTGGCTTTCTTCCGCACTGGCTTTTATGGAAGAAGTAATGGCAACAATATCAAAGGCAGGCATAGCTCCCGAGAACAGCATGATCCTGGGTTTCTCCCAGGGCGCCTGCCTGACCCTGGAATATGCCATCCGCCACGTTCAAAGATACGGCGGCCTGATAGGGTTGAGCGGTGCATTGATCGGGCCGGACACGATGCTGCGTGATTACAGTGGTACCCTGGCCGGTACGCCGGTATTTTTGGGCTGCAGCGATGTGGATTTCCACGTACCAAAAGAGCGTGTCGACGGTGCTGCCGCAGTTCTCGGACGGTTGGGCGGTGACGTGACTGAACGTCTGTACCCCAATATGGCTCATACAGTCAACCAGGATGAGATCGATTTCATCCGTAGGATGATGCAGTCTGTTCTGGCAGGTATATAACCTTCCTGGTCTCACCCGGTGTTCGTGCTGCCGATAATCCCACGGGCACCAACTGGCTGAAGGTTCTTATCATCGGAGCGCCGGAAATTGTAGCTTCCGGATCACTCATTAATTTGAACCATCTTAAAGTCCAGGCGCTGCTTTACTACCTGGCTGCCACCGGGGAGGTTTTCACCCGTAATCACCTGGCCACCTTGCTGTGGAGCGAAACCGGAGCCAGCGAGGCTCTGCACTCATTGCGTTCCAGCCTTTATCGTTTGCGCCAGGGCTTGCGCTCCGCTGGAGCGGAGGCTACCCTGTTGAGCGAAGGCGAATCACTCAGCCTGAATCCCGATAGTTTTCTATGCGATCTGGGCGAGTTTCGCCGCCTTCTCGACCAAGCAGACGAGCTGGCTCTTGCCAAAGCAGTTACTACCGGTTACAAATAATAGCCGGAATTTTATTCTCGCGATGCGATAAGAAATACATTGGCGAACAAGCTAGGCAGGATTGTCGCCAGCATTCTTACTAAGGATTGCCACTCCGTAGGGGGCAAGCTTGACCTCTCCGGTTCGTACCTGTCCGCTCAAGAGCTCAACTCCAGGCCAGGGCCAGGAAAAGGTCTGTTCTGCCCGAGTATGATTGAGCACAAAAAAGAGTTCTTCGCCGTTGGTTCTTACGCGTGTACGCACCTCAATACCGCTGGGGGTTTTGATGGAGGATATTCCAGCTGTTAGTAGAATGTGGTTGATCAATGCCTGCTGGGAGAATTCATCCAGGTAGGCCCCAATGTAAAAAACTATGCCTTTTCCATACTGGTGAACCGCCACGGCTGCCTGATCATCCAGCCAGCCATTGCAAACACCGTAACGTGCGATCGGAATGGTCAGGTTTCCATCCAGTAATTTGAGCCTTTCAGCCCATAACCTGGAACTGCCGTTGAAAATGTCCCCAACGACCGGAATGGGGTCATGCAGGGCATAATATTCCTCCACTTCCAGGCCGGCCAATTCGGCCAGGGATCCGGGCTGGCGGGAAGGGAGCAGGCTGTTGTAATCATCCTTCATGCCGCAGCGCAGGGTCAGAACCAGACATCCGCCGTTCTTGACGAATTCCTTCAACTGTGCGATCCTTTTATTATTCAGGATCAACAAGGAGGGAGCAACGACCAGTTTATACCCATCCAGAGGTTCATCCGCAGAAATGATATCAACATTTACATTTCCAGCGGAGAGGGGGCGGTAGTAGTTGTTGAAATGGGCAACGTAATCGAAATCGTGGTGATGGCGCTGCCAGCCAATCGACCAGCGGCTGTCGTAACAGTTCAGCATGGCCACATCGGTTTTGACGACCGAACCAGCCAGCCACTCAGAGGCGATCTTGAATTCCCCACCCAGCTGCTGTGCTTCTGCATAAAAAGGCCGCGGTTGGCCGGATTGGTCGATCAGCGATCCGTGATACTGCTCCTGACCGCCTGGGGCAGAACGCCACTGCCAATAAAGGACTGCATCCGCGCCATGCGCGACGGCGTGCCAGGCCATCAGGTGGGCTTCGCCCTTGTTCAGCGAATTATTCAGCGGGGACCAATTGACGTTCCCGGGTTGGGTTTCCATGAGCCAAAAGTTACGCCGTTTAAAACCGCGTGCGAGGTCGTGGGCCGCACCGGATTGCAGATAGTCGTGATAACCACTGCCTACGTACCAATCCCAGGAGGCCAGGTCCAGGTCTTTGGTAAGCGTGTAGTGATCGAATCCGTTGTACCAGCCCATGAAATTATGCGTAACCCAGACCCCGGGTTTCAATCGCGGCCGCAAGATATCCAGCTGCATGAGCTGAAATTTGCGATAACTTTCTGAGATGAAATGTTTGAATTCCAGCATCAAGCCGGGGTTGTGAGGCCCGATTGGGATGGGGATTTGCTCCCAAGCGGAATATGTTTGACTCCAATAACTTGTCGACCAATGCTCATTCAGTGCTTCCAGAGAAACGAATTTGTCCTGCAGGTACTGCTGGAAGAGGCTTTGGCAGCGCTCGCAATAACAGACGCGATTGTATTCATTATCAATCTGCCAGCCGATGACATGCGGATCATCCCCAAAACGGTCTGCCATCGCTTTTACGATCTGTTGGGAGGCTGAATGGAACTCGGGTGAATTGACACAATAATGGCAGCGATTACCAAATTGAACCCGGCGGCCGCTTTCATCCACTGCCAACAGGTCAGGGTATTTCTGAACCAGCCAGGCGGGCGGTGCGGCAGTGGGTGTGCCAAGGACTGTATCAATCCCTTTGGCCGCCAACTGGTCAATTGCGCGCTCGAGCCAGTCAAAATTGAAATTATCCGGGCCAGATTGCAGCGTTGACCAGGCGAATTCGGCCATTCGGACGACGGTCATACCAGCTGCCTTCATCAGGCGAATGTCTTCAGACCAGCGTTCCTCCGACCAGTGCTCCGGGTAATAGGCAGCCCCGAAGTGCAGTTTCTGATTTGTAAAGCTCATGATGGCAGGACCTCCATGGAAATTCTGGATGGGATTTCGAAAACAGGTAGATTTCCTGATCGATATTGTAACGATAATATTGCAATCGTCCAGACAGAAACCCCCGATTTTTTGATTTCCGCGGGATCGTTAGTTGAAAACAAAGAGGGACAAATCCTGAAAGAATTGAAGAAAGAACTGAAAATAGAGACGGTGAATTATTCTTATCCGGTCAGGCACGGGAATTTGTTATAATGCTCTGGTCGCTTTAACCGGCCCCGACGAATAGACCGGGCAACGTAAACCTCCGCTTCGGAAGAATGATAAATCATGGCTACATATTGGTATGTTCTGCACAGCAAACCTCACAAGGAAGAATTGCTGGCTGAGCAACTTGAGCTCCGCAGGATCGAAACATTTGCACCGCATATCCGAGTACAAGTTGTCAACCCGCGTGCTCGCAAGGTCAGGGCATATTTCCCGGGTTATTTATTTGTTCATGTTGATCTGGAACACATGGGTCTTTCCGCCCTGCAATACGTGCCCGGCTCCGCAGGCTTGATTTCGTTCGGGGGCGAGCCGGCTTTTGTACCAGACGGGCTGATCCATGCCATCCGGCAAAGAGTGCAGGAGATCGACTCCGCGGGCGGGGAGCTGTTCGATGTGCTTAAGCCAGGTGAAACAGTCATGGTGCATTCGGGCCCGTTTGCAGGGTATGAAGCCATCTTTGATGTACGCCTGCCGGGAACAGAACGCGTACGAATATTATTAAAATTGCTCAGGAATCGGACATTGCCGGTTGAACTTCCGGCAGGTTTCGTCCGCCCGGGAAAAAAATCCTGAAGTGTGACCAGGTATGGTTATTGAGGAAAAGGAGCAACACAATCCATGATTCCAGTTAATGAACCGCTGGTTGGCGAATCCGAAAATAAATATGTAATGGAATGTTTACGCACTGGTTGGATCTCCTCCGAAGGACATTTCATCCATGATTTCGAAGAGAGATGGGCGGCTTATTGCGGCATGTCCCATGGTGTGGCGGTCAGCAACGGCACGGTAGCGCTTGAAATTGCCATCGCGTGCCTGGACCTCAAGCCTGGCGATGAAGTCATAATGCCGACTTTTACCATCATTTCCTGCGCCCAGGCTGTGACGATGTGCGGGCTGAAGCCCGTACTGGTGGATTCGGACCCGCATACGTGGTGCATGGATGTATCCCAGGTTGAGGAAAAAATCACCGTGCGTACGCGCGCGCTCATGCCGGTGCACATATACGGCCATCCGGTGGACATGGATCCATTACAGGAACTGGCGCGTAAACATAACCTCGTTATTATTGAAGATGCCGCAGAAGCGCATGGCGCCGAATATAAGGGACGGAAATCCGGCGGGCTGGGTGACCTGGGTTGCTTCAGCTTTTATGCCAATAAGATCATTACGACCGGCGAAGGCGGCATGGTCCTGACCAGGGATGCCGGACAAGCCGAACGATTGCGAGCCTTGCGTAATTTATGCTTCCGTAAAGAGCGCCGCTTTTACCACACCGAGCTGGGTCACAATTACCGTCTGACCAACCTTCAAGCCGCAATTGGCCTGGCTCAATTGGAAAGAATTGATGAATCGGTGACCAAGAAACGTTGGATGGGGGCTGCCTATACTGAACGCCTGAAAAACATTGCCGGTTTGCAGCTGCCAATTGAAGAACCCTGGGCCAGGAATGTGTACTGGATGTATGGAGTTGTTCTGGATGATGTATTCGGCATGGATGCGGTCGAATTTGCCCGGCGGTTGGGAGAGCAGGGAGTAATGACCCGGCCTTTCTTCCTGGGCATGCACGAGCAACCAGTATTTCAGGATATGGGTTTATTTCTTGACGAGCATTACCCGGTTGCCGAACATATTGCCCGCCAGGGACTGTACTTGCCTTCCGGAATGACTCTTACCGAGGCACAACTTGAGCAGGTGTGCGAGGCGGTGGGGCGTGTTTTGAGTGGAAAAGGAGAAAGTCATTGAGTTTTGTTGGGATCGGGGAAAACACGGATCGAAAAGATATCGTCTGCCCATTTTTGGGTCTGCAAGATGATTCTTCAACGGCGTACCAATTTGCATCTTATGCACACCAGTGCTTCCATGCCAGACCGGTCTCGGCAGTTAAGCCGGAGGCTCAACGGAAGTACTGTCTGACGATCAACCATGCCACTTGCGAGGAATTTATCCGGACGCCTAATACTGCTCTGCCAACCAGTTTACGATTTGAGAATGGCTCAAAATTGCTGGAAGTTACGCGCAAGCGCTGGGTCTGGGTCTTTCTGCTTGTTCTCGCACTCCTCACAGGCATAGCATGGCTAATTCGCTCCCGAGTTCCAATGAGTTCCGGGAATCCGGCCCAGGCGCCGATCGTTGTAATGTCTGCAGGCTTAAAGGATACTGCAACACAGGCCTTAATTAACAAACCAACGAAAGTTCAACCGACAACTACTCCAACCATCGTGGTTACGGCTACAACAAACCAGGAGCTCAAAGCAATAATTCCAGCGGTCCGTCCGCCGCATTATTTGGAAACTCCAATTGGCCTTGAGCAAAAATTGATCATCCATCGCGTCCTGGTGGGTGAATCACTGCCATCCATTGCCAATCTTTATTGGACAACAACCGAAGCGATCCAATCAGTCAATTATTCACTTCCGATCCCCCTACTCATTGATTGGCTGGTAGTCGTACCATCCAACCAAAAGGATGTCAAAGGATTGCCGGCTTTTAAGGCTTATATTGTAACTGCAGATGTTTCAGTAACAACACTGGCTCAACAGTTATCCATTGATCCAGGCCTGCTGGAGCTTTATAATGGCCTTAAGGGCGAAGATACCCTAAAAACAGGCGAGTGGGTACTTGTCCCGCATTAGGGCACTCCGACTCAATGAGACCTCGGAAAGAATTCCCACTTTCTAACCAAAACCGATGACAGCCATCCTTTTCGTTTGTTTCGCAAATCGTTTTCGGTCGCCTTTGGCTGCGGCCTTTTTTAGTCAAAGCCTTGAAAAGGTTGCCGACCCTGAAAGCTGGTCTGTGAGCAGTGCCGGAACCTGGACTGAAAATGGTCTGCCGGCTGATATCAGAGCAATCCAGGACGCGAATGAATGGGGTCTGGATATCAAGGCACATCGTTCGCGCCAGGTGGATGCCCAAATATTGTCTCAAAACAATTTGATCCTGGTAATGGAAACCGGCCAGAAGGAAGCACTGCGGATCGAGTTTTCCAGGGAAAGCAAGAAGATCTTTCTTCTATCAGAAGTGGTGGACAGTTCAGCGTATGATATCCCTGATCCATTTGGCGGTACAGGAATCCCCCATAAGGAAGTTGCCACGGAATTGCATGCGTTGATTGAACGAGGCTTCACAAAAATCTATAATGCGGCACTCAATTCTGAAAAAAGAATTTTCCTAGTTTGAGCCTCCAACAGACGGGGTTCGCCTGAGCTTTGTCATGAAGTTACCGGGTCCCAAGCCCCAAAATCCAAAAAAACCGTTCCAATCCACTTCCAACGCCCAGGCCAGGACAGGGCAATCAGGAGGATAAATGTTGGCAGGTTGTGGAAGAGAAAGGCAGTAAAAAACGATAAGGATTGTCATGACAGATGGGGATGAAAAACGTTTGACGCAGTACTTTATCTGTTGTACACTTTTCTATATTCTGTTGAAACGAGGCTAGCATTCATGAAAAAGAAGCGCAATTTATATCCCGTGTTTGTTGTGATCGTTTTCTTTTTGTTCACCCTCCTGCACCAGACAGATAAACTTCTCATCGGTTCCCTGCAAATACCCGTCAGCAAAACATTTAATCTTAACGATTTTCAGTGGGGATTGGTCAATACCGGTGCCCTAATCATCGGCACAATTTTCTACCCCATTTGGGGCTACCTGTACGACCGTTTTGCGCGCGCCAAGCTATTGGCATTGGCTTCTTTCATTTGGGGTGCAACAACCTGGTTGAGTTCGATCGTCCATAGTTATCCCGCCTTTCTTGCAACGCGTTCCTCAACCGGGATTGACGATTCGTCTTATCCCGGCATGTACAGCCTGATCGCCGACTATTTTGGACCAAAAATCCGCGGCAAGATCTATGGCTTGTTGCAGCTGGCACAACCGCTCGGATATCTTTTGGGTATGATCCTGGCATTGATGATTGCCCCGCTCCTGGATGGAAAGCTGTTCCAAATGGAAGGTTGGCGTACGATATTCCTGATGACCGGTTCATTAGGTATTGTCATGGCGGTAGTCATCTACTTCGGCATCAAGGATGTGCCGCGCGGACAATCCGAGGACGAATTCCAGGGCATGGAAGAGATAGGTACGGTCAAGTTCAATTGGGCTTCATTAAAAGATGCTCTCAAAAAGAAAACCATGTGGTTCATCTTCTTGCAGGGTTTTGCAGGAGTTTTCCCCTGGAATGTGATCACGTTCTTTTTCATAAAGTACCTCTCAACCGAACGAGGTTATGACAACAATTCTGTCCTGCTTGTTATGGGACCGGTCGTCTTGATTCTTTCGATGGGCTACCTGGTGGGCGGCTCTTTGGGCGACCTGCTGTTCAAGTATACAAAGAAGGGGCGGATCCTTATCTCCAGTGTAGGCGTCATCCTGGGTGCCCTGTTCCTATTCCTGGCCCTAAAAACTCCCGTCGCAGATAAGACTGCATTCTTCATCCTGATGAGCTTGACCGCTCTGTTCATGCCATTCTCCTCCCCGAATGTCACCTCAACCGTGTTTGATATCAGCCTGCCGGAAGTACGCAGCTCGGCCCAGGCGGTTGAATATTTCATAGAAAACAGCGGCGCGGCTTTGGCACCAACTTTGGCAGGTGCGATCATCCTCACTTCCGGCAGCATGCAATTTTCCATTATGACCGTCTGTATTACTGCCTGGGTGTTGTGCTTCTTCCTGTACCTGGGCGCTCTTTTCTTTGTAGATAAAGATATTGCGTCGCTGCATGCCGAACTCGCAACCCGGGCAGCCGATAAAAAATCAGAAAATCTCGCCTAAATCGGAAGGGCGCAAGGTTTTGCGCCCTTTTTGTTATTATGGATATCATTCAAATTGACCCTGCCAGCCGTAAGCAGTCCCAGGCCTTCCTGGATCTGCCTAGGCGGATCTATCGGGACTATCCTCAATGGGTGCCTGCGCTGGCAGGAGATGAGCGTCTTCGCTTAAATACGAAGCGCTATCCATTCTACAAGCATTCTGCAGCTGCTTTTTTCCTGGCAGCGCGTGGAAATTTGCCGGTTGGGCGCCTGGCTGTATTGGATAATCGCCATTACAATGAATGCAACCACACGAAGACCGCCTTTTTTTACCTTTTCGAATGCGAGCCGGATCCGGAAGCTGCATGTGGATTGTTCGACTTAGCCTTTGCCTGGGCGCACAGCCGAGGCCTGGAGAAGATCATTGGCCCAAAAGGATTTACCGCGCTGGACGGCCTGGGGCTGCTGGTAAAAGGGTTTGATCTGCAACCTGCACTGGGTATACCGTATAATCCAGCATACTATGCAGAGTTAATCGAAGCCCAGGGTTTCAATAAGGTGGATGAGATCGTTTCAGGTTATCTGGGAGAGCATATGCAATTCCCGGAGCGCATCCACGAACTGGCCGACCGCATCCGGGAACGGCGCGGCCTGCACATTGCCCGCTTCCGCACCCGCTCTGAATTGAGCCACATGCTCAGACACCTGAAAGCCCTTTACAACGGCGCGCTGGAAGGCACCAGCGACGGGACGCCAATCACAGATGAGGAGATCAAGAGTCTGGCCGACCAGATCCTTTGGTTTGCCGATCCACGCCTGATAAAGATCGTCATGAAATGCGAAAAGCCGGTCGGTTTTTTACTGGCATATCCGGATATCTCAGCCGCATTGCAGAAAACGAAGGGACAGCTCTTTCCCCTCGGTTGGATCACGATACTGTCCGAGCTGCGGACTACCGATCGCATCAATATCAACGGCGCCGGCATGCTCGAGGAGTATCGCGGCTTGGGTGGCACGGCTGTTCTTTACAGTGAGATGTTCAAGAGCGTAGTCGAAAACCCACGCTATCGCCATATCGAAGTGGTGCAGATTGGCCTTACGAATGAGAAAATGCAGCGCGAAATGGAGAATTTTGGCGTGGATTTTTGTAAGATGCATCGAATTTATCAACGAGATTTATAAGCCATATTTTTTTCCAACCAAGGAATCCTCAGGAGGCATATTATGGTCAAAATCGTAGCCGATACCACTTCCGGCCTGCCACGTGAAATGCTGAAGAAACTCGGCATCCCGCTCATCCCGCAGATTGTTTGTTTTGGTGAAGATTCCTATCGCGATGACACCGAATTGGATACGGCCGCTTTCCTGCAGAAACTCAAAGCCGCGACGGAATTACCTAAGACCGCCGCGCCGCCGCCTGCGCTTTATCACCCGATTTTCGAGCAAGCGCTCAAGGCTGGTGAGGATGTTATCGTGGTGGCTCCGTCCGGTAAGGTCAGCGGGACGGTGCGCTCGGCAGAAGTGGCTGCACAGGATTTCCCAAATCTCAAGGTGCATGTGGTGGATACGCAGACCATCGCCGGCAACCTGGCCAGTCTGGTACTTCTGGCGCATGAATGGGCATGTGAAGGTGCCAAAACTGATTCCATCCTCGGCCGCCTGGATGAGTGGATTCCACGCGGCCACATCTTTTTCCTGGTGGATACTCTCGAATACCTGCAAAAAGGTGGGCGGATCGGTGGAGCCAAGGCCTTATTAGGCGAAATGTTGCAAATTAAGCCCATTTTGTGCCTCCGGAACGGCCAGGTTGAGCCTTTTGAACAGCAGAGAACCAAGCGGCGGGCTCTGAAGCGCTTGTTGGAAGTAGTAGATGATGAATGCCCGAAGGGAATGGACGCACATTTGTGTGTCATGCAGGCCGACGCGGCCCAGGAAGCCGGGCTGCTGGCAGACGATCTCAAATCCCGGATGGGCATCAAGACCATCCCCATCTACGAATTGCCCCCGGCAATTGTTACTCACGGAGGACCGGGTGTGCTGGGCATCGGCTACTTTGTGCCATAATTCCCTATGGTATAATTCGCAGGCTCTTGCGCAAATTCCCACGAAAGTGGTCTTAGGAGAATAACCATGTCAGGTCATAGCCACTGGGCAACTATCCGCCGAAAGAAGGGCGCAGCCGATGCCAAGAAGGGTGCAATTTTCACCCGTCTGGCACGCGAGATTGTTATGGCGGCTCGTGAAGGCGGTGGTGATCCCGATTCCAATTTCCGACTGGCGCTGGCAATCGAAAAAGCGCGCGGTGGGAACATGCCCAAAGAAAATATCGATCGTGCTATCAAGCGCGGCACTGGGGATGATAAAGAGGGCACCGTTTATGAAGAAATCACGTACGAAGGCTATGGTCCGCACGGCGTGGCATTGATGATGGATTGCGTTACTGATAACCGCAACCGGGCGGTGGCGGAAATCCGTCATCTGCTAAACCGCAGCGGAGGTAACATGGCCGAGGCCGGAGCAGTGGGCTGGCAGTTCACACGGAACGCCTATTTTTCGTTCCCAGCCAGCATGCTGAGCTTCGATAAGGCCTTTGAATTAGCCCTGGATGCCGGCGCCGAGGATGTCCAGCAGGACGGAGACAACATTGAGATCATCGCCCCGGTGGAAGCCTTCAAAAAGATCAGCGATGCCCTCAAAAAAGCCAATGTCACTCCCGACGATGCCGAATTACGCATGATTGCCAAACAGGATTTGGAGCTACCAGTGGATCAGACTCTCTCGGTCCTGCGCGCAATCGAGGGCCTCGAAGAACTTGATGATGTACAGAGCGTCTTTCACAACCTGAAAATTTCGGATGAGGCCCTGGCGGCTCTGGAGGCCGAAGAGACATGACGTTGGTGCTGGGGATCGACCCGGGAACTGCAACGACCGGTTACGGTCTGGTGCGTGAACGGGAGGATGGCAGCCTGGAAAGCCTCGCTTACGGCACCATCCTGACTCCGACGGGTACTGCAGCCCACCAACGTTTATCCATGTTGTTCCACCAGTTGAATGAACTTTTGCTTCTCCACCGACCGGATTCCTGTGCGGTGGAGAAGTTATTTTTCCAAAGTAACGTAAAAACCGCCATCGCCGTTGGGCAGGCGCGCGGGGTGGTGCTGCTGGCCATCAGTGAAGCCGGCCTGGATATGGCCGAGTACACACCTAACGAGGTTAAGCAAGCCGTGGCAGGTTACGGCTCGGCAGGGAAGAGACAGGTGCAGGAAATGGTGCGCGTGTTATTGGCTTTGCCCGGTATCCCCAAACCGGATGATGCCGCCGATGCACTCGCAATTGCCATTACGCACCTGCACACCCGGCATTATTAAACCCGATCAAAAGTATGGGGGTGGACACCTGGGAGTAAGTCAAAGTAATTGTGTGACTTTATCTCCTTCGTGTTAAAATGGTTTTTATGATCGCAACATTACGCGGAGAAATTACCCAAATCGAAGAGAACGCCCTGATCGTCGAGGCTGGAGGCGTGGGGCTGCGTGTCTTTGTCCCAAAGCCGCTAAAAGAGCAGATGAAGACCGGCGAAGCCATTTTCCTTTTCACTCATCTGGTTGTACGCGAGGATGATTGGAAACTCTATGGTTTCGAGATCCAGGCTGACAGGGAACTTTTCACCACCCTGCTAGGTGTGGATGGAGTCGGGCCTCGCACTGCGCTGGCAGTGCTCTCAAGCCTGAACCTGGAAACTGTCGAGCGGGCGGTTTTTAGTGATGAACCGGACTTATTGAGCCGAGTCCCAGGCGTGGGCAAAAAGACCGCTCAGAAGATGATCCTGTACCTGCATGACCGCTTGAAGCCAGTCAGCGGGATCGAGAGGATTGCTTCCATGTCGGACAGCGATTCCGAAGTCCTGGCTGCCCTGACGGCACTCGGGTACAGTGTTGTCGAAGCCCAGACTGCCATCCAGGCGATCCCGAAGGATGCACCAGAGGATGTGGAAGAACGGCTCCGCCTGGCCCTGCAACAATTCACGCGCAAGTAAAACAAATGTTGAGTAACAAAATGCGCGCCAAACGCCGCCTTCAAAGAGTGAAGAGGAAAAATGCTGGATAAAAAAATTACTTTTATAGGTTCGGGAGCCATGGCCGAGGCAATGATCTCCAGCTTGCTGCGTCAGAAGCTGGCCAGGCCGGAAGACCTGCGAACCTCGGATACGCACCTCCAACGCGTCCAGGAGCTCCACGAAAAATTTGGTGTGCAGCCGTTTACAGATAATGTCCTGGCTGTTGAACAGGCGGATGTGGTGGTCCTATCCGTCAAGCCCCAACGGTTGGCGGAATTGTTGCGCTCCCTGAAAGGTACGATCCCATCCGCTGCAGTTATCCTTTCGATAGTTGCCGGAGCAACCATTGATAAGATCAGCAAGGGTTTAAAACATAACGCTGTTGTACGCTCGATGCCGAATACTCCCGCTCAGATTGGCGAAGGAATCACGGTCTGGATCGCCTCGCAATCCGTCAATGAGGCCCAAAAAGAGACTGCCCGGTTGATCCTGGGCGCCTTCGGCGATGAGATCAATGTGGACGATGAAAATTATCTCGACATGGCAACAGCGTTATCCGGCACCGGCCCAGCGTATGTATTCATTTTCATGGAAGCCATGATCGATGCCGGAGTCCACATGGGTTTTTCCAGGCATGTCTCGGAGCAATTGGTTGTGAAGACACTCAGGGGCTCGGTGGATTATTATGAAGCCCTCAACCAGAAATCCAGCGTCCATGTGGCAGCTCTAAAGAACCAGGTCACATCGCCCGGTGGAACGACAGCCGAAGCATTGTATTACCTCGAAAAAGCCGGCTTCCGAACGGCCATTTCGCGTGCCATCTGGGCAGCCTATCAGCGTTCGTTGGAGCTTGGCAAGGAAAAACCGGTACATATACCGGAGACGAATAACGGGGACGAGTAAACACATAGTAAGAACGGAGAAGAAGTAAAAAGTAAAAGCAGATGCGTAAGCGCATCGGCTTTTTAGTCTTATTCTGTAAGGTATAATTCCGGGGCGTTTTTCCTTTTCGCGTTCACCTAAATTATTTTATTATGTCGCTCATCACTGTCACCAACCTCTCCAAATCCTTCGGCCCGGTGGACCTGTTCTCCGGCATCAGCTTTGCTGTACCGAAAGGTGCACGACTGGCATTGGTCGGACCGAATGGCTGCGGGAAAACCACGCTCCTGCGTATCCTGATCGGATTGGACGAACCTTCCGGTGGGACGAGTTCGCACGCCAAAGCCGTAAGGATTGGATATTTGCCTCAAGAAGCTGAGTTCGAAATGGATGGGACGGTCTGGGAAGCCTGTATTTCTGTTTTTTCGGACCTGATTGCCCGCCAGGCGGAATTGGAAAAGCTCGAGGCGGAGATGTCGGTCCCGGAAAAAAGCGACCAGGCTTTGGCCCGTTATGGTCCCTTGCAACACGAATTCGAGCGGCGCGGCGGCTACAGCTATCCCACCCGGATCAAACAAGTCCTGACTGGCCTGGGTTTTTCCACAGATGATTACCACCTGCCGCTGGCGCACCTCTCCGGCGGACAGCGCACACGCGCTTTCCTGGGCCGGCTGCTGCTCTCCGACCCCGATCTGCTCCTTCTGGACGAACCCACCAACCACCTCGATATCGCCGCGGTTGAATGGCTGGAAGATTATTTGAGCCAGTGGGAGGGCGCGGCGGTAATTGTTTCGCACGATCGTTACTTCCTGGATCGGGTGGCCAACGGCATTCTCGAAATGGCCTTCGGCGCCACCGAGCATTATCCTGGCAACTATTCGGCTTATCTGCAAACCCGGGAATTACGCTGGGAACACCGGCGGGAGACCTTCGAAGCCGAGAAGCAGAAATTACTCAAGGATGTCGAGTACATCAAGAAGAATATTTCCGGGCAGAATGTCAGCCAGGCCAAAGGCAAACTGCGCCGGCTGAGCCGCATTGTACAGGCCATCGAGCAGGTCGGTATGGATGCCGTGGTTAACCAGAAATGGGCCGAAACCGCCGAGGATGTGGCCATTGGCACTTCGCCATTCGGGCCCGAGGAAGCCGAACGGCGCGTACGCGCTCTGCGAGCTCCTAAACGGACTCTGCCGCGCCTGCACCTGAACTTGCGCCCGGCGATGCGTTCAGGCGAACTTGTATTACAAACCTTGAACCTGCGAGTTGGATACCCAGGACGTTTGCTATTTTCCGCACCGGATATTGTCTTGAGGCGCGGGGATTGTGCAGCCCTGATCGGTCCAAATGGGGCTGGCAAGACCACCTTCCTGAAGACGGTGCTCGGACAACTGGAGCCGCTGGGAGGCGAAGTGACGCTGGGCGCATCCCTAAAAATCGGATATTTTGCCCAGGCGCACGAGGGACTCAACCCGGAGAATACTCTGATCCAGGAAATCGATTCGATCATGCCGAACTGGCTGCCGGGCCAGATCCGCGAATACCTTGCCAAATACCTCTTTTCCGGTGACGACGTTTTCAAGCCAGTCTCCGTGCTCTCCGGCGGCGAGCGCGGACGGTTGGCGCTGGCAAAACTGGCTTTGCAGGATACGAACCTGCTCTTGCTGGACGAACCCACCAACCATCTCGATATCCCTTCACAAGAGGTACTGGAAGCCGTGCTGGATGATTATTCCGGGACGATTTTGTTGGTCACTCACGACCGTTACTTGATCGACGCGCTCGGGACACAGATCTGGGAAGTGGAACCGGATGAATCCACCCTGACACTCTTCGAAGGGACTTACAGCCAACGCAGGACCGAACGGGAGCGCCTGGCGGGACTCCGAAGTGTGGAAGCCTCCAAAGCGACACCCGCACGGGCGCTACGCCGGTCAGTGGACCCGGCCATGAAGGAAGAGCGACGCCGCCTGGCGCGCTTGCAGGAATTGGAAAACAAGATCGCGGCCCTGGAAGCCGAGTTGAGCCAGATCGGTTTCCGGCTGGAAAACCCGCCGGCTGATCCAGCTAAAGTGGCAAAACTTGGTCAGGAATACCAGCGCGTCCAGCTTGAGATGGATGGCTGGCTGGTCGAGTGGGAAAATTTGCAAATCTAAACTTACAAAACATGTCGCCGACATCTGGTCGATATCGGGGACATGTTTTTGATAGAGAGGGAAGTGCGGTTATCTTTTTAGCCTCATCAGTTTTCGTTGAGACCTGACCGGGATTTCTGCCGGCTCAACATGGACGGTCACATCTGCCGGAGAGATTTCCTTCAGGATGGCATCCTCGATCAACTCTGTGGCCGCATGCGCCTCTTTCAAGGTAACACTTCCATCCATCGTGACATGCATGTCTATGAACGTATGGGCTCCGGAGGGGCGGATACGTATGGCATGCGCGTCCACCACACCGGGTACACTGGCAGCCACCTTTTCGATTTTTTCAGCCAGCCCGCGCGGAGCAGTATCCAGCAGGGCGGAGATCGTCCGCCAGCCGAGTTCTGCGCTGATGTAGATCACAATGACGGCCACAACCAGGGCGGCAATTGAGTCGGCCTTATGCATCCAATCCAGGCCAGGGATGCGGCTGGCAATGGAGAGACCAATCAGGCCCAGGATAACAACCGAGGAGGACCAGATGTCGGTACTGAAGTGCAAGGCGTCGGCTTCGAGAGCCTGACTCTTATATTTGATTGCTGCCCGGGAAAGCAGGCGCGAACGGGTGAAATCGATAACGATGGAGGTCCCCATCACTATAAACGACCAGATGGAAGCTTCCACCTTTACGCTCACAAAGAATAAACGCTGGACGGCTTCGTAGATAATCCAGGCGGAGGTTGCCAAAAGCAGCACCGTTTCGAATAGCGCGGAGAGATTTTCAATCTTGCCGTGACCAAAGGGATGTTCCTTATCAGCGGGTTTGTCCGAGACACGCACTGCAAAGTACGTCATGGCTGCTGCCACCAGGTCCAGGCCCGAATGGGCGGCTTCGGCCAGGATGCCGAGTGAATTGGTTAGAAGGCCGACGATGAGTTTGAATGTCGTCAGTCCGATTGCAGCAATAACGGAGCTTAAAGCTGCCGCGCGTTTTTCTTTTTTCGCTTCCAGGTTATTCATGGCTCTCCATTGAGTAGGCAAACAGGTCGATTATAACGGTGAATTCCCCAGCCTGTTGCAAGAGGATGAAAGTCACAATTATCAAGTTGAAATATCATCAACGAATACTCATCTACCTATCATAAATATTTTAATATTTAAGATTCGAAACCGGTGTATGATTTGTTCCGATATGAAAGTAGATTCAGTTTCTGATCTTCTTCGTTCGATTAAGACGCAAACCCGTCTAAAACGGTTGCGTAGTAGACTCCCCTAACAGGGAGTTATTTTAATCTGAGGCATCGATGAACGTTATAAGTCCCCGTCAGGTAGCAATTCTTTTTAATAAGGATGGTCATGTAACCAGAGGCGATCCCCAAGATTTATTGGCAATCCAGTGCACGATTACCGCAACACAAAATTTGTATAAAGCCTTGACCAGCCTGGGATATCAGGTGGTCAAAATACCAGTCAGGGGCAACCTGAAGGAACTCGAAGACAGATTGTCTTCATTTCCACCGAATGAAACGTTTATATTCAATAACTGTGACGGCTTCAACGGCAACAACCTGGGAGCCGTACAGGTGATCCGCTTGATCGAGCGGATGGGGTTCAAACACACCGGAGCAAAGGCCGATTCGATCGAGCTTTGTATCAATAAGCCGCGTTGCAAAGAGAGCTTAAAAAACTTTGGCGTCCCAACCCCGCGTTATCAGGTATTCGAGCGGGTTGAAGGGGAATTTTTGCTGGAGTTTCCGGTGATTGTAAAACCTTCGGTCGAAGATGCCAGCATGGGAATTGACCTCAGCTCTGTGGTCGGCAATCTGGAAGATCTATACAATCGAGTTGCTTATATCCTCGAAGAATACCAACAGCCTGCCATGGTTGAGCAATTCATCGCCGGGCGCGAACTGGCAGTTGCGATGTGGGGGAACGAAATTGTGGAAACCCTGCCCATCGCCGAGGATGATTTCTCTGCCATCCCCGACCCGCTCCAACACCTGCTGACCTATGAATCCAAATGGAAGCCTGAATCGCCTTACTTCCAGAATATTCCTGCGCGTATCCCGGCAGTCCTGACCGCCAAGGAAGAGCAGGCTGTGCGAAAAGTTGCCGAAGATTCCTTCCGCGCGGTCGGTCTGCGCGACCTGGG
>JADGQB010000404.1 GCA_017882145.1 Anaerolineales bacterium
CCAAAGTACCTTTTGAGATGGAGGCCTGAATGAACTACACTCCTGTACGTTTTCTAACAGTTATCAAGGGCGCAGCCCAGCGGCGAGGTGCGATCTTTGGTGCGATTCTCCTGCTGGCTTTGTTTGCCTTCGAGATCTTCAACTATTCGACTACCGACTTTGCCCTGACCGATATGCTCGGTGCCGATCTGCGTTTCCTGGGAGTCCGCTGGGCAACCATTCTGTCGATTGCCTTTTGCGGGATCGACTTCGCCGGAATTGCCCGGATCTTTACTCCGGAACAAGGCCGGGATGAACCTGCCGAAGTCTGGTATTTGTTTGGCGCCTGGCTGTTGGCGGCGGCAATGAATGCCATCCTCACTTGGTGGGGGGTGGGGGTTGCAGTCCGCAATCACCAGGAACTTTCCTCATTGGTTGTCAGTCAGAATACTTTGACTATCGCCGTGCCGATCTTCGTGGCTTTGATGGTCTGGTTGATCCGTGTGCTGATCATCGGCACATTTTCGATGGCTGGCGATCGACTGTTCAGTCTGGCGGATGCTCGCCCAACACTGCAGAGGAATGCCGTCCATCCGCAGCTTGCCCGCACCTCCTCGAACCTGCCGCGGCCCATTCGGCCTGCCGTTACACCGTTCAATCCAGCTCCCAAGCCTGAACCTACCTATCACCCGGTCGGAATGGCAGCCAGCCCGCGCAATGAGGATATCAGCGTCCGCAGGTAACTCAAGTAGATAATAGAAAATCGGTGTCACAAAATCAGAGTGCCCGTCACATGACCAGTGGCGGGCACTTATTGTTTCTTGGTGTATTCCTTTCAACCAGTGATTTCTTAATTTTTCCTGTGATGCTTCTTCCTGTTGCTTTCGTACGTTTTACTTTCTATTGAGAATTCTCTTCGTTAATAACGATATTTAGCTGATGCTCGCTGTGGATGCGCTCGCGCAGGAATACCTTGATCAAGGATTGGTAAGGTATATCCCGCTGATTTGCCATCTGGCGCAATTCATCCAGCATGGATGCAGGCAAGCGTAGTGAATTGGTGCGTGGGGTGGGTTTCAGGTTAAACACCGCCTCTTGCCACGCGCACAGAGATTCCCCCGTTGACAAACCCGAGCGAAGTGTCCAGTTTCAGTTGCATCTGGCCAAGCAGGACCGGGTCATTGCATAAGACTGCCACCTGCCAGCCCGGACAATGCTTGCGCAGTACGTTCCCAAACTGTGCGTATAGGTCGCGCAGATCCTGGCCCTCACTGATCCGCAGTCCGTAGGGCGGGTTGGTAACCACCCAGCCGGCTCCCAATGGCGGCTGGATCGAAGAGACCGCCTGGCATTTGAATTCAATTAAATCCTCCACCCCCGCACGCTCGGCGTTTTCATGCGCTATTTTGATCGCCCCTGCATCCCGGTCGGAAGCCAGGATTGCAACTTCAGGTCGCTGACCGTTCACCGCTGATTGTTGTTCGAAGACGTCTGATTTTTGAACGTTAAATACTGCCTCATCGTACCCCGGCCAGCCCATAAATGCGAAACTACGGTTGAGTCCCGGTGGGATGCCCAGCGACATCATGGCTGCTTCGATGGGGATGGTCCCGGAGCCGCAGAATGGATCGAGCAGAGGCGCGCACCGGTCCCACCCGCTTGCCATTAACAGCGCGGCAGCCAGCGTTTCGCGCAGCGGTGCTTTTGCCACTGCCAGGCGGTAACCGCGTTTATGCAATAGTTCTCCGGATGAATCCACGCTGATGGTGCATTTGTCATCCAAGAGTCTCACAATGATCAATTGGGGTGGGATGCCTTCGGCTTCTTCGTCTACTTTGACTAGCGGAGATGGCTGGCCCATTCGTTCCTCCAGCGCCGCGCATACGCTGCGTGCCACCGCGTCCGAATGGTACAACTTCGATTGGTGGCAGGTCACTCGCATCGCGATGGGCTGACCGGGGTTCAGGAAGCGTTCCCAGGGCAGGCGCGAGGTGCGTTTTTGGAGTTCGGTGAATGTGGTCGCGTAGAAGAAATTCCCCAGCCTGGCCAGGATGCGGCTGGCAGTGCGTAAATGCAGGTTGGCGCGGTAGAGATCGGCAAGATCCCCATTGAATTCAACCCCGCCAGGAGTGGCAATATGATTGCCAGCAGCCGGCAGCAAATCCAATGCGGTTAATTCCTGGTAGGCAAACGGTTCGAGGCCGGGAGCAGTCACAGCAAAGTAAGAATTCAAAGTCTGATCCTTCTTTCACAACAAAGAACGCAAAGGAACCCGAAAAGGGCTAATACCTGCTTGGTGAACCGCCTGTCCCCGCCTGCCCCAGTTTCTTTGGGGGATTTTTAGGGTGGTGACCTTCGTGTTGGGAAACCATTCCTGCGGCTTTATTTGTCACAATTTCTTTCTGGCGTTCCTTGCGGCGAGCATCTTTTTCAACGAAAATCGGCTTGCCGGTAAAAGGATCCATTTCAGTGTAGTACATCAGGCTTGAATAAGTGGAGGGGGTGGGGGTGAACACCTGCACCTGCTCCGGGTGGATTTGAAGTTCCCGGCTGGCAAATGCTCGCACACGCTGCATGTCGGCTTCTGTGCAGCCTGGATGTGCGGCGATCAGGTAATAGGTCAAAAACTGTCTCTTCCCTGCCGCACGGTTCAAGCTGTCGAATCGATGCTTGAACTCAAGCAGCGCAGCGCTTCCGGGTTTTCCCATGGCCCTCAACACCCCATCTTCGCTGTGCTCTGGAGCCACCTTCATTTGCCCGGAGACATGCTGGTCAACCACTTCGCGCAGGTATTCATCACCATATTCGTGGTCGCACAGCAGCATATCGTAACGGATGCCTGAAGCCACGAAAACCTTTTTTACGCCCGGGATTTTCCGAATTTTTCGCAGCAGTTGTATTTGTGGCTGGTGGTTCACTTTCATTAGCGGGCAGACTTCCGGGTAAATGCAGCGTCTGGCACTGCAGATACCTTTGGCCAGTTTCTTGCCGCACTCGAAACCGTACATATTGGCGGTTGGCCCACCCAGGTCTTGAATATATCCCTTGAAATCGGGAAGTTTGCTGATACGTTCTGCCTCTGCCAGGATGGACTCAGGGCTGCGCCAGCGCACCGTAGTCCCTTCATGGACGGAGATGGCACAAAAATTGCATTCACCATAACAACCGCGATGGGTGGAAATTGAAAAGCCAATGGTTTCCAGGGCTTTGACCTTACCCTGCCGCTCATAATACGGGTGCTGTCGACGTTCGAAATCGAGCTCGTAAATGCTGTCCAGTTCG
>JADGQB010000135.1 GCA_017882145.1 Anaerolineales bacterium
ATGCAGGATGGCGTGGATGTGCGCGGTTATTTTGCCTGGTCTTTGCTGGATAACTTTGAATGGGCGGAAGGCAACACCAAACGCTTCGGCCTGGTCCGGGTGGATTACGACACCCTCGTGCGCACCCTCAAGGATAGTGCCAAGTGGTATGCGCAGGTGATCGCCAAAAACCAGGTGGACTGATGTAGAATCCATGTGTATTCACCGCATAGCCGCAGGGTATTATGGTGAAAAACAAAAAAGAGAGGACAACTAGATGACCAAAATTGCATTCATCGGCGCCGGCAGCCTGGGCTTCACCGAAGGCCTCGTGCGCGACATCCTGACCTTCCCGCTGCTGGAAGACGCCCACATTGCCCTGATGGATATCGATGCCGAACGATTGGATTTCGCTTATCAGAAAGTGTCCAAGATTATCACAGCCGGTAAGTACCCCGCCAAAGCGACTGCCACCCTCGACCGGGTCGAGGCGCTCAGGAACGCCGATGTGGTCCTGACCACCATCCTGACCGGTGAAACGGATGTCTGGAAATACGATATCGAGATCCCCAAGCGTTATGGTGTGGATATTAACGTTGGCGACACGCGCGGTCCTTCCGGTATCTTCCGCTTCTTGCGCACCCTCCCGCCGATGATGGATATCCTGCATGACATGGAAAGATACTGCCCGAATGCCGTCCTGCTCAACTACACCAACCCGATGGCCATGCTGTGCGGCGCTCTCCAGCGTCAGACTCACATTCCGGTCACGGGATTATGCCACTCGGTTCAGGGCACGGCCATGATGCTGGCGATCTGGATCGGCGCCCTCTATCCCGAGGTCAACTACCTGTGTGCCGGGATCAACCACCAGGCCTGGTACCTTAAATACGAGGTCAACGGCCAGGATGCCTACCCGCAGATCTGCAAGGCCATCACCGAAAACCCGGACATTTACAACGAGGAGCAGGTTCGCAACGAGATGTACCTGGCGCTCGGTTATTACGTGACCGAGTCGAGCGGCCACAACTCCGAATATAACTGGTGGTTCCGCAAGCGCCCCGACCTGATCGAGAAATATTGTACGCACGGCACCGGTTGGAATCCCGGCGAATACGCCTATATCCTCAAGGAATACCAGCTCACTGAAGCCACCTGGAAGGATGGCGTACGTGTCGAGCTTGCCAAAGAGGTCTCGCGTGGCGACCTGGCGCGCGGCCTGGAATATGCAGCCTACATCATCAATTCCCTCAAAGGCGGCGACCCCTTCAAGTTCAACGGCAACGTTCCCAACACCGGTCTCATCACCAACCTGCCCCAGGGTGCCTGTGTCGAGCTGCCGGTTTATGTTGACAAGGCTGGTTTCCACCCCATCCATGTCGGGGCGTTGCCGCCCGAGTGTGCCCTGTTGACCCAGCTCTCCAGCGGGATCGAGGAAATGGCCATCACCGCCGCCCTCACCGGCGATCCGGTCATGCTTTACCGGGCCATCTGCAACGATCCCCTCACAGCGGCCGTGCTCTCGCTGGCTGAGATCCGCAATATGGTCAACGACATGTTGGCCCAGAACCAGGCCTACCTGCCTCAGTTCAAAATCCATAAGGTGTAAGGGCACGAGATCCTTACCGAAGGGAATATATCCTGCCCTTACCGGAAAGAACCGCCGGTGTCCCGGATTTGGAACCTGTTCCTGTGACCTCAAGCTCCTCTCCTTTCCCCTTTGCCGCTGATTGGTGGCACCCCGCTCCCGGTCTCACCTGGCAGTGGCACCTGTCCGAGCCGCCGGTGGACACCTCCGTGGAAGCCGAGGTCTACGACATCGATCTTTTTGATAATGATGCCTCAGTCGTGGAAACCCTGCACGATCAGGGCCGCAAAGTCATCTGCTACATCTCTGTCGGCTCGCGCGAGGATTGGAGGCCCGACGCTGACCAATTCCCGCCCGATGTACTTGGCAAAGACTATGACGGTTGGCCGGGTGAGAAGTGGCTGGATATCCGCCGGATCGATCTGCTGGCTCCGATCATTCGCCTCCGTTTGGATTTGTGCAAGGCGAAAGGATTCGACGCGGTCGAACCGGACAATCTCCAGATTTACGACAATGACACCGGCTTCCCCATCTCCTATGCCGACCAGCTTGCTTATGCCCATTGGTTGGCCGACGAGGCCCACGCTCGCGGCCTGGCGATTGGCCTGAAGAATGCCGCCGATATGGTAGCCGATTCACTTCCATTCTTTGATTTCGCCATCACTGAGGACTGCTTTGTCCAGGGTTGGTGCAGCCAGGTGCTGCCGTTCATCGCGGCTCGAAAGCCTGTTTTCGCAGCCGAGTACACCGATACGGGTGTGGATTTCCGAGCCGCATGCACCTGGGGACGCCTCCACAACATTAACTTCATCCAAAAGCACCGCATCCTGACCGCGTTCCGTATCACCTGCCCTTAGAATGGACTTATGACGAAGACTCTATTATCCATCGGAAAACTGCGCGGCCTGCAGCAATGCAGCTCCCCACGCGCAACCTTCACCTGCCTGGCTCTCGACCATCGCCAGAACTTGCGCCGGGCCCTCAATCCGGCCAACCCGGGTTCCATCAGCGATCTCGACCTGACCCGCTTCAAGCTGGATGTCACCTCCGCCCTGGCAGATACGTCCACGTGTGTCCTGCTCGACCCGCAATTCAGCGCCGCCCAGGCGATTGCCGGTGGAGCACTGCCTGCAGACACTTCTTTCGTAGTGGCGGTCGAATCGACCGGCTACGCTGGCGAGCCGACCGCCCGCCAGAGCCAGATTCTGCCGGGCTGGAGTGTCGAAAAAGCCAAGCGCATGGGTGCCAGCATGATCAAGCTGCTGGTCTACTACCACCCTGATTCTCCCCCAGCTGCTGATATCGAGGCCTTTGTGCAGCAGGTGGCGGAAGAATGCCTTCGTTCTGATCTCGGCCTGATGCTCGAGCCGCTCTCCTACTCACTCGTAGCCGATAAAAAGCTCACTTCTGCTGAAAAACATTACGTGGTCACCGAGACCGCCCGCCGCCTGACCGCCCCCGGAGTGGATGTGCTCAAAGCTGAGTTTCCGCTCGATCCCGGCTCTGACCCACTCGAATCCGAATGGGCCAAAGCTTGTGGCGAGATCTCCCGCCTCAGCCGGGCGCCTTGGATCTTGCTCTCCGCTGCCGTCGATTACGATACATACCTGCGCCAGGTCAAAGTGGCCTGCCAGGCGGGCGCCTCCGGTTGCGCTGTCGGGCGGGCTGTTTGGCAGGAAGCCGTTCCTTTGACCGGCCAGGCTCGCAAAACCTTTCTGGAGCAAGTCGCCCGCCCGCGCCTGGAATCTCTCACCCGCTTGTGCAGTGACCTTGGCCGCCCCTGGACCGATTTCTACTCCTCTGGCCCCATTTCGACAGATTGGTATAAAACCTACTGACCCCAGGGATATAGACTCCAGGCTCTTTTTTCCTTCGTGATCCTTCGTGTTGCTTTGTGGTGAGATTTTTTAAATCTGAATTCGTCTATGAATCCTTCCTTTGATATCCTCATTGCCGGCGAGCTCTACCCCGACCTGATCCTCTCCGGGGAAGTTACGCCCTCCTTCGGCCAGGTGGAAAAGCTGGTTGACATGGCTGACCTGACGGTCGGTTCCTCCTCGGCCATTTTCGCCTGCGCGGCCGCCCGCCTGGGTCTGAAGGTGGCTTTCGTGGGCGTCTGCGGCCCGGATATATTCGGCCGCTTCATGCTGGATGAGCTCTCGCAGCGCGGCGTGGATATCTCGAACGTGATCATCGACCCGCATTGCCAGACCGGTCTGAGCGTGATCCTCAGCCGCCCGCGGGATGGCGTTACGGGCGAACGCGCCATCCTGACCCACCTGGGTTCCATCGATCGCCTGGTCGCCGGGCAGATCACCCAGGAACTGCTCCAAAAGGCCCGTCACTTGCACGTGACCAGCTACTTCCTGCAGACCGCCCTTCAGCCCGGGCTGCCGGACCTTTTCCAGCGCGCCCACGCCCTTGGCCTGACCACCTCCCTGGATACCAACTGGGACCCGACCGAGACCTGGCGCGGCTTTGACGAGTTGCTTGGCGGGGTGGATGCCTTCCTGCCTAATGAGAACGAGGCCCTCGCGATCAGCGGCGCCTCCAACGCTGAAGCTGCCCTGGAAATATTGAAACAGAAGAGCCGGGTGGTGGCGATCAAATGCGGTCGCAGTGGTGCCATTGCCGGGCGGGGCGGTGAGACCGCCCGGGTCAAAGCGCTGATGGTCCAGGTGGTGGATACCGTCGGGGCTGGTGACAATTTTGATGCCGGATTCCTGTACGGCTGGCTGAACGATTGGAGCCTGGTAAGAGCCCTTGGGCTGGGCTCCGCCTGTGGGTCGCTCTCCACCCGTGCCGCTGGTGGCACTTCCGCACAGCCCGACCTGGAGGAGGCCGTGCGCTACGTCTCCTCTTATGGATGAAATAACCTTGTAGGGGCAGGCCCTGTGCCTGCCCATGCATCTACTCATTCCTGCCAACCCAAGCTTAACCATGCCTCCAAATTTCCTTGATGAAATCCTCCTGTCCCAAAAGCGCGGCGAAGCCCGCGGCTTGCCTTCGATCTGTTCTTCCCATCCCTGGGTCTTGAAAGCAGCCCTTCAAGAGACCCTAAAAGTCTCCAGAACCTATAGGGTCTTGCTGATCGAGTCCACCTGCAACCAGGTTAACCAGTTCGGCGGCTACACCGGAATGACCCCCGCGGATTTCATTGCTTACGTGCATGGCCTGGTCCTTGAAAATGGTTTTCCGCTCGACCGGCTGGTTTTGGGCGGCGATCACCTGGGGCCGGGTCCCTGGCAGAAAGAGTCCGCCCGGAGCGCCATGCAAAAAGCCGCCGATATGCTGCGGGCTTACGTACAGGCCGGCTACACCAAGCTCCACCTGGATGCCAGCATGCGCCTGGCAGATGATGACCCCGCCCGCCCACTGGATGTGGAATTGTCAGCCCGCCGGAGCGCCTTTCTGGCCCGGGTGGCTGAAGAAACTCTTGCGAAGGTCTCAGAACCTTCGCAAGGGTTCCAGGGGCTGCGCTATGTGATTGGCAGTGAGGTCCCCGTTCCGGGAGGCGCAACCTTCCACGAAGAGGGTCTGCACGTGACGGAAGTGGCAGATACCCGCCGTACGCTCGAGCTCACGCAAGCCGCCTTCGCCGCCGAAGGGTTGGAATCTGCCTGGGAGCGGGTCATCGCCCTGGTGGTTCAGCCGGGCGTCGAGTTCGGCGATGATTTCGTCCTGGATTATGCTCCTGCCGCCGCGCGTCCGTTGTCCCAATTTGCTGAAACCATCCCCTTTGTCTACGAGGCCCACTCCACCGATTATCAGACCGGCCTGGCCTTGCGCAGTCTGGTGCGAGATCATTTCGCGATCCTGAAAGTCGGCCCGGCCCTGACCTATGCTTTCCGGGAAGCTGTCTTTGCATTGGCCGGCATGGAGAACGAACTGCTGCCGTCGCAATCTTCCCGCCTGGTCGAGACATTGGAAGCGACCATGCTGCGCAACCCGGCCGACTGGCGGGCTCACTACCATGGTACGCCTCAAGAACAGGCTTTTGCCCGCAAATACAGCCTGAGTGACCGCAGCCGCTATTACTGGGGCGATCCGCAGGTACAATCCTCACTCGCCAGCTTGCTCCAAAACCTCGGAGAAAAACCGCTCCCGCGCACGTTGCTCAGCCAGTTCCTTCCGCTTCAACTGGAAAGGATCCTCAGCGGCCAGATCGGGAATTCCCCGCAAGCGCTCATTCTGGATAAGATTAATTCCGTGCTGGTCTCTTACATCAGTGCATGCGGGTGAGGGAATGTGGTAATAAAATAAATATGAAAATATTACTCCTAAGACATGCAAGCCCGGATTGGGATCGTACCGACATTCCCTATGATATTCCGCCAGGTCCGCCGCTATCCCTGAAGGGCGAAATGGAGGCCGAAGCGTTGGCGGGATTCTTGAAGGCCCAGGCAGTGGTTAAGTTGTATTACAGCCCATTCGAACGCAGCGCCAGGACCGCCAGGGTCATATCTGCCCTGAATGGGATCGACTGTATCGAAGATAAAAGGTTATCGGAATGGCGCTCGAGTGACGAGCCGGAAACCCGGGTACGTGAAAGAATGTCGTCCATATTTGAACGCGCCGCACAGGAAAGCCAGGAAATTGGCCCGATTGGGCTGGTGTCCCATGGTGGGCCGGTGGCAGTATTATTGCAGGAGCTAGGTATCGATCCGGACGAACTGGCTTTGCACAGAAAATTATTTGATGGTCCAAATCCTTTGCCACCCGCCGGCGCGTGGAAAGCCGAGCAAGTCCCCGGAGAAGATTCCTGGAATTTCAAATTGGAATTTATCCCAAAAGTGAGTTGAAGCAAGATTACCGAATCCTCCACCATCCTCCAGTATTAAATCCCCCTTCCCAAAACAGAACAAATGTACTAATATTCAGTGTCGCTTTTTGATTCTGCGCACACTGCGATTCTACTGTTAATTGGAGAACTGCCATGCTGAATACCCTGCCTCCCTCTCCTGTCCCTCATCCTCCCCTCCTGCCTCCTCGCCGCCGTCGCGGCGGTCAGCCCTCCAACTGCAATGCTTTTAAGCACGGCCTCTTTTCCCGCCAGCACCCTGCTCCCGTTACCCGCTTTTCAAATTACCTGGCCCGCTATACCCGTGTTGAGCAGGAACAGGATCCTGCCTCCCTGGTGCTGGCGATCAAGGATCTGCGCAAACAAATCGATTTCCTGGCCGGATTGATTTACTCCTTGCCTGATAACGCGACACTGTCCGTGTTTTTGTCATGGCTGAAAGTCTTAAATAAAACCACCAGGTACTCCCTGAGATTAAAAGGCTTCGTTCATGGGTTTCAGAAACCCTACCGCGATCTCCAATATGTCGCCGGCCACGCCCTTTCACTCGTTTTCTATGAATTCCAGGAAAACAACATCCTGCGCGATGCTGATTCGTTCCGCGTCGATTTGGAAAAAAGTGACCTAAATTCAGCCCCTTTCTGGGATGCCTCCTTATCTCCCCTCTCGCAGCCTGATTTTGCCTTCCTCACCTCCCGCCAGTGGCAAGTCCTGGAACCATTGATTCCGCCTTCGGAGCGCTCTTTCCCCTCCCCCTTGGGGGAGTGGCCGGGGGAAGCCCCCAGCATGGGGGCGAGGTCTCACCGGGGTCGTCCTCCCGCCGACCCGCACTTACTGCTGGATGCCATCTTCTGGAAAATTGCCCATCATGCCCGCTGGCAGGATCTGCCGGCAGGCTGCCCTTCCATGGCCGCCTGCCGCCGTTACTACCGTCGCATCTTCCGCAGCGGCCGACTCGCCACGCTCTACCGCCGCCTTTACGACGACCTATGCATACCCGGCCGGGTCGATCTAGCCGCCCTGGTGGAACGTGATTGTTTTAGGATAACCAAAAACAAATTGTCTTTAAGCCCCGGCATAGAGCTGGACTGGCAAATGCGCACTGCCCTGCTTTTCATGCAGCCGGCCTACCAATCCTTCCGCCGCCTCCAACGCGCAGAACTCCTGGAACGTCGCATCCGCCTCCGCCCCTATCGTTTACCTCGCAGCCGCTCCAAAAAAACCTCTTCCGTAATTCACAAATAATGCCTATCCTCAAGACGCATCTTTTTCTCCTTTTGTTTCTTGTTTTTCGATTTTTATTTCCCTCCCCCCTTTTCCCTATGGACAGGCTGATATTATCCTGTGAAAATAAGGCGCTGTTCCACAATTTACACAATTGCTTCTTACTTAAAGGTAGAACCTATGGATAATCTTGCTCAAGAACATTGCGTTCCGATCAATGCCTCCAGCCTCCGGTTGGATGAAGGCGAAGCCGGTAACCTTCTGGCCGAACTGGCCGGCTGGAAGATTTATCGTAAAGAGAATGAGCCTCGTTTGGAAAAGAGCTTCAAATTTGCGGATTTCAAACAGGCTCTGGAGTTCACTGACCAGCTGGGTCAACTGGCTGATGTTGAGAACCACCACCCGGCGCTCCTTACCGAATGGGGGAGTGTAACCGTGACCTGGTGGACTCACAGGATAAAAAATCTTCACCGCAATGATTTCATCATGGCAGCCAAAACGGAAGCGGTTTATTCAAAGAGCCGCTGATCAGATCCGGGAACGGGAACGTAGCCTCCGATTTTTGAGATTACTCTGGCGGCCGGACGGATATATTTCCGGTCAATATCCTTTTAACTACCCGGGTGTTCTAAAATTCAAATATAATGTTTAATAGACTCACCATTCCCAATCCACTCGAGGCAGACAATGGAACATAAACTCACGCTCGCCAGCAAGTTCCGCTACGGTTTGGCTGACCTGGGCTTTGCCCTCATCACTTCCGCCATGCAGTTCTTCCTGCTCTTTTACTACACGGATGTGGCCGGCATCAACCCGGCTCTGGCCGGGCTGGCCCTGCTGGTGGGCAAGCTGACCTGGGACGCGGTCAACGACCCGCTCTTCGGCTACTGGTCCGACCGGACTCGCTCGCGCTTCGGCCGCCGCCGCATCTATATGCTGATCGGGGCGGTGCCGTTGGGGATCGCGGCCTGCATCATGTTCTCGCTGCCCAAAGGCCTGACGGGTGCGGCGGCTTTCTTTGCCGTGTTGCTGTCCTTCTGGCTGGTGGATACTTTCCACACCATGACCACCGTGCCCTATTATGCCCTGACTCCCGAGATGACACGCGATTACGGCGAGCGTGCCAGCCTGACCTCCATCCGGATGGTTTTCAGCGTGTTTGGCTATATCCTGGGGGCGGCCCTGACCACCATCCTGGCGGGTATCTTCCAGGGCGCAGGCTTGAACCTGCAGCAGGCCTGGAGCGTCACCGGAGCCGTCTTCGGGATGATCGTCATCATCACTACCCTGGTGACTACCCTTTCGGTCAAGGAAAACCCGGCGCTGGCCGGGGAACCCTCCAGCATGCCGCCGGCGCGCGCCTTCCTGACCTCCTTTAAGAACAAGCCCTTTGTGATTTTGATGGTGGCTTTCATCTTGAGCAGTTTCAGCTTCACCGTGCTGACTGCCTTGGTGCCTTATTTCATCCAGTACCAGTTGGATATGAAAGACCAAGTCTCCTTCGTGCTGCTTGTCATGCTGGTGACGATTGGTGCTTTTCTGATCCCCGCCAAGCTGATCTCGGATAAGATCAATAAGGGTCCGGCTTACGCCCTGGGCCTGGCGATCGCCTCCCTGGCAGTCATTACCAGCTTCTTCCTGCCGCGCGGCGCCACACCGCTGATCTACGTGATTGCCGCGCTGGCTGGAATGGGTTTCTCGGCCCAGTGGGTTTTCCCCTGGAGCATGCTGCCGGATGTGGTCGAATACGACGAAAAGATGACCGGCGAACGGCGGGAGGGTGTTTATTACGGGCTGTGGGCCTTCCTGAGCAAGTTCACCGGGGCGCTGGGGGTGGCGGTCAGCGGCTGGGCGCTGAACCTGTTCGGTTACGTTCCGAATGTCGAACAAACCACACGTGCCCTGTTCGGCATCCGGCTTTTCTTTGCGATCGTCCCGGCGGTGGTGATCCTGATCAGCCTGCCGTTCCTGATCTGGTATCCGATCACGCGCCAGAAACATGCTGCACTGGTGCAGGAGCTGAAGCTGCGGAAGGAGGCTGAGGCATAAGAACATGAACACGAAGGACGCGCAGGATTAATAAAACCATTTTGTATCCTTGCGATGTACTTCGTGTCGGCCTGCCTGCGCACTTTGCAGGTTGGGTTTCGCTCTCTTTTCAAGTTTTGGGATAATGGCCTCACCGCCGCCTGGATGCAGGTTTGGTTTGGCGTCCTTGGCCGGTGGTAGCTTACGCCGGCTTTTTTTGTAGATGGCGAGTTAATCCCGGGTGGAAAATACCACTATACCACTTTGGAAAATCGACCATTTTTCTTCCAATTGGTCTTAAGAAGTGTCATTTATCACTTGTAATTTTGTAAAAAATCCTTAGAATATAGCTTAAATGTGCCGGTTTTATCTCGAAATAGCTGCATTTCAGGCATAAAAGCAGCGGTTGTAGATACCAGGAACCACTTTTGGTAAAATTGAGAATAATTGCTGAATAATCGAAAGTGATTATGAGCGA
>JADGQB010000405.1 GCA_017882145.1 Anaerolineales bacterium
GCCGCCGCCGCTGAATCCACCCGCTCTCTGGATGAACTCTATCCCCAAATCCACCAAATTATCTCGTCAGTGATGCCGGCTGAGAATTTTTATATCACCCTGTACGAAGAAGCCGAAAACCTGCTGCGCTTTCCTTATTACAAGGATTCCGTCGATCCACTCGTGGAGGGGGCTGTCCAGCCCGTCAGGGGCCTGAGCGCCTATGTTCTGAGGACCGGCAAATCCCTGTTGTGTACCCAGGCAGTGCATGATGAGCTTGAACGCCTGGGTGAAATAAAGCTGCTGGGAGCGCCATCTGCGATCTGGTTGGGTGTGCCGCTGTTGTTCGCTGGCAAAACCATCGGTGTGATGGTGGTGCAGCACTACACCGACCCGCAGGCCTATGGCGAGCGCGAGCAGCGCATGCTGGAATACGTCTCCACACAGGTAGCCATTGCAATTGACCGCAAACGGGCGGAAGAGCAAGTGATCGCTTCAGAGCTGCGTTATCGCCGCCTATTCGAAGCCGCCCGGGATGGAATTTTGATCCTGGATGCGGAAACTGGCGTGGTCAAAGACGTAAATCCGTTCCTGGTTGAGATGCTCGGCATCCGGGCGGAAGAAATAATTGGAAAAGAACTATGGGAACTGGGCTTTTTCAAGGACATTGCTTCAAACAAGGCCAACTTCCTGGAATTGCAGCAGAAAGGGTACATCCGCTACGAAGACCTGCCGCTGGAGACAAGGGATGGCCGGAAATTCCAGGTGGAGTTTGTAAGCAACGTATATATGGTGAATCATCACAAAGTTGTCCAATGCAACATCCGTGACATTACCGAGCGCAAGCGGGCAGCGGAAACATTACAGAAGAGTGAAAAACGTTTCCGGTCACTCATGGAACACAGTTTGGAAGAAATCAGCCTGATTGACTCGCACGGCGTGCTTACCTGGGAGAGCCCTACCATACGCCGCCCGCTCGGTTACCCGCCCAACTCGTTTATGGGCCAAAGCTTGATCGATCTAATCCATCCTGACGAGCGCAGAGCCGCAACCCGGCTTCTGGAAAAAATCCAGGTGCATCCTGGAAGGGTTCGGGAAGGCGTGTTCCGCGTCCGGCACCATGATGGCTCCTGGCGCTGGATGGAAGCCGTCTTTAGCAACCTTTTGGATGAGCCGGCGGTGCAATCCCTGGTCATCAATTACCGCGATGTCACCGAGCGCAAGCGTGCCGAAGAAGCTTTGCAGGAAAGCGAAGAGCGTTACCGCCTGCTGGTGGAGACATTGCCCGAAGGTGTCATCGTCCATAGCCAGGGGCGCGTCGTTTTTGCCAATCCTGCCAGTGCAAAAATCATCGGCGCGGCCAGCCAGGTTGAGCTGATAGCCAAACCGGTGATGGAGTTTGTCCACCCTGACTATCGGGAATCAACCTTGGAACGCATCCGTCAATCGTTAAGCAAAGATATTCTTGCCCCAGCCATGGAAGAAAAGTTCATGCGCATTGACGGAACAATGGTTGACGTTGAAGTAGCCGCCATTCCGTTTTTATTCGATGGCAGCCCCGCAATACTGACTGTCTTCAATGACATCACCGGTCGCAAGCAGGCGGAAGAGGCGCTGCGGTCAAGTGAAGAAAAATATCGCAGCCTGGTGAACCAGGTCAATGATGGTTTCTACGTATCGGACGCCAGCGGGGTTTTCACCTTCGCCAATCCCGCCCTGGCCCGCATCTATGGTTTTGAGAGCCCGCAGGCCATGCTGGGCCGGAAATTTATGGATTTCATTGCACCGGAGAGCCTAGCAAACCTGGGTGAGTCGCAGCGCAACAGTATGAATTCCAGCCAGGCGCCGGAAGTCATCAACGGCCAGATCGTCCGGCCAGATGGAACGCACGCTTTTGTCGAAGTTAAGGCTGTCTCGGTACTCCAGGATGGTCAAATTGTAGGCTCGCAGGGGGTTGTGCGCGATGTCACCGAGCGCAAGGAAAAAGAAGAAGAGATACGTCTTCGAAACGCTGAGCTCACCGCGCTGTACCGGTTGTCACGGCGCCTGGCAGAGGCCGATGACTTGGCGGCGGTGATCCAGCAGGTTCTCCAAAATGCGGTGGAGAGCATCCATACCACCTTTGCTGGCCTGTTATTGTTGGAAGAGGCTGAACTGGTGCCTTACGCGGTCCATCCACTCAGTGCCCTGGGACAAGGCTTTATCCTTGGCAAACGCCAGCCGGTCAGTTTCCTGCCAATCTGTCAGAGCGTCCTCGAGAAAAATGAACCGGTCATCTTGCTGGCGGAAGCTTCAGAAGTCGGCTCCGCCGAGCGCCAGGTATTGCTGTTGGATTTTGCCAAATCGGTCTGCCTGGTGCCCTTGCGGCTTGGGGATGCTGGACAGGGTTCGGGAACGGCGCTCGGGCTGCTGATATTGGGAGAAGCCCGCACGGACAGTCGTGAACCTTTCCCGCCCGGGAAGCTGAGCCTGGCCCGCAGCATCGGCGACCAGGCTGCCGCTGCCATCCGGCGCATGCTGCTCCGTGAACAGGCCGGGCGGCGCTTGCAGCAGCTGGCCAGCCTGAGCGAGATCGACCGCACCATCGCCTCAATCATGGATCTACGCATCAGCCTGCAGATGATCCTCAGGCATGTCTGTGAGCGGTTGGAAGTGGATGCCGCCGGCGTGCTGGTCTTCAACGAAACCCTGCAGAGCCTCGAATATGCTGCCGGGCGCGGGCTGCGCTCGCAGGACGTTCTGGGAACCCGCCAGCGCCTGGGCGAGGGCCAGGCCGGTAAGGCCGCCCTCGAGCGCCAGATGGTCCGGATCCCGGACGTAGCCGCCAGCCGGACCGTTTTCGGACGCCAGAATTTTATTAAGGTGGAAAAGGTGGCCGCCTATTTTGCCGTGCCGTTGATCAACAAAGGCAAGCTCAAGGGCGTGCTGGAGGTCTACCAGCGCAGTCCTCTTTATCCCAATGAAGAATGGCTGGATTTCCTCAACACCCTGGCCGGGCAGGCGGCCATCGCCATCGATAATGTTCAAATGTTCGAGAGCCTGCAGCGCTCCACCGACGAACTTGAGCTGGCTTATGATGCCACCATCGAAGGCTGGTCGCACGCCCTCGATCTGCGCGACAAAGAGACCGAAGGCCACACCCAGCGCGTGACTGGGCTGACCGTCAAACTTGCCCGCCGTTTCGGCATCTCTGAGAAGGATCTGGTTCAGGTGCGCTGGGGCGCTTTGCTGCACGATATCGGCAAGATGGGC
>JADGQB010000136.1 GCA_017882145.1 Anaerolineales bacterium
CCCCAATGATTGCACCAGTTGTTATCGTAAAGCTGGTGCATGGCCGAGTGGCCATGAATTCGGGCTCGTTATCAGAACACAGATGGTGAGAATACGCGAGGTGACAGGCATTGAAGAAATCAAGGTTTGGTCAAAGGGAAAGCTAAAGGCAGAGAATCCCAGGCAGTGCCACCTGAGTAAAAAATATGACTTGTCTGAAAATTGGATTTGTTGTATAGTAATGGTATTACATTCATATTGAAAGGAATAACTCCAATGGCACCGAAGGCAGAAACAAAAAAAGATAAAAAAGAAAAAGATGGTAAAAAAGGCAAAAAAGAAAAAAAGGAAAAAAAGGGTAAAAAAGGAAAATAAAAAAAACACCTTCACCACCATCTGGGGGATAGCCGAGTATAAGTTAAACAAGTTATTAATTTATGGATGGTACGATGCGCCTAAAGTAGGCCATTGTCAACCATCGGGGTGTAGTGTTGCACCATATCCATGCTAGCATGACCAAGCATGGCTTTAAAGTGCAAACCATCTATGGCGTCGCGTCAATGGGCTGCTTTCATTTGGACATGAGGCTAGAATTGGGAATGGTGTGGTTCGGAACGGATTCACGATGGGCACCCATTAGGGGATGCCAGCCGAGTCTCGATTAAAGCACAAACCCCACCGAAAGGCTACCCTGCAGGTTTGAAAGACCATGATTCCGGCTTGGGAGGGATCGTTTGGCCCAAACTACTAGGAACAATTCCAAGGGATAGGGGGGAGGGGATGGGAAAAAGGGATCTATTGCAGATTTTGAAGGTTTTTGAGGTTTTCGTGAGGGGCTGCGGTGTTTTGGGAGGCGGGTAGTAGGGCGGGGGGTGCCATCCCGTCTACATTCCATCCCGCCGTCACCCAATCTGCCGTCATTCTCTCTTCCGCACCAGTTATTCTTACCTTCACGCAATTAAGAACGGAATAATACGCTCGCTCATGTTGACCAGGGCATGCCCCATGCCCGGGATTAAGGATGCTTTTAGGTTGGGGATTAATTTCTTCATCCTTCCAACAATCCTTTCCATGGGGAAGATGGCATCCTCCGTTCCGCCCAACAAGAAAACCGGCATATCCAGGCGCTTTAATTCACCGTCCGAAAAGAGATATTCTTTTTCAATGCGAGTCTTGAAGTTGGTCATGATGGCATCCATGAATTTGACTGCTTCGGGGTGGATGGCTTGTTTCCCATAGACCATCCGGTTGATCTTTTCTGCGCCCCACCGGCCAAGCATGGAGAGGATGATCGCGTTTATGAGGAAAGTGGGTTTGGTTGGCATGACGCCGGCGGGGCACAATAGGACCAATTTATCCACTCGCTGTGGCTGGCATGTGACAAATTTCAACGCCGTCCAGCCGCCTTGCGAGATTCCCAATAGAGTCGCTTTTTGGATTTTCATTCCATCCAGAACATCTTCCAACCACTCAGCATAACCCGGACCATCCCAGGCTGGACGGTTCTGGGAACTCTTCCCAGCCTCGCCGGGAAGGTCGGCGGCATACACGCGGAAGTGCTGGCAGTATGCAGCCACATCTCCCACCCACGAAACGGCGTTGGAGGCCGCCCCATGCAGCAGGACCAGCGGCGGAGCGGACTTTTCTCCGCTGGCGATGATAAATGTGTCGCCCTGGCGGGTGGGCAGTTTGAAAGTCTCGTGCTCTACAGGCCAACGCGCCAGCACAGCCTCGTATAATGCCATGACTTTCATTTCCCCGGCGGGTGATCTGTATATTGATTTAGTGGTCATCGACGTTTTCCTTTACTGGCCGCCGAGCTGTTTTCTCAGCTCGCGCACCCAATTAAGTTCGTTTTCGTAGAAAGCGATCCAGTTTGACTGGATCATGTTCCAAATAACCGCCTCACGCGGCGTTCGGGCCAGCGCGACATTGATATAAGCCTCCCTGGGGGTCCCGGATGGTGAAATATTCTTTTGCTTTTCCTGTATTTGCAGCATGGAGACCTGCATTTGCATTTCAGCTTCGTACTTGCCAAGCAGCGTATCCAATTCGCCTGGGGTTAATTGGTCCGCCCAAGCCAGTTGGACCAGAAAGGAATTCTTGAGTTGGGGGGGCTCCGGTTCGGTCAGCAGCCATTTCTTGAGTTCCACCTGGCCTTTGGGCGTGATATTGTAAATCTTGCGGGATGGGCTGTCTTCCTGCAGCTCGATTTCCCGTGAGACCAGCCCATCTTCATGCAGCTTTACCAGGGTGGTATAGATCTGGTTGTTGTTCCCGGACCAGTAAAGCACCACGGAGCCCGCGAACATCTTTTTAATGTCATAACCCGCCAGCGGGCGCCAACTCAACAATCCCAAGATTGCATATTCGATTGATATCATGCCCGTAAGCTCCTTTCAGTTTGGTTAAGTCTTCTATAACATATGTTAATAATAACATATGTTATTAATAGATGTCAAGTCGGTTTGGGGTGTTAAGGGGCAGGCCGGCTCTTACTGGGGTGTGTAGGCAAACGTGGTAAGGCATGAGTCGATCACCATACTGACATTTCAATATGAAATCCACGTCTTTCCAAATGAGAAAATAGGTGATAATATACACTATATGTGGTATAAACAGCATGATCACTGTCGCTGTTTTGTGCCCCTACCGACTGTTGTGGTGAAGGCCACGCCCTGCCTGCGGGACAGGCACTTCTCGACGAATCTTAATTCACAAATTGCCGCTCTTGAATAGAAAAGGTAACCAAGATGATCAAGATGAGACTTTCCCTGAGAATCCCCCTAACGGTGGCCATCGTCGTCACCGGTATTATCGCATTTATCAAGATCAGTAGGAATACCGGGGCGCTCCCAATGACCCCTTTCATTATTTGGGCAGTTGCGTCCGTAATCCTCATCGGGATCACCATCTGGTCCTGGCTGGGCTTAAAGGGATTAGCAAACGAAAATGTGCTCTTCGATCCTCCCCATGGCCAACGTGCCGGAAGAAGCAGCGTACTGGACAGCGACGAAGGACAGCGGTTCATTCCCTTACAAAGCAGATCCAGCTCACTCCGTTGAGCCAATGGAAACAAGGGATAAATTAATATGAACAGGAAATCCACTTACCTGGCGACGCTCGTCGGGGCGGTATGCATCTATTTCCTCGTCCGTTTGATCGCCTTTCCACAACCAAGAATTGTGCGGAATGATGTGATCCAAGGCGTCCTCATCGGCTTCGGGCTGGCGTTTGTCACGGCCCAGATTTACGCCAGGGTCAAGGCCACCAAGGTCAACGGCTGGATCACCATGTTCGGATTGGGCGAGCCCGGCAACGGCATGCTGCTGCGAGCCGCGCACGCCCAGTTATTTCCCGGCCCGGTGAACACACCAGAAGAGGCAATGTATTGGTGGACGAACACGGATGGCGCGGGCCATGCGCTCTCCGGAGTACATGACTACGTCATGCACTTTCCAACAGGCGGGCTTCCGCCGAACCATGCTTTCTGGTCGATTACGATGGGCGATGCAAGTAATCACTTTGTGGCAAACCCGCTCAACCGGTACAGCGTCAGCGATAGAACGGGCCTCGCGCAAAATCCTGACGGTTCGGTCGATATTTACATTCAGAACGCTGCTCCGGTGGGACGCGAGTCCAACTGGCTGCCCGCGCCCTCGGGCAAGTTTATCCTCTGGCTGCGCGTGTACATACCCGGCGAGGCCATTCTCCATGGCGAGTATACGGTGCCGCCGGTTGCCGAAGTGAGATGATGCATATGAACCTCGAGCATTGGCTTATATTTGGTGCGTTCTGTGTCGCTTCATGGTTCCTTTTCACCTATTTTTGGCCACGCATGCTGCTGTCTGTGTTCAAAAGAGCGATTCTCGTTAAAGGGTTCGGCGATGGCCCCATCCCGGTCAATACGCTCTATACGGAGTCCCAGGCACTTTTTGCGGATCCCCTCCACGCGCCCGCTTCGGCCTCAAAATTGGCGACTACTGGCGTGAACCACGACACGCTCATGACGGCTGGCTGGCTCGATCTCTCCAAAGGACCGCAAGTCTTGCACGTACCCGACATGAATGATCGCTACTACAGCGTGCAGTTCACTGATCCGTCGAAAAACACCAATTTTGCCTACGTCGGCAAACGCACCACCGGCACGCAGGCCGGCGACTATCTCATTAGTGGGCCAGGCTGGAACGGTACGGTGCCGCAAGGGGTGAAGCAAATATCCTCGCCGAAAAACTCTGTGTTGCTCTTCGGACGGGTCCTCGTGGTAAGTGACAGCGATCTGGAAACTGCTTATGATCTATCTAAACAGATCCGGCTCACACCGTTGAGCCACTGGCAACCCGGGCAATAACACTTTCCGGGTCGCTGTTTGGGCAGTGGAGTGAAAGACCGTGCGAATCATTATCCAAAATACTTCAAAAGCGCCCATTTACGAACAGATCGAGGAACAAATCAAGGAGGCGATCCTTTGTGATGAATTGAATGAAGGGGACCTGCTCCCTTCGATCAGGCAGCTTGCGAAAGATTTGAAAATCAGCGTCATCACGACGACCCGCGCCTACGCTGAGCTGGAGCAGGAGGGTTATATTGCTGTCCAACAAGGCCGAGGTTGTTTTGTCTTGCCAAAAAACAGCGAGCTCGTGCGCGAACAGCTCCTCCGCAAGATCGAAGATAGTTTTACGGCAGCCGTCAACGCCGCCAGGGTGGCGAAATTATCTCGTGAGGAGTTAATCAAGATTCTGGACTTCATCTTCGGGGAGAACCGGGATGAATAACGCGATTGAAGTCAAGAATCTCCGCAAAGAATATCAGGATTTTACCCTGAACGATATATCCTTTTCTTTACCCACCGGCTACATTATGGGTTTCGTGGGCCAAAACGGCGCCGGGAAAACCACCACCATCCGGCTGATGCTGAATATGACCGACCGGGCGGGCGGCGAGATTAGTTTACTGGGTATGGACAATCTGCGGGACGAGCAGAGAATCAAGCAGTACGTTGGCGTGGTGATGGATGAAATTTATTTCGTCAATAACTGGAGCGTGCGCGAAGTCGAGCAGGCCCTAAAACCCTTCTATGTCAACTGGAACAGTGCATTATTCAGCCAGTATGCGCAACAATTCCGCCTGCCTTTGGATAAGAAAGTCAAAGACCTCTCCCGCGGGATGAGGATGAAGCTGATGCTGGCGGTGGCCTTGTCGCACGAAGCGAAGCTGCTGATCCTTGACGAGCCGACGAGCGGGCTGGATCCTGTGGCTCGTGACGAGCTTCTGCAAATATTACGCGATTACATCGACGAAGAGAAAAGCATTCTCCTTTCGACGCACGACACGACCGACCTGGAACGGATTGCAGACTATATCACCCTGATCGACAATGGGAATATTTTTTACTCCGGAACAAAAGATGACTTAATTGACAGCTACCGGATTATCAAGGGCGGGTCAAACGATCTACTGGATCCATTTAGGGAGAAGATTATCGGTCTCACAAAAAATAACACCGGCTTTTTTGGGCTTATCCGGGCCTCGTATAGAAAATATTTACCCGAAGAGATCGTTACCGAACGTCCATCGATTGATGAAATTTTGGTGGCCATCAGTAAGAGAGAAGGCAGCCATGGCTAACATTTTAAAATCGATCAAGCTGGACCACACTGTTCTAAAGGCGTACTATAAGATCTTTATGGGGGTGTACGTGCTTGCCACGATCATCGCCATCGTTTTCAAAGCGCCGGTGGTCACCATTCCAGTTGTTATTGTAGTTGCAGCGCCTTTCATAAGTGTGTATTTTTTGGTCTATGAAAGAAACAACCTCAGCAAGCTGTATGGAATCTTGCCGCTGAGGAGATCTGAAGTCGTTATCGGTAGATATACCTACGCCTTGCTTTTCGGCATCCTCAACGAGGTTTTTTCAGGAATCCTTGCTTACATCCTTTCGCTGATCCTGAACGCCGGGATAAGTTACCTGGAATTCATAATCTTCTTTTCTGCTGGTTTCCTTTACGTCTGCCTGTATATTTCAATCCAATTGCCGCTCTATTTTCGCTTCCCTTTTTCAAAGGTTTATATATTTTCGAATTTACCCGTTTATCTGGTTGCTGTGTTTCTTGTGTATTTATTTAAGAGAACCGATTTTCTGCATCAACTGAACCAGGCGATTCAATATTACTCTTCCAATCAAACTATGATCTGGGCGATAACAGGTCTCGGGTTGGGATTAATCCTGGTGCTGGTTTCCTGTCCTTTGTCTTTCCTGATCCATCAGAAAAGCGAGCTGTGAATTTGCCCCTCTGCCAATTTTCGACCTCAAGTGGGGAATCTCCTCTCCCCTACGTTTCATCGAAACCGCAAGGGTGGCGGAGATCTGGCGTCGTTTGTACCATAGTAATGAAAAAGGATGATGTCATTAATTTCGATAATTCCAGAAATAGCAAAAAAGGGCAGTGCCATCTTTTATGTTCCAAATGATGGATGGTGCCAGGTTTTATGAACGCCAGTGCCAAGAACTTCGATAATAACCCGCCCTTTTAGCTCCTGTAGTGCCATGAATTACGAAATACGACATTCAATAAACAACATCGTCCCGAAGGGTTGTGCCAAGATCCATGGCATTTCCACAACCTTCTGGACGTTTTCTGCAGAGCGAAGTAGGGGGAGATAAATCTCGCCTTTACTGCTTGCTCCACGCCATATGCTCTTCCAGCAGCATTTTGCCGCGGGCGATGACCGCCGGCAGGAGCCGCCCGGAGCCGCTTTCACGGCGCAGTTGCTCCACGCTGACCGGCGCGGCGATGCTCATGCAGGGTGAGATATTGGGCTTTCCGGGGAAGAGCAGCTGCGAGATCACCTGCCCGTATTCAGCGATGCGGCGCTTCTGCCAGTCCACCTGCCGCAGGCGGGTCAGCGGGGAATGCGCCCATTTGGGCAGCACGATGCCGCTCAGGATGCTGACGACCACCTGCGTCTGTGGCACCTGTCGCAGGAACAGGTCGATCGAGGCCGACCAGCTGCCGATTTCCGCCTCGGGGTGCGGGTAGACGGCCGGGTCGGGATCGATCAGGCCGGTGCCAAACAGCAAAAGCGTGCCGCCCTGCTTCAGATGAGCTATGCCCTGGCGCACGGCGGCCATTCGCTCGCCCGGATCGTCGGAGGCGTAGATCATGTGCAAACTCGCATTTGGCAGGCTCTTAAAGAATGGGGTGTCGCTGGCGATGATCTTGATATCCCGTCGGTTGATCTGCGCCGGCACGACCACGATATCGTAAGCCCCAACGTGGTTGGAGACGACCAGCAGCGGGCCGTCCGGCGGGACGCTCCCGGCGCCGCGCGTCCGCACCTCCCGCACCCAGTGGCTTGCCATCCAGCCGGCGGCTGCCGGGAAACCGTCTATCGCGATCTTGCGGTCGGTCAAAACACAGATGCTCGCAAGACGGGTGGTGACCTTGTTCAGGAGCAGATCGAAGGCCCGCCGCCTCCCGGTTGTTTTCTTCAGGCCGAATGCCAGGATGATTTCATCGATCAGGTATTGGCTCAGGGCGTGGATTTCCGGGTCATTTTCACGCATGCGGATGTTCTCCTTTGGAATTAGTAACACTGTGCTCTCGAAAAGTTTTTGCCGGGGTGGTAGAATGGCGGCAATGCCATCCATCGATCTTGAAAAACTCAAGGCCCACCGCCTGCTAACCTTTCACCTGTCCCCGGGTGCCCGCCTGACCAATCCGGCCCAGGCCTTGGATTTCGTCAACCAGCGCGGCTTCATCTATTTCTGGCCGATCAAAGGCATTGTCCTGCCAACCCTGTGGGCGGCAACGGCCGGTGACCGCCCGGTGCCGAATGACCACGACGATCCCGGCCAGGTTACCTGGGGCTGGAAAGACGATTCGCTCGATAAGCGCATCTGGTATTACGGAAAGATCCTGCGCCGCAAAGCGACCTTCATTTCACTGGAAATCGCGCCTTATTTCTATGCCCTTTCTGAGAACTTCGGTTCCCCGGAGGAAGATTATCTGCTGGCCTACCAGGAGGGCCGCCTGACCCAGGCCGCCAAGCAGATTTATGAGACGTTATTGGATAAGGGTTCGCTGGATACCATCTCGCTGCGCAAGGAAGCGCGCCTTCTGAATGCCAAGGAGTCTGTCTTCAATCGTGCCCTGGAAGATCTTCAAAAGGATTTCAAGATCCTGCCGGTGGCGGTTGCCGAAGTGGGCGCCTGGAAGTATGCCTTCCGATATGAGATTACGGCCCGGTATATGCCCGAACTGCCCGAAAAAGCCCGCCCGATCGGCGAAGCCGAGGCGCGCCGGAAGCTGGTGGAAACCTACCTGGCCTCGGTTGGGGCCGCTCAGCTGCGGGAGATCGTCAAACTCTTCGGCTGGCCAAACGAGCTCACCCAACGCACCGTCTCATGGCTGGTGCAGAATAAGCTGCTGAAGGATGGCCTCTCCCATCCGCAGGCAGGCGGCGAATGGCTGGCCTTGCCGGAATTGATCGAACCTGCTTGATTTAATAAAGAAATGTGAAATTGTGGATTGCGAGTGCGCAGCACTCGCAATCCACAATTTCACCATCCTCCTCAATTTTTGATCTACAAGGAATATCGCAAAAAATGACCGCAGCCCCTTACCGCAACCCGTCCCTGTCCATTGAAGAACGCCTGTCCGACCTGCTGGCCCGCATGACCCTGGCAGAGAAAGTCGCCCAGTTGTCCATCTTCCATATGAAGACCAACGTTTTGGTGAACGAAAAAGTTGAGCTCGACGAAACCACGCGTGCCCAACTGACGGATGGCATCGGCGGACTGGGCCGCCCGGGCCAGCACCTCAGCGCCAGGGAGACCGCCCTCGCCACCAATGCCTTGCAGAAATACCTGCGTGAGCACACCCGCCTGGGCATCCCGGCTTTTTTCGTGGACGAAGCCCTGCACGGTCTGATGGCGCACGGAAGTACCAGCTTCCCGCAGGCGATCGGGATGGCCAGCACCTGGGACCCCGACCTGGTGCAATCGGTATTTGGCGCCGCTGCCCATGAGATGCGGGTGCGCGGCGAGAACTGGGCGCTGACGCCCGTCCTGGACCTGGCGCGTGAGCCGCGCTGGGGCCGCACCGAGGAGACCTATGGCGAAGACCCTTATCTGGGCTCACGCATCGGGGTGGCAGCCGTCACTGGTTTGCAGGGTGTCAGTCTGGCAGAGTCGGGAAACGCGATCGATAAACAGCACGTCCTGGCCACTGCCAAGCACTTCGCCGCCCACGGCCAGCCGGAGGGCGGTAGGAACTCTGCCCCGGCTAATATTGCCGAAGGGGAGCTGCGTGAAAACTACCTGAAGGCTTTCCAGGCCGTAGTGACGGAAGCCGGAGTGGGTTCCGTGATGGCCTCCTACAACGAGATCAACGGTATCCCGGTGCATGCCAATCCCTGGCTGCTGGAGCAGGTTTTGCGCGGCGAGTGGGGCTTCGGGGGCCTGCTCGTCTCGGATGGCAACGGCATTAGCCAGCTGCAAACCCTTCACCACGTGGCTGCCTCCAGGGCCGACGCGGCCCGCAAGGCGCTCAAGGTTGGGATCGATTTCGAGCTAGATACCTGCTACTCCGGTACCATGTTGGCCCAGGTACAGTCTGGCGCGATCCCTGAGGCCTGGGTGGACCAGGCCGCACAGCGCGTCCTGAAAGCCAAATTCCTGCTGGGGCTGTTCGACGATCCTTTCACGGACCCCGCCGAAGCCGAACGGGTAACCAACTGCGCCGAACACCGCCAGTTGGCTTACCGGGCTGCCACAAAGAGCCTGGTGCTGCTTAAAAATGACGGCCTGCTCCCGCTGGATATGGCTAGGGTCAAAACGCTGGCGGTCATCGGACCGAATGCCGCCGGCCTGCACCTGGGCGGCTACAGCGCCGACCCGGGCCACGGCCTCAGTATCTTGGATGGGATCCAACAGAAAGTTGGCAAGCGCCTGCAGGTGCTGTATGCGCAAGGCTGCAAGATCACACAACAGGATTTTGGCGGGCAGGGCTGGCTGGGCTGGCATGAGAATGCATCGGATCAGCCCGATCCGGCCGGGGATGAACGCC
>JADGQB010000137.1 GCA_017882145.1 Anaerolineales bacterium
GGATAATGCAATACGTCGCCAAGGTTTGATTGCAAAACAATGAATTTCGAACGTTTGTCTCGGGGAATACTTCTGATGGTTTCTACTAAATAAGCAAGTAATTCCTTTTGTTCTGGCTCAAGCAAGATTTGTTCGAACATCGTTCCACTCCGACAAAAGGGTTCTTATGATTGAGATCAACACATACAAATTATGCCCTGGAAGTGCCTGATGGAATGGCTCGGTTGCAGTGGCAGGATGGGCGAGACTTAATAATCGATTAAAGTAATTATAGTCCGATTTATCTTTTAATGAGCAAAAAATCGTAATTAGATGATTGTTCCTGCGGGTACTAGGGTATTTATTTAAAAAGACTCAACTGTTGGGGGCGAATCTTGGTTTGTGGCTATTCTATTATGATGGTTTTATTATTATTGGAACACGGATTGATGCTTTACGGGCTTGGTACCTTTCTCGCCTGCGGCGGTTGATCTCATCACGGTTGCGGTCACGGTAGGTTTTATCCTGCTGCCGGGCTTTTTCGAGGTTGGCCTGGCGGTAGGGGTTGGTATAGGCGCGGACACGGTCACGCTGGCGGGCTTCGCAGGCTCTGCGGCTGCCTGCACTAGACTGCGTCCTTTGCAGTCCAGGGAGCCGCTGGCGCACCTGACGTTCGGCTTCGCCGGGGATGCCGATCTCCTGCCGGCGATTTACCGCAGATCTTCAATCAGTTTCACCGCGGCAGGAATACGACTGTCTATCCGGGCAGCGGCCTGGGCCTGGCTATCGTCAAAGCAATTGTGGCCATGCACGCAGGCCAGGTCGATGTCCAAAGCGCGGGCGAGAACCAGGGCAGCCAATTCTCCATCCGGCTGCCAATGGCAGCGAAAAATGGGTCAACCTAACCGGTCAGCTCTTCGATCAATACGGCTCGGCGGGTTACTGGCAGTGTTCATCTGCCAGTAACTTTTTATTGACATGCATGGAATAAAGAGAACAGGAGATTAGTCATTACACAAACCGACTCAGATTACCTTCTCAACTTTGTAATATCCGTATAAAGGTACTCTCTTGGGGGCACAGGAACACCTAGTTGCTATTTTTCATATCTTATTTTTCTTGCTTATACGCTCTGATTTCAGGGCGTATTTTTCTATTAATGATGCAGCTCGTTTTATACTTATATGTAATATATACTTGACATAATGTATAGTATATGATACTATATGTATAATATAAGATACATAATGTATATTCAATTAGACAAAGGAGAAAACCATGTCATACCAGGAAAAAAGCGTCACCGTATCATTAGTGAGTTACCTGTTGATCCTTGGGTACTACTTGACCAGGATAGTGACCATGTTCCAGGATGGAGGGCTGGTTTCGAGCCAGCTCTTCGGTCTGTGGGCCATCGTTATCGTTGGAACCATCCTCGTAAACATCCTCGGCAACATTCTCGCGAACATCGTGCTAAGCATCGTGCATGCCATCCGAACCCGAACGAACAAAGTGGAACGCTACATTGCAGATGAACGCGACAAGCTGATCGACTTGAAAGGTGAGAAGATAGCTTACATCACATTTTCAGTTGGCGTATTCCTTTCAATGCTCATTTTTGCGCTGGGACAACCCGCGCTGGTGATGTTCGGCCTGATCATTTTCTTCTCGATTTCAGCAGAGATTGTCGGGAGTATTTCACAGATTTTTCTTTATCGAAGAGGGTTCTAAGATGGAAAAGTACACGGTCCGGAACAAAATCCGTAAATTACGCTTTCAAAACAACGAAATGACCCAGGAGCAGCTGGCCGAAAAGGCGGGCGTGACGCGGCAGACCATCATCGCCATCGAGAGCGCCAAATACTCCCCATCCCTGGAACTGGCCTTTCGGATCGCCCTGGCCTTCGGCGTGCCGTTGGGAGATGTTTTCTCTTACGATCCCGAGGATGAATCCAACCAGATCATCAATAAATGACCTCGCTGAAGATATATGACGACCACAATTTTTTTCAAGCTCAATTCTAATGAAACTCATCCATAATGTTCAAAATAAGGAGACAAGAAATGAATACAATCAAAAAGACCTCTCGTATTGCAGGATTTTGGTATCTTCTCGTGGCTATATTCGGTGCCTTCAACACGATGTTTGTAGAATCAAAACTTTATGTATCCGGCGATGCCGCGGCCACAGTTACTAACATCCTGGCATCGGAGCGGCTATTCCGTCTCGGTATCCTGAGCAATCTGATCACCACAATCTGTTTCTTGTTGTTAGCCAATACCCTGTACAAGCTGTTCAAATCAGTGGACAAGGACCTGGTCAGACTGATGGTCATATTCATTATTGCCAGCGTCCCTCTCGCCTACTTCGAATTGCTCAAGTTTGCCCCCATCCTGCTCTCGAGCAAGGCCGCATATCTCTCTGCATTTGAACCGGCCCAGTTGCAAGCGCTGGCGAAGGTATTCCTCGATTTGTATAAACAAGGGTTCTTCATTACGTATATTTTCTATGGCCTTTGGATGTTCCCCCTCGGGATGCTTGTATTCAAGTCGGGGTCAGGCTTTATCCCTAAAGCGCTGGGCGTTTTGCTGATGGGCGGATGTTTTGGCTATCTGGTTAGTTTTCTCGAGGTTTACTTACCTCTGAACTACAAAGCGATCACCTCCCTATGGATGAACATCGCAATTATTGCGGAGGTTTTATGTATCTTGTGGCTTCTCTTCATTGGTCCAAAAGATCAGAAGCCGGCTTTAATTAAAGCAAGCTGATGGTTAGAGATGAAAATAACTATGATCAAGCAATAAGGATGAATATAAAATGAAAGCAATTGTATGCACAGAATACGGCGGCCCGCAGGTTCTTCAACTCCACGAAATAGAAAAACCTGTCGCGAAGAACAATGAAATCCTGATCAGAATCCACGCGGCATCGGTAAATTTCGGGGATAGGATGGCGCGAAATTTCAAGGCTATCACTCCTCGTCAATTCAACATGCCTTTTCTCTTCTGGCTCATGACGAAAATATCCTTTGGCCTTAGACAACCAAAGATAACCGTCCTGGGGAGTGAGTTTGCCGGAGAAATTGAAGCAGCCGGCAGGGATGTAAAACGATTCAAGCCAGGCGACCAGGTTTTTGGATATCCTGGTCTAAGCTTTGGCGCTTATGCCGAGTATCTGTGTCTGCCTGAAGATGGTGTGTTGGCCATAAAACCCGCCAATATGACCTATGAGGAAGCCGCCGTCGCTCCCTATGGGGCCATCATGGCGTTGAATTTGCTTAGGAGAGTAAATATCCAACCGGGACAAAAGGTTTTGGTTAATGGAGCCAGCGGAGGGATCGGTTCAGCCGCTCTACAGCTTGCCAAATACTTTGGGGCAGAAGTGACCGGGGTGTGTGCTGCCCCGAGATTGGAATTTGTAAAATCCCTGGGAGCCGATAAGGTCATTGATTACACCAAAGAAGATTTTACCCAAAATGGTGAGACATACGATCTGATTTTTGACATCCTGGGCAAGAGTTCATTTTCACGCTGTAAAAGCTCGCTCAAGCCAAACGGAATCCACCTATTCGCCAGTTTTAAGCTGAAACAGCTTTTGCAAATGCTTTGGACTTCAATGTCAGGCGGCAGGAAAGTAATTTGTGCGCTTGCTCCGGGAAGTGTTGAGGACTTAAATTCCATCAAAGAGCTGATTGAGGCGGGAAAAATAAAAGCAATCATCGACCGCTGCTACCCAATGGAACAGGCTGCTGAGGCTCACCGCTATGTCGAAGAAGGGCACAAAAAAGGTAATGTGGTTATCTCGATGGATTAACTGCAAAACCTGATGCTGCGCGCCAAACCGCTGTGCCCGGACTTTGCCGCTTTGAATTTTGGGGATGTGCTGTATACTTAATTTATGTCCGCTCCGATTTTGGCCACGAAGCTGTACATTCCCCACCCCGGTCTGGCATTGTCCTCCGTCCCCGCCTGGTCGAGCGGCTGAACGAGGGCCTCTCTGCGGGGTGCAGGCTGACCCTCATCTCAGCCTCTGCCGGGTTTGGCAAGACTACGCTGGTCAGCGAATGGCTTGCGGGCTGCCAGCAGCCGGTCGCCTGGCTGTCGTTGGAGGAAGCGGATAATGGGACGACTGGCTGCAGGGGCATGCTTTTAGGTTTCGATAGCGACCACGATCTTTATTTTGGAGAGGCTTGGTTTGCTGCTCTTCTCTCGCTTAGTTCAACCTCCACCTTTTGGAGTGTATTCTTATCCAGGTTATATCCGAACCCGAAGATCAGGGCCGAAGCTGCAAAAAAGAAAATCGGGGAGCCGATGGTAAGCCAGATGATCGCAGTGATAACGCTCGCAGGCTGTGTCTGGCTGGCGGCTACGTATCCTGCCCAACCCAGAACATAGCCCGGGATCGCTCCGGCAATACCTGAGGAGACTTTTTCAACAAAAGAACCGATTGAAGCCACGGCGGCTTCAGAGCGATATTTCATTTTATATTCGACATAGTCAATATTGTCTGCCGCGACGACGTGAACCACGGGCTGGAAGGAGCCCAGGATGAAACCGCCGATAATGGTGGATATGTAGATCAATGCCAGCGATGTGGGGTCTATCCACCGGATCGCAGAAACAATGATCATCGCCAGCGCGGCAACAATATAGCTCCTTTTTTTGCCCAGCTTACGCAAAATTAGCGCGGCCAGGAATATACCCAGAAGGAGGCCAACCAGCTGTACCGGTGCAACCGCACTGGCCAGGGCCAGGTTTTTCATCACATAGGTAAAGAAAAAGACGCTCACTGCACCAGGAATGTATAATGCAGCAGAGAACATCAAACCGTACATGAAGGTCACGAAAACTGGCCTTTGGATCAAAATATTCAGGTAGTCCTTCAGTGAGTGCTTGGTCTCCATATCGACCGGAACAACGCGTTCTTTTACGCCTAATGCTCCAACGATGCCAACGACAAGCACGGCACCTGTGACGATCAGGACTAGCGTGGAAAATGCTTTCAGACTCAGATCTCCAGCTGACAGTATCAGGGGAGCGATAATTGCTACGGCCATCCCTGATACAATAGTTCCGAGTGCCATCAGCATCCCAAGACTGGAGCGTTCTTTAGGGTTGGCGGTCATCGCGGGGAGAAAACTGTTCTTCGGGATATCCATGTAGTCGAAGCTGAAACCGAGCACCAGGTAACTGATATAAGCGATCGTCAACTTGCCCGATGTGGCCCAGGCCGGGCCGAACCATAACAGCAGGGAGTTGAGACAGCATACGATCGTACCGCCGATCATCACAGAGCGATACTTTCCGAACTTTGTTCTGGGTAAACGATCGATCAAATACCCATTGATTGGATCACTGATGCCATCCATGATCCTGGAAAACAGGAAGAGCGTCCCAATGGCGATGGGGTTCAACCCGATGACATTTGTGTAGAAGATCATCAGGTATCCTGAGGTCAAACCTAACAACGGATACGGGGCCATTGTTGCGAGCAAATAGGAGAGTTTCTCCCCGAACTTTAATTTCTCCTGGGCAATATCCCCGGAAGCCAGCGGTTGGATCGGTTGAGCTGAGGTTGTCATGAACTGCATTTCCTGCGAAGACTAGTTCTGAAAAATCCATTGGAAATATGATACCAGTATTTACAGGCATGATCTGATTCAATAGGCTATTCCACTGATATATTCACCGATATATTCAGCACCTCCATTTCGCCGCCCCTTTAGGACAGCCTCGCCTGGATCCCGCGCAGAAAGATGCAGCAGATATCCTGGTGGATCTCAGGGGCAGGCAGTTTGTATTCCTGTATTGGATACAGGTGTTCGCAAGACTGTCCAATTGAATGGGCCGAATGATCATGCCTGGTGCCTGCCAGATATCGGGTTCATCCACCTCCACTCCGCCTCCGCCCTATGGGGATCTGTGGAGTACCTGCTTGGTCAGGGATCACGCCCGATTGTCTTTGCCTATTAGTAATTGTATTCGGTTGACATTCATATAATCTCCCTATTGCGCCATCCCGCTGTTACTGGGCTTTGCTGCTTTTTGAATTTTGGGAATGTGCTGTATACTTGATCCATGTCCGCTCCAATTTTAGCCACCAAACTTTATATCCCCCCACCTCGGTCTAAAATTGTCCTGCGCCCCCGCCTGATCGAGCGGCTGAACGAGGGTCTCTCTGCGGGCCGTAAACTGACCCTCATCTCAGCCTCTGCCGGATTTGGCAAAACCACGCTGGTCAGTGAATGGATTGCAAGTTGCGAGCGACCGGTCGCCTGGCTGTCGTTGGATGAAGGGGATAATGAACTCACCCGTTTTCTGGCTTACCTCGTTGCGGCGTTGCAAACAATTGCGCCAAAGATTGGCATAGGCGTGTTGGCTGCACTCCAATCCCCTCAGCCACCGCCAATCGAATCAATTCTGACAACCCTGATCAATGAAATCATCACCATCCCCGAGAACTTCATCTTTGTCCTTGACGATTATCACATTATTGATTCCAAACCAGTAGACAACGCCCTCACCTTTCTCATCGAGCACCTGCCGCCGCAGATGCACCTGGTGATCGCCACACGCGAGGATCCTGCGCTCCCTCTGGCCCGCTTGCGCGTCCGAGGTCAACTGACCGAGCTGCGCGCCGCCGATTTGCGTTTTACCCCCGCCGAAGCAGCCGAATTTCTTAACCAGATGATGGGCCTGAACCTCTCAGCGGAAAACATCGCCGCCCTGGATAAGCGCACCGAAGGTTGGATTGCCGGCCTGCAAATGGCTGCGCTTTCGATGCAAGGGCGATCAGACACCGCCAGTTTTATCAAATCTTTCACCGGCAGCCACCATTTTATCCTGGACTATCTGGTCGAAGAGGTTCTGCAACGCCAGCCTGAACATGTGCGTAACTTCTTATTGCAAACCGCTATTCTCGACAGGCTGTGTGCGCTTTTGTGCAATGCGGTTACTGAACGGGAAGATGGCAAAGACATGCTGGAGGCCCTGGAACGTAGCAACCTGTTTGTCATCCCGCTTGACGATCAGCGCCAGTGGTATCGCTATCATCACCTCTTCGCCGAAGTTCTCCAGGCGCACTTGCGGGAGGCGCAACCCGAGCGCGTGTCCACGCTTCATCGTCTGGCGAGCGAGTGGTACGAGCAGAACGGTCTGCGTTCCGATGCCATCCGTCATGCGCTGGCTGCTCAAGATTTCGAGGGCGCAGCAGGCTTGATCGAACTGGCATGGCCGGCAGCAGAGGCTGGAAGTATCCAGCAGGCTACATGGCTTGGCTGGGTAAAGAGGCTGTCGGAAGAGTTGGTCCGCGCCCGGCCAGTGCTCAATGTTTGGTACGCCTATGCATTATTGGGGAGTGGTGAGATGGAAGCCGCACAGGCGCGATTGAAAGACGCCGAACGATGGTTGGAACCTGCAGAAACGATGAAGGTGCGACTGGAAACCGCATCCACTGAGATGGTCGTTGCAGACCAGGAACAATTTAAAACTCTACCGGCGACAATTGCTATCGGCCACGCCTATATCGCTCAGACCCTCGGTAATATTCCGGACACGGTGCGGTATGCCAGCCGGGTACTCGAGCTCACCGATGCGGATCCTTTCAGACACAGTCAGGCCTCCATGCTCCTGGGGATGACCTACTGGGCAAGCGGGGACCTGGATTCTGCCGGTCGGGTTTTCGCCGATTACACGATGAAACTGCGGACAGCCGGAAATATCCCGGATGCAATCAGCACAACCGTTGTTCTGGCTGATATCAGGCTGGCACTGGGGCATCTCCACGAGGCGATCAATACGCTCGAACAGTTATTACAATTTGTAATGGATCAAGGTGAACCATTTCCTCTCGATGCTGCTGACTTGCACAGGGAATTAAGTAAGCTGTATCTTGAACAGGGTAATCTAGAGGCTGCCGCGCAGCACTTGCAGAGATGCAAGGAACTCGGCGAAAAAGCGCAGTTACCTGTTTCGCGATACCGTTTGTGTATTGACAAGGCTCGGCTCAAGACAGCACAGGGCGACCTGGAAGGGGCTCTCGCACTTTTGGATGAAGCGCAGCGTCTGTATATCAGATCACCCTTGCCTGACTTCTGTCCCATATCTGCAATGAAAGCCCGGATATGGGTTGTGCAGGGTAGGTTGATCGAAGCACAGGGGTGGGCGCACGAACAGGGCCTTTCCGTTGAGGATGCGCCCAGCTACCTGCGTGAGTTCGAGCATGTGACACTGGCTCGAGTGCTTATCGCCCGCTATAAAAGCGACCGGGGTACTGGTTCCATTAATGAGGTTATCGGTCTGCTGGAGCGCCTCCTGCATGCAGCGGAAGCAGGTGGACGGATGGGCAGTGTGATCGAGATTTTGGTGTTGCTGGCGCTTGCTCATGCGGCACAAGGCGACAGTCCCCCGGCTCGCGTGTCTCTGGAGCGTGCTCTGACGCTGGCTGAACCGCAGGGCTACGTCCGGCTCTTTGTTGACGAAGGCGAGCCAATGCGATTGTTGATTTTGGATTTTAGATTGTGGATTGAAAAGCAGAGGCGTGAAGGTCGCAAGCCGACCGAGTATGTGGACAAACTCCTGGCGGCCTTTGCGCAAATCGTGCCAGTGCCACAATCAGAAGTCAGCAATCCCACTCCGCTACGCTCCGGGGACTATAGTCAGAAATCAACAATGGTTCAGTCATTGAGCCAACGCGAGTTAGAAATACTAAAGCTGATCGCCCAGGGCCTTTCGAATCAAGAAATCGGCGAACGACTTTTCCTGGCCCTGGATACCGTCAAAGGCCACAACCGCCGGATTTTTGACAAACTACAGGTGCAGCGGCGCACCGAAGCCATCGCCCGCGCCAGTGAGCTGGGTTTATTGTAAACTCCAGCCTCGCCCACATTTCCACCTAACAACTCAAATCAACACTCCGACCCACACCAAAGTGTCTATCGCTGACACTCTGGCGAAGGTATATTACCTGTAAATTGAACAAGTGGTACGGACTGTAATGGCCGGCCACAAAAGGTACAAGGTGATGTCAAACGAACCCGAACTAAAACCGACTCCAGGTCAACCCGTGATCTATCAGATCAGGATCAAGGGCCATCTGGGCCATCGATGGACAGACTGGTTTGAGGGCCTGACCATCTCGCTGGAAGAAAACGGCGATACGCTTTTAACCGGCCCGGTGATTGACCAGGCCGCGTTGCACGGCTTGCTTAAAAAAGTACGTGATTTAGGCATGCCATTGGTCTCGGTCAGTCCTCTCGAACACGGCCAGGCAGATCGATCAGACGTCAAATTGTAAATAGATAGTTGCTACTTGGAAAGGAGATTTGCCTTTGATAACATTTCCAGCCCGTTTCAACCCCCGCTAACCGGGTGGCGACCACAATTTTATGCAAGTCCAATTTAATGAAACTCATCCATACGGTTCAAAAAAGGAGATAAAAATGAATACGACCAAAGGAAATCCCCGTGGGACAAACAGAAAGATCGCAATAATCGTGGGCGTGCTATTCATCATTGGGACGCTTGCGGGTATCCTAAGCGCTGTTTTTACAGAACCCATTCTAAGCGATCCAAATTATCTTATCAAAGTTTCTGAAAATCAAAATCAAATCGTAACAGCAGCCCTCTTGGTGTTAACGATGGGCCTTGTGCTTGCCATGGTTCCATTTGTGATATTTCCAGTCCTTAAAAAGCATAATGAAACCCTGGCCCTCGGGTATGTTGTTTTCAGGGGGGCGCTTGAGACCGTTACCTCCATTGCCATGGTGCTCAGCTGGCTATTCCTGTTAATCCTAAGCCGGGAATATGCAGCAGCAGGCGCTCCGGATGCTTCCAATTTTCAAGCCTTGGGAGCTGTATTCCTGAAAGGTGCTGATCCGATTAATGCTATTGGGGGGATTGTTTTCGGCCTGGGCGCTCTGATGCTGTATTACGTGTTCTACCAATCGAAACTCATTCCAAGGTGGATATCGGTTTGGGGTTTCATCGCCATCCTATTGAGTTTCTCCACCAACATTTTGATCCTGTTCCATCTCCAAAGC
>JADGQB010000138.1 GCA_017882145.1 Anaerolineales bacterium
GCTGCATGGAAAGCATTATGTTCTGATCTATATACAGTTTAGCTTGCCGAAAGGAAAAATCCCCCTGCCGTTGGAGGAGTATTCTACTGTCCGCATGGACAGGTCGGATGATGTATTAATTGCTGGCTGGGGTTTTGGGAGGAAGTCTGTCTACTCCGAGATCGTCATGCCCATAGCTGGGTGCTTCCCGCGGCTGCTTTCCCCTCTTCCTTCAAGAACCGCTTGTATTTTCGTTAAAACGATTGTAAGATAATTTATGAGTGCAAGTCGTGATGCTCAGAGGAATTTGAGTCTGGAACTTGTGGTTTCGCATAATTCCACCTGGCGAAAGACAAATCCAGCTATAACTAGTCTGGGAGAAGATTAATCCATCCCCGTATAAAATCCGAAAAATTCTGAATGTTATCCCCTGCGGGGACATTTTCCCCAAATGGTGACAAGTACGGTCCGCCTATAAGTTGCTACATGTGCTCGGCAAATACGATTCTCTCAAACGCGAGTTGGGCGTTTTCTTGCAAAGCATAATAAGGATGTTTTCGAATGAATATTTTTCCCAGGCTTTCCATAAGAATCTTGATTGCCGCAATTATTATTTTGGTCTTGGCAGGGTGTTTTCCTGCAAAAGATACCGCAAATCAACCAACATACGCAATCAACGCCACTCGAAAATCTTTGGAATTACCCTTTTTACCTTTAAAATTTGTGGAAAATAGTGAAATGAGTAATTCGCCCAGTGGCGGATTAGCTGTTGCAAAATATCAAGACAGTGAAGGAAGAATTTACTCGGTCAACCCAAAAACAAATCAGGTTGTGGAAATTGACGCACGGGCAATTTTACCGGGCATTCCCCCTGGCAAGTCTTCTTTGTCGTCGGCTGAGATAAAAGCCAAAGCGCTGGGTTTTGCAAAGGCGGTGATTCCTGACTTTGATTCTCTCCAATCTTCATTACAATACGAAGAAGGAGGGAAAGTGGATAATTACTTTTTCACATGGTATGCTGAAATGAGTTCTGGTTCGATGAATCGCCCAATTCTACAATTTGGCTTTCACAAAAGTGGTGTTTTGTTTGCATACTACAATACCCTGGCTGTTGAAAAATAAAATTGTATAAAATCTTGTCATGTTGGCAAAGCTATCTTTTTTCAGGCGGCAAGTCTTGCACAACCCAAAACCGCCCAATAAAGCGTGCCCTGTACACTTGAACGATCGCCAGGGACAGGCAGGTGGAACTCGTCGCCAGATAAATACTGCCCGGTCAGGGGTTCACAGCAGCCGGAAGTACAAAGTTTCAATAATCATACTTTCGATTATCCGCCTCTCCCCCCGTTCTTATTCTTACCCCGCTGGATTACAAGTCCCAGCACTCCGATTACTGCCACGATCCCCCCCGTGGAAAACAAATACATCGTAGGAGCCAGCTGGACGAGTGTAATATTGCTCAACCAGCCCAATAGCGGTGTGAAATACAGTGCCGGATACGCCACGATACTCAATCCGATTAATAGAAAGATCAAAGAAACCCAGGTATTCCTGGATTCCCGGATCAACTCAAACCAGGCCAGGAGCAGCCACAAGCCGGAAAGAACCAGAGCCACCAGCGCGTAGCCCCATAAAATAATGGTATTCAAGGTAAAAAATTGTGCGTTCAAGAATCTGAAGAACTGCATCAACCGATCGCAGCCCCAGGCCACCCCCAGCACAACGATCAATCCACAAATGGAAACAACCACCCGATCAACCGGTTTGCGGATCATCTGAATTCTCCTTCCATAATAATTATACGTTTTCCTGCGAGCATGGATGCACCTGCCTCACTCCCCGAGAAGGCTACCAACTCCCACAAGTACCCGCCTGCCCCGGCCTGCCCCAAGGCAAAAGAGATGGGATTTTAGAGGCGCTTTGCTCAATCTCATTCCCGATGGAATTTATGGCGAATAAAGTATTCGGGGTACGCCGCCGTGACCACTGCAAGCTCCATAGCCTCCACCGGTTTTGCTAAACGTATTATCTCCGCACTCAATCACATATCCTTTACCATCCCAGAAATTGTTGGCGCACATAAAATAAATACAAAAATTTGAAGGGGGATTATTAATAACATTGCTTCCTTTGAAGTTGTAACCCCACGGATTCCCATATATTCCTCCAGGAGTTATCCTGACTGGCATAGGAGTCTGCGTATTTGTTCTGGTGACCGTTGGTGTGGATGTTAATGTCAGAGTCAAAGTTGGCGTGAAGGTCGGCCCGGGTGTCAGAGTGCTGGTTGGAGTATCCACGCTGGTCGAAGTAAGCGTGAGTGTTGGTGTATCCGTCATCGTCGGGGTATCTGTGATGGTCGGGGTATATGTTCTTGTCAGCGTATAAGTGATCGTCGGTGTAAATGTAGAGGTTGCGAGGGCTGCCTTAACCGCGCCGAATGTTGCGCTGGATCCCAGGAGGATATTGCTTAGAATTAAACCGGCTCCTGTCAGGGCTGCGATAATCCCTTTGGAACCTAACGCGTTCCGAAGGTAGAACCCAAATGTAAGCGGGGCAAGCGTGTTAAGTAGGGGTTGGATCTCTTTGTTCCTATTTTCCAGTTTGGTTTTCGTTTCTTGGATTTTGCGTTCTTCTGCATCATTGTTTGCGTTCTGGATTTGGAATTTATTCTTTATGGGATTGTACGTATCCTGGGGCAGGTCCTTCGGTTTGGTCCCATCAAAATAGGAACGGATTCTAGCCTGCCAATCCAGGACTGCCTGGGTCTTTGCAGGACTAAAACCTTCAATCGTTTTAACATCCGGGGTAATACTTAAGGCATTTGAAAAACCATATGAAACTAACAGTTGTTTGAGCTCCCAGTTAATTCCTGGAATATCGGCATTGGCTATATGAACGCTGCTTAGTCCAGAATCGATATGTTTTTTCTGGATATTTTGTAATGCTGCTGACAATTCAGCTTGTTCAGCCTGCTTGATTTTCTCCCGCTTTTGTTGGGTTAAATTGAGGTTCGTACTTTGGACAAGAATTTGGGCTTGCAGATTCTTTGTTTGTTGGGTGAGTTTTCGTTTTTCCTGCACGATTGGATGCAATCCGTAGCGGATATAAAACCAGGTCAGTGCTCCCAGCAAAACAACCAGAGACACGAATGCAAGAAATAACGCGGTTGAGCTAAGCCGGATCAGTGTAAAGATGATTCCAAGGAATAAGGCACTCCCCTGAAATATCACCAGGAAGCGGGTAACCTTGCGGGCAAGTGCATCATTTTCAAAATCATGCCGCATTCCTTCATCCACTACTGGTATAGGGATGGACTGTTCAGGCAAGGAATATTTTCTTAGTAATTGTTCAGCTTTTTCGTTTTGGGGATTGATACGGATTACCTGTTCCAAACAATCCACGCGTTCTTTGTCTGTAGCGCAAACGTTGAATAACCATCCCCAACCAGACTCATTGTCAGGATTTTGATCAACGAAGGACATCAGAAGCCTACGAGCTTCATCGATTTTCCCGCTCTCAAATGCAGCGATTCCGAGTTGAAGGAGATCATCCATAGCACTCTTCCATTTTGCAGCAGGCGCCTAAAGCTGTGATTTTATCCCCGCCGTGGGGGTTGTAAAATTTACTCACCAATTATCGGGCAACACAATCATGCCTATAGTTGCTAATGTGCACAGCGGAAGCCGATGTAATCCACCCAGTTGTCAGGATTAATATGCGAGCGGACGGCCGAGCGAACGTGCCCGGGATCATCCCCCCATGAACCTCCACGGATGATATGTTCCTGCCCGGAGGCGGACCGGTCGGGTTGGATTGAGGCATTTGGCTGTAAGCTTCATACCAATCCGCCACCCACTCATACACATTGCCGGCCATGGCGACATGATCACAACACCCCGGGAGTCAAATAACTGGAAACTAATCCCTGCTGATCTATATAAGTATAGCATACCAACCGCGGCAGTTGCACGCTTGCATCAGATCATTAATGCCGGGGTGCGAGTCCAGGGCGTGATCATTGCCGATGATGAACATAGGACAGAACCCTCCCCTGCGCCTGCCAGGCCCAAAGTTTCCCTGCCATCCGCGGAAAAAATTATGTCATTTATCGGTAAAGCGCTGCTTGGGTTGATTTGTGTTGCGGGCGTGTTGGCTGCTTTTTGGCTCCTTACCGTCTCGCTATTATATCTTTGGCCAATAATAATCGTTATCGGATTAATAGCAGGTGGACGGGGACAGGGTATGGCCTATGATCCAAAACTGGTTATTTTGGTTGATGACGGAAAAGGAGGCACGGTCTGGGTTTCCTTGTTCACCTGGTACGATTGATCCATGTGATTGAATGATATCAATCCTTTCTTCCAGGTGTTGTTAAAGTCAAGAGCGCGTGTCATTGCCTGCATCACAGTGCAGGCAATAACAATAAAACAAGAGTGTGCGACTTCGCGAACACTCGACTCTTCCTTCAAGAACCGCTTGTATTTTTATTAAATCGACTGTAAGATGATTTATGATTACAGGTAGTAAACCTCAGAGGAAATTATTTTGGGGCGATCATTGATCTTTGGCCGTACAAAACCCCAAACGTTTGGGGTCTTAAGGGAGCTTGCAATGAAAAAAAATATCCTGGTCATCTTGCTTCTTTGTGCAGGATTGTTGCTGGCCTGTAATCTATCCTCCACCCCCTCCCTGACCCCAACTCCAAATCTTACGGCTGCTCTCAAAACCCCTAAATCGAAAGCGCAGACTCCAACAGCCGTAACGGATGGTACAAAAACGCCCCTTCAAACCCCGCTGGCAGCAGAGACAGCACCTACTCTTGAACTGCAAGCACCAAATGCAACCCCGGAACCAACCATCGGGGCTGTGCCAGTTAGCTCAGCCAATTATGGACCTGAAGGCGGAACAATTATTTCCATAGCGATCGATCCTTCGGCGCCAAAAATTCTTTATGCAGGATCAGAAAATGGCAGGGTGTTTAAAAGCACGGATGGTGGTGAGAATTGGATCAAACTCAAGGCTGACTTTTCAATGTCAGAAATTTCCACCCTGGCTATTGATCCAATAACACCCTCAACCATCTATGCAGGGAGCAGTTACCTATATAAAAGCACGGATGGTGGTGAAAATTGGTCTGAGATCGGCATTGAACTACCTGATGAATTTGGCGGTACTGATTATCCACCAATTCTTACTCTGGAAATTGATCCAATTTCGGCAGCCAATCTCTATGCAGGCACGAATATGGGGGTCTTCAAAAGCACCGATGGTGGTAAAAGCTGGAGAAAGATAAATAACGGTCTTTCAGATGAATATATTAATGATCTGGAAATCGACCCGAACAGTTCGACTACTCTCTATGCGGGAACAAGTGGCGGAATGTTCAAAAGCACGGATGGCGGTGAAAATTGGTATGAACTTAACACCGGTTTTGATTCGCTTGAGATTCAAAATCTGGAAATTGCTCCATCCTCCTCAACAACTCTCCTGGCTGCTACTCAAATTGGAATGATCAAAAGCACAGATGGCGGTGAGAATTGGGAAGTGATCGACACAGGCAATTCCAATGACTTTGTTGATGCCCTGGCAATCGACCCGCTCATTCCAAGTAAGTTCTATGCGAGTACAACCACCGGAACCATCTTAAAGAGCACTGATGCCGGCGAAACATGGGCAGAACAAAGCATGAACACAAACATTGTGTCCGTCTTCGCGTTTGATCCGTTCACGCCGAAGACTATTTACGCAGGTACATACGCAGGAGTATTTAAGAGCATCGATGGTGGTGAGACCTGGAAAGCAAAAAATGCAAAATTAACTGCGTTCACAGTTACGACTTTGGCAATTGATCCAGGAGTTCCAACTTCTTTTTATGTTGGTACTTACGGTTGTTTGTATAAAAGCGTGAACAATGGCGTTACTTGGACCAGGATCAATAAAGATATTCCTTTTACCGTTTTCACCAGTATTGCGGTGGATACAAAAACACCTGCAACCATTTATGCAGGGACTTATGATGGTGTGTTCAAAAGCACGGATGGTGGCGAGAATTGGAGCGAATCCAACACAGGACTTGAGGATTTGGAAATCCGTGTGCTGGGGATTGATCCCATAAGACCGGCAACTATTTATGCGGTGACTGATCTTGGCGTGTTCCGAAGCACGGATGGCGGTGAGAATTGGAGCGAATCCAACACAGGACTTACAAATTTGGATATTTCTGCCCTGGTGATTGACCCAACAAAACCCACAATTCTATACGTGGGAACAAGCGGCGGTGGTGTATTCAAAAGCACGGATGGCGGTTGGAACTGGAGGGAAGCCAACCTTGGCCTCGCGAATGATGAAATTTATGCCCTGCTAATCGATCCAACCGCTCCAACAACGCTGTATGCCGGAACTGGCGAGGGTGTATTCAAAAGCACGGATGGTGAAAAATGGATGGAATTCAATACTGGTATTAGTGATCCCGAAGTAACCTCACTGGCAATCCATCCAGGTTCCCCCAACACTGTTTATGCGGGCACCCAAATTGGCCATATCTTTTCCAGTATAAATGGCGGTGAAAGCTGGGAAGAATTGAGCGTCGACTTGACCAATTCAGACATTATCAACATGATGGCTGATCCTCGTTTAGCCAACACTCTGTACGTAGGTACATTTGTCGATGGTTTACAAATTATCCGGTAAAGAGTCGGCAAAGTAGCCCGCCTGCCTGTGTTCCTATCCTTTACGATCGGCTGCATGGTCATCATCTTTCTCAGCATTGTTTTTGCCGGGTGGCGCGGCGTGAGATGTTTTTGATTCTGGTTCGCGGCTCCCTGAATACAGACCGCACTCAACCAATACTAGCCTGCTGACCAGGGGAAACCTGCCCGGTCGAAGAGTGGTTTTTATTCAAATAGTTGTATAGTATTAATAGGAAAGAAAGAGATATTTTCCACCAGATCGTTTAATTGAGGAGAAAACAATGTCAAACCTCAGGCAGATCCTCCTGAAAAGTATCTCAATATTAATCGTATTGACTGCCGCGGCTTGTGTAGCAACTTCACCAGCAGCCACGCCCACACTGGAAAAGCCTTCTGCAACGCCGACCCTGGAAGTGGAGCAAAGACCGTCCCTGCCTGTTCCCGCACTGCAGGGCGTCGTGGATGTGGGTGGGCATGTGTTGAGCTACCAATGCTTTGGGGAGGGCTCCCCGGCAGTGATCGTTGAAGCCGGGGCAGGGGATAAACCGACCCTCACTTTGAGTTGGAATGCGGTTATTCTGGGAGTACTTCCCAGCACGCGCATCTGCATTTATGATCGCGTGCCTATCACCACCAGCCAGGAAGCTGCAGAAAACCTGCACATTCTTCTCAGCAAAATCCCTGTACCAGCACCCTACATCCTGGTCGCACACTCGCTCGGCGGCTGGCATGCACGCGTTTTTGCGCATCTTTATCCGCAAGATATGGCGGGCATGGTTTTGGTGGATACGACCCCTACCTACCCGGAGGCAGCCATCACTTATGCCACAGCATATCCGACCTACTCCCCCGGTGAACCGGCCGGCATTACACAATATCGAATGTCTGAGACCGCCATATACACAGGGAGTATGATGCCCTCGATGGACGGACTCGATATGCAAGCCAGCAACGAGCAAGTCCGGCAGGCAGGCAGCTTCGGGGATATTCCACTCATCGTTATCGGTCATAACCCTGGCCCAAACGACTGGCGCGGGCTCGAGCCGGCTGCTCAAGAACAATATGCTGAGATCATTCGAAAGCTGCAGGCTGATCTGGCGACCTTATCATCGCAGGGCGTTTCCGTGACTGCCAGGACATCTCAACACTTCATTTCCTTATACGAACCGCAGATCATCATCGATGCCATTATCCATATGGTGGAAAAAATCCGAAACCCGTAACGTGTGGCAGCAGAACCAGAACGCCTCTAATTCCAGGCGTTTCGGCAGCCAGAAGATAAAAAATGCAACGATCACTCTTCAACACATTCGTATCCTTGAGCATCCTTGTTTTTCTCGTCCTCAACGGCTGCACTCCAGCAAAGCCATTACCGACTCAGACACCAACGGTTCCTCCACTGGCGAAGGCAGCTTCACTCTCCTTGATTACAGAGATCGATACCACGCTCGCTAACCTGGCGAACCAATCCCTTTTCACGGGCTCTGTGCTGATCGCCAAACAAGGCAAGCTGCTGCTCAGCCAGGGTTACGGGTTGGCAGATCGTGAGCAGAAGATTCCCAATACACCGCAGACCCGTTTTCGGCTGGGCTCAATCACCAAGCAGTTCACTGCGATGGCAGTCCTCATTCTGGAAAAGCAAGGCAAGCTCAATGTCAAAGACCCAATTTGCAAATATGTCCCGGATTGTCCGTCAACCTGGGAGGCCATAACGATCAAACATCTTCTGACGCACACTTCCGGTATTCCTGATTTCCTTTCATTTGCTGATTACCCTGCCTCACGGGCATTTCCTACAACTCCCGTGCAGACCATTGCCCGTTTTAAGGATAAGCCGCTGGATTTCAAGCCCGGCGAAAAATTCATGTATAGCAATTCCGGCTACATCGTGCTGGGGTACATCATCGAGCAAGTCTCTGGCCAGACCTATGAGGATTTTCTAAAACGATCCATCTTTACCCCACTGGGCCTGCGTGACACGGGTTACGACCACAATACGAACAGCCTGGCGGTTGGTTATCCGGACCAGTATTCCACCCACCCGGCAGATTTCATTGATATGTCGATTCCCTACTCGGCTGGGGCTTTGTATTCCACTGTCGAAGACCTTTACCGCTGGGAACAATCGCTGTCCACGGATCAGCTGGTTCCAAAAGCTTACCTGGATGAGATGTTCGCTCCGCAGGTATCCATCCAGGACAGCGGAGGCTGGGCTTACGGCTACGGCTGGGCAATCGGGACAGAACGTGGTCGGCGAATCTTCTCTCACGACGGGGGTATTGAGGGATTTACGACCATCATCAGCCGTTATCCGGATGAGCAGGTCACCCTTATCGTGCTGAGTAATCAACAGAACGAGGCTATCGGAACGATCAATGACATTCTTTCCAAGAAGATCTTTGGAGATAATTGATCGAGAAATCCTCTGCAAGGCCTGCCAACCGGCTATCAGTTGCCGGCCTGCATCCCCTGTATCCAGAATGGGCAAAGTGCCCGGGATGATTGCTGCTCGCAGTGCATGCTTTAAAAAGGTTATGAAACGTTTAAGTATATTAACGATAATAATGTTGTTCCTGGTTGCATGTGCCGGACCCGTAAGAATGTCAACCCCGTCACCGACCCTTACGCCTGCACCAACACCAGAGTGCCACCAATCCGGCACGACGAAGGCAGACAAGGTCTTCTTTCCGGAGAGCGGGGAGACCCACGCGTTCACGGTTTACCTGCCTCCTTGTTATTCAGAGTACGGCGACCAGACCTATCCGGTCTTGTATTGGACTGCCGCAGGCGGACCGGAAATATTCGCTACCTCCGACCGGCTTATCCGCCAGGGGGATATTCCCGCATTCATTATCATTATGGTCAACATCAGCCCTGAGAAAGGCTACGGCGCCGACGCACAAATCGTCGATCGCGTTGTACCCTACATCGATTCACACTACCGCACGCGGGCGGATCGCCCTTACCGCAGCATCACCGGGATCTCACACGGCGCAGCCATCGCGGTCAGGGCGGCATTCCGGCCCCCAAATGTCTTTGGCCGCGTGGCGGTCCTCAGCGGAGGAATCGCGGATGGCGAGCAGGAGAAATTCACCGGCTGGATCTCGAGCATGCCGCCCGGTCAGCGCCCGGCCGTCCTGGTGGATGTCGGCGACCAGGATGGCATTATCGTTTTGACCCACTATCTCACAGATCTTCTGGATAAATTGAGTTATCCTTATACTTTCACCCATGCGCCTGGCAACCATAATTCAGAATATTGGGGCAGCCATATGGTGGATTTCTTGAAATGGCTTATTCCGGCGCATTAGGGGGCATCCGGGAATTACTTCAGATGGATGAACCCCCA
>JADGQB010000406.1 GCA_017882145.1 Anaerolineales bacterium
GTCCAGGGCACCGAACGCCTCGTCCGGGCCGCAATTCGGTGGGCGCTGCAGAACAAGCGTAAAAACGTGAATTTCATTCACAAGGGTAATATCATGAAATTCACCGAAGGCGCTTTCAAGGATTGGGGCTACGCCTTGGCCAAGCGCGAATTCCGCGCGGATATCGTAACCGAGCGTGAGACCTGGATCCTGGGCAACAAGGAAAAGGATCCCAATTTGAGCCTGGAAGATAATGCCAGGAGTATTGACCCCGGTTTCGACATGATGTCCCCCGATCAGCGCAATGGAATCACGCACGAAGTGGAAGAAGCCCTGAAATTATGGGATACGCATGGCAATGGGAAGTGGAAAACGAAACTGTTGATCAAGGATTCGATTGCAGATGTCAGCCTGCAATTCACTTTGATCCGTCCGCGTGATTACGATGTGCTTGCCACCCTGAATCTGAACGGGGACTATATCTCTGACGCATTGGCTGCCCAGGTGGGTGGTATTGGGATTGCTCCCGGCGCCAATATAAATTATGAAACCGGCCATGCCATCTTCGAAGCCACCCACGGCACTGCGCCCAAATACGCCGACCTGGACAAGGTCAACCCTGGTTCGGTCATCCTTTCGGGTGAAATGATGCTGCGTTACATGGGTTGGGACGAGGCCGCCGATTTGATCATCAAGGGAATGGGTGGCGCCATCAATGCCAAAATTGTGACGTACGATTTTGCCCGCCTGATGGAAGGTGCTACCGAAGTCAAATGCTCCCAATTTGGAGATGCTGTCATCCAATACATGCAGGCTTGAGTTAACTTGCTGAATTTAGTCCCAGGCCCTGCTCACCAGTCTCACAAGTTGCTCCACTCCCTTTTCGAGTGGAGCAACATTTATAAATTCATGGATCGTATGGGCTCCGCCTCCGGTTGTCAGTCCGATCGTTACACACGGCAGGCCGAGGCTGAGCGGCAGGTTGGCATCCGTGGAGCCAATGTTAAGATGAGGCTCTATTCCGACTTCCCGCAGGCAATCCTGCGCAAGCCGGACCAGTCGGTGGTCCAGCGGGAGTTCTCCAGAAGGCCGCTTGCCAATGGCTTCCAACTGGATTGCCACTCCCGGTTTTTGGACCGAGCAGACGATTTCCTCCACCTGGCGGGCCAAAGTCTCCAGGGTAGCAGCATTTTCCGAGCGCAGGTCCAGTTCCAGCATGGCTTCGGCGGCGATGGTGTTGACAGATGATCCGCCGGAAATGATGCCTACATTCATGGTAGTTCGGGGTGAACGCGGGAGTTGAAGGGCAGTAATGCGGGTGGAAAGAGCTGTCAGCTCGTGGACTGCAGAAGGCTGGCCATAGTCGTGCCATGAATGGCCACCGGCGGTCCGTATGTTGATACGGTAACGGCGCACGCCCAGCCCACGCTGGTAGATCTGGCCTAATGCCATGCCTTCGACCACGATATACGCCAGCGGGCGGGATTGTTCCACCGATTGCCTGGGAGGCTGCTCGAAGCGCTCCACCACGGCTTTAATTCCGCGTAGATTTCCCAGGCCTTCCTCGCAGACATTGGCCACCAACCACAGATCGCCGGGCAGGGACAGACGGCGCGCGCGTAAAGCCCATACCAGGCCAAACAATCCCGCCACTCCCAGCGAGTTGTCACCAATACCGGGTCCCAGGATGCGCTCCGGCTCGCGTTGAATGGTCAAGTCGACATTCGAGGGGAAAACCGTGTCCAGATGAGCCGAAACAACCAGCGGCTTACACCGGGTGTTGGCCTCCGACCTGCCAAGGCGGGCATACACATTCCCGACCGGATCGATCCCGACCTCCTGCAGGTTTTCTTCCGCGAAGCGGGCGCGCACGAATTCGGCGCGTTCCGCTTCGTGCAATGTCGTAGCAGGGATTTGTTGGATGGCGACTGCCAGATCGAGTAACTTTGCGATGAAATTATTCATGAGATTCGTGAAAGTCAGAGTTTGGACACCTTCCCAAAAATTATACCTGTCTTATGAGTCCGGAAAGTGCATCCAGCCGCGCCTGCGCCAGCCCCGGCAAAGCCTGCAGGGCGTGGAATGCCCCACTCCCTTCAATAGTAAGAGAGGCCGAGATGTTTCCATATAAGGCCGCGCGCAGCGGATCCAATGTTTTCTGATACCCGGCTAAAAAGCCTCCGCAGAAAGAATCTCCTGCTCCGGTAAGATCCTCCAGTCGGGATGCATAGGCTGGGATTTCCCAGCGCTTTTTAGTGGTGGCGTCGTAAAGCATCTGACCGTGGGCTCCGCGTTTGATCACGATGAATTCACAACCAAAACTGCCCAGTTCCTCGGCCATCTGCCACAGATCGTCGGTGCGGCCCCAGAAAAGGGCGCGTAGTTCCTCCTCGCAAGGCAGAAAGGCGGTTAATCCATGCAGCAGGGTGCGCACATCATCAAAGGCCGTACTGGTCATATATGCCGAGAAGGGGTCGAGGGTCAGGAATGTAATGTTGGCCTGCCGGAAAGTGGAGAGCAAGCGGCCGGCGGTTAAATAGTCCAACGGGCACACATGGGCTGCGTGCGCATTCAGGTAATCCGGAGGTATATCCAGCGTGCGCGGCGAGGCCGGATGGATGCTTTTGCGATCGTCAGCATTGACCGGTGGTTGATAACCGAGCAGTGACTTGGGGAAGGGCAAGTTCATACGGGCGAAGTGTGTCACCGGGTTGGTGCGTTGGAAGGTTTGAGGATCGATCCGGGCCTGAAAATAACGCAAATCCAGGGCGCCTGCCAGGATATGGATCCCGCGCCGGTCCCAGCCTTGTTTTTCAAAGCTTAGTAACCATTCATTCGGGTAATCTTCGCCGACACGCGCCAGCAGCCCGAGGTTCTTGTCCCATACTCCCAGCCCGGCGGCTGCATAAAGCAAATTTCCCCCCGGCACGTCAACCAGAGGACGACCTGCGGGGGGCAGAAGATAATCTCGGCGTAGATGACCGGCAATAACGAATGCTGGTTCCATAGGCTCAGGGGGCAAAGGGACGGCTGCCAGCCTCAGATTGGGCCGGCTTGACCGGCAGGATGAGGGTAAAATTGCTGCCCTTGCCTTCCACGCTTTCTGCCCAAATTCGCCCGCCGTGTATTTCGGTCATGACTTTGGAAACAGACAGGCCCAGCCCCATGCCGCCATGCTTGCGAGTCAGGTGCGATTCCACCTGGTAGAACCGCTCGAATATATGCGCAAGAT
>JADGQB010000407.1 GCA_017882145.1 Anaerolineales bacterium
ACCATTACGTGAGAAAATAATAAAGAGGAGAAAAGGACAATGGGTTAGGCTGGAGCCGCATGGGCTATTTACTTTGGGAAGGAAGAGTGTTATAGCTTTATTGTTGGATCGCAACCATCCTGCCTCGTAGCCCCCTGCGAGGGCCCTGGGCAAAGTCACCAAATGAGCCGCTTGGTGTGCAGTGAGCAGGTTGCGATCGTGAACATTGAACTTTCGTTTCAGGAACACAAGGATTATTTATTTGTGCACATCCGTGGCGCAAAGGTTCCTCCAGATGTATGTGCAGCCTTGCTGGCCATCCGGGAAAAGGTGAAGCAAACCGGGCATACCCGCATCTTGATTGATGGCATGGGATAAACCCCTCCCAGAGCAGACATCGATCGGTTCCTGATCGGAGAATCGCTTGCCGGGCTGCTCGGTCAACCGCTAAAGGTGCCTGTATTCGGTCACGCAGATTATATTAACAAATTGGCCGAAAACCCCGCCGTAAATCGAGGTGCTTCCTTTTACATTAACGGAGATGAGGCCGAGGCGCTGCGCTCGTTGCTCGCGGATCTGCCCGCCGCCCCTCCGCAAGATCGGGAAGGAGCTTGAATCTCCCATGAACCCGCCAAAATTGAGCAGTTGCGCCATCGTGTTGGTCACACCGGATATCGAAAAAGCCACCGGGTATTATCGTGACATTTTGGGGTTCCGGGCCGTGGAACATTACGAGCAGGCTGAGAAGTTCACTGCCCTGTACCGGGATACTGTGGAAATCGTTCTTGTGCAGTCACAATATGGCACTGTAAAATCCAATCGCCAAAACTTCGGCGCTGGCTACGACGCCTACCTGGTCCCGGAGAGCCTCGCGGCCGTCGATGCCTTTTACCTGGAGATAAAAGCCCGCGGCGCCAGGATCGTACAGCCACCCACATTGACCTCCTACGGTTCGCGCGAATTTGTCTTTGCAGATCTGGATGGCCATTTAATTGGCGTAGGATTGATCAAGGATGAAACCACCTTTTTCGGGTAGGGCGGGATTTATCTCACCCCCAGCTTGCTCCTTTAAGGGAATATATGGATACAAACCTTCATGCCAACCAGCTTGATCAACTCATTGACCGGCTTTCTCCGCTCTGGGCAGATCCTCGGGAGCGCAACCTGCTGGCAAAAATGGTTCAAGCGCTGGATGATCGTTATGGGTTGAGCGGTAAAATGGCACTTGAACCCGGTGTCGCAGACATCCTTGCCCAGATGACCGGCCGGCTTGCCGGTGCGTTTGGGAATTTATCCGGCCTGCGCGGCTTGAAGATTCTGGATATCGCCTGCGGCTCCAATTCCAGCCGGGCCCCCGCTGCGGTCCACGTCAATACTCCCTTCGGAAAACTGACCCTCGGCCGCCCTCCCAAAGGCTACACAGCCTTGTTCGAACCCTGGTTCTGCCGCATGCTGATCGAGCTGGGCGCCGACCCGGTCGGCGTGGATATGGGCGACCTGGAACGTGAAGCCTTTACCCACCATCGCGCCGACCTGGGGCAGCCGGGCGCATTGGATTTCCTGCCGGAGCATTCCTTCGATGCCCTCCAGGACAGCCGTTTGTTTGGTTCGCCTGAGTTTACCGCCCAATTTCCCAGGTCCGCCGACCGCCTGCAGGTTGCCCGCGAGATCCGCCGCCAGGAACGCCGGCTGCTCAAGCCCGGCGGCATCCTCATCCACTCGGATGCACTCGATCTGGTCGGATAGGTCGTATCGGTTAGGGCATGGATCGGTATTTCTCCTCGTTGCCTCTACTAATCCCAGCTTACTCCAATTGCCATCCCTCTGACATACCATTGATGGAAGCGACGAGTTAAGTTAAACTGGGAACTTATATTATTCCATTCTGGAGTTTGAATATCTTGTTATTGGTAAAGCCCTGGATAAAACCACCCTATGTTTGATATTCAATCGCCAACTCTTACCTTGATAAGTCATTCCAATTCTGTCTAGGAGAAAACCATGAAAAATCCAAGCCTGTTGGATGCAGTCCGCGTGGTCAAGGAAAATGAGCGCATCGCCTCCGCAAGTTACGCTGATGCAGCCAAGCGAATAACCAATCCCATGGGAAAACAATTATTCGAGCAGTTAAGCGAATTTGAGAAATTTCACTATGAAAAGATCTCTGCCCTGGAGAAATCCCTCGAAGAGACCGGTGAATACATCGATTATGAAGGTCGGGAGTTTCCTCTGCCGCCAACATTTGAAATCACAGCGGCTCAAGAGCCCAACACAAAGAGTGTCATGGCCATTATTTCTGGGGCCATTGATCTGGAAAAGGTTTCAGAAAAAGCCTACTCCGACCTGGCATCTCAAACCGTGGATCCCCGCGGCCATGATATGTTCGATAAACTATGCGAAGAAGAGCATAAGCATTATCGTTTACTCTTGGAAACCTATTGGAACCTCAACAACCTAGGCACCTGGAAGTGGGCGCGTCCTTGATCTTACCGGGCAGGTGAACCCAAAAACTTGAGAATTATTGTAGCTTCCGGAGGGAATGAAATTCACAAAAGAACAGCCTCCCCAAATTGGGGAGGCTGTAGCCATTAAGAACATTGCCTATTTATTACGGAGTTGCGCCGGTCCGACTGCCCCGTCCCGTCCACAGGTCAAAGTCGACCAGGCAGTCGGCGTCGTGGTTGCCTTCAGTAATATCCCTGAAGGTAATGCTGCTGCTATGCACATAGGCGGAATTGACCATTGCGCCGGTTACGGCCGAGCGATCCGCCCACATGGGCGAGCTCAAGCTTATGCCGCCGACCTGCCATCAGCCTTTTTACCCGTAATAATTCGAGTTGTCGTAAACCAACGCACCCTAGTTGGGATCGGCATCCACCGAAACATTTGGGGTGGCGCGTTTACCGGAGTAATAGGTCTTAAGTAATATTCCACTTTCCAGGTAAATAAGGTAAAAGAAAAAAGATTATGAAATGACGTTCAAGTAATGATTTATTGGTAACTGTATCTTTAGGTATAAAACACACTTAACGGTAAAAGGTCAGGCAGGCTTTGGCGTTGTTTACGCTTTCTTTCGGTATGCTTGTTATGCCGGGTAAGCATTCAACCGGCGGAATAGCAATTGGGATGGTACCTCCACCCCATTATTTCTATCCAGGCAGAACCAGTCCCCGCTTCGCCATCCAGACATATGCCTCAGGCGAGGCCGTTTTTTTCATAGATAA
>JADGQB010000408.1 GCA_017882145.1 Anaerolineales bacterium
TGGTATTGCTCAGGTGCTGGTCGATGCTGATCGAGGGGGATAGGCCGGTAATGGAATCCACCGGCGGTTTGGAAAGTCCCCACGTGATCATCCCGAGTGATTCCATGTACTGGCGTGTGCCTTCTTTGTACAGCAGATCGAAGGCCAGGGTGGATTTTCCGGATCCTGAAATTCCGGTCAGGACAACCAGTTTGTTCTTGGGGATCTCAAGGGAAACATTCTTAAGGTTGTGTAGGTGCGCATTGCGGATACGGATGGTAGAGTCCATAAATTCTCCAAGAGAGAGTAAGTCTGAGATGGATACTCTGTTTCCATTATACAACCCGCCTCACCGCTCGCCACCCAGGTTATGGATTACTTCCGCGATAAGAGGACCTTGCTCTTGCTCGATAATTGTGAACATCTCATCCAAACCTGTACGCGCCTGGTGGATGACCTGCTGCACCATTGTGCAAGCTGAAAATCCTGGCCAGCAGCCGTGAGGTTCTGGGAATCCCCGGCGAGGTGACTTATCGCACCTCTTCGTTGGCGGGGAATGAGTCACTGCGGTTGTTTATGGAACGCGCCTGTGCCACCAATTCCAATTTCAATCTGAATTCTGGCAACACTCTATTCATAGCTCAAATCTGCTAGCGGCTGGATGGCATTTCGCTGGCGATCGAGCTGTCGGCGGCCCGTACTTGCTCACTTTCTCCTGAACAAATTGCAGCACGCATGGATGACCGTTTCCGCTTGATTGTGGACGGCAGCCGTATCGCGCTGCCGCGCCGACGATCCGTCAATATTCTCGCGAAAAATTATTCGATGTGAAGCAGGCCTCGAAAGTGCGTGATCGGCACTTCTCCTATTTTGATTGCTTGCATAAAAGTTGTGAAATGCAATCCGCTCCTAGGAATACTCTTTATGGCGAGCTCGGGCGGAAGATGAATGCGAAAACCTGCATGCTGTATTGGAATGGGGCATGCAGCATCATGCCGAAACCGCTTTGAATTTTGCCGCCAACTTTCTACTCATTCGTGTGAAACTGCGCAATAAAATGAAAGTACAATAGGCGCATGGAACAAGGTGCGCTTTTCCAACGACACATCCAACGCCTCGAACGCAAATTAAGTCAACTTGAGGCCACCAGCCGCGGTTATTCGGCCGTCCGCCTGGCGGTATTTCTGGCAGGTGCCGCCGGGAGCCTGGGCGCAGCTGCCTTTTTTAGTCCGCGCGTAGGCTGGATTGCTCTTGGGGTATCAGTAATTTTGTTCAGTTGCATCGCAATACTCCATCGTCGGGTGGACGGGTGGGCTGCATCTTTCCGCATCTGGTTGGAGATCTACCGTGAACAAGCCGCACGCCTGGCCTTGGATTGGGACAACATCCCCTTGCCAGTCGCCTCGGGTGAGTCGTCCTTCTCCCCACTCGCACTCGACCTCGATCTGACCGGGCCGCGTTCGCTGCACCATCTGCTCGATACGACCATCTCGCGCCAGGGCAGTCGCTTGCTGGCAGGCTGGCTAACCAGGGGCACTCCCGAACCGCTGGAAATAGCTCCCAGGCAGGCAGTCGTTCGTGAACTGGCAAGCCTGCCGCGTTTCCGCAATCGTCTGCGGCTCATTTTCCGCAAACTCAGCCGGGAACCGCTGGATGGCGACAAATTACTCGAATGGCTGCAAACGCCCTATCCTGAAAAACGCCTGCACCAGGTGCTGCCCTGGGCGACAGTTTTGGCGTTTTCCAATATCGTCTTATTTGTGCTCTATTCGGTCGGCCTGCTCCCTCCGCTCTGGATCCTTACCTCCGTGGCGTATGCCGCAGTGTATTTTTCCAACCAATCCCTGACGGGTAAATTCCTGGAGGCTGTTTTCGACCTGGATGGCGAGCTGGGCAAATTCCAACCGCTTCTACGCTTTCTCGAGGCGTTTCCATACGCTTCTCGCCAGCCACTAAAAGCGCAGTGTGCCCCGTTTTTAGTGGAAACCGACCGGCCTTCCCAGCGGCTTCGCCAGTTGAAGTGGGTAGCAGCCATGGCAGGCTTGCGCATGAACCCCGCCATGGGGGTGATCCTGAATGTTCTCAGCCCGTGGGATTTTTGGGCAGCCTGGCTGGCGTCCGGCCAGCGTAAGCGCATGGCTGCTCTGCTGCCGGGCTGGCTTAAGGCGTTCCACCACCTGGAGGCGCTCATATCGCTGGGGGAGTTCGCCGCGCTGCATCCGGAGTATACCTTCCCAGAGATCAGGCCTGTCGAGGATCACGCAGAGACAGTCATTGAAGGCAACCCTGCCTCCCCAGCGGTCTTTGCAGCGCGTGCAATGGGGCATCCTTTGATCCCCTCCGAGCGCAAGGTCTGCAACGACCTGCACATCCAGACACTGGGCGAATTACTGGTCATTACCGGATCGAACATGGCCGGAAAGAGCACCTTCATCCGCACAGTCGGGGTCAACCTGTGCCTGGCCTACGCTGGCGGCCCCGTAAACGCTGCAGAGCTGCAAACGCGGCCTTTCCGGCTCTATACCTGTATACGAATCAGCGATAGCCTGGGCGACGGTTTTTCTTATTTCTACGCCGAGGTGAAACGCCTGAAGGGCTTGCTGGATGCGCTCCGGTCTGATGAATCCGGGATGCCGTTGCTCTACCTCGTGGATGAGATCTTCCGGGGCACCAACAACCGCGAGCGCCTGATTGGCAGCCGCGCCTATGTAAAGGCCTTGATCGGAGCCGCCGGCGTGGGATTGATCGCCACCCACGACCTGGACCTGGCCACTCTGGCGGAAATTCACCCGCAGGCGCGTAATGTTCATTTCCGGGATGAAGTTTCGGACGGCAAATTGACCTTCGATTACCACCTGCGCCCGGGGCCGAGTCCGACGACGAATGCGCTCAAGATTATGGAGATCGAAGGACTGCCGACGGAGGGTTAATGATCGGCCCTAATGCATAATTCCAGCTTGTAGCCAGCTTCCCAGGCACAGAATCCAAAGCTGTCCTGAATAGCTAGTTATGGAACTCGAAACCGAAAAATTCTCGTCCTGAAGAAGAGAAAATTGAGATGTGGGGTCCGTCCGTTAGCCATTTCCGTTTAGATACTCATCCAAATTAGTAAAACCTGATGGAGCAATTTGACTTGCATCGTTGGCATTATTCGAATTTAATCCATGAGCCAATTCCCAAGTGTCAGGCATCCCGTCATGGTCGGAGTCGCTGCAACCAGTACC